>CAZZCT010000033.1:0-34514 GCA_964652365.1 uncultured Lentisphaerales bacterium
CAGCGCATGTACGACATGGCCGAGGAGCTGATCCGCCGTGGTCACGCCTATGTGTGCGACCTGTCGCAGGAGGAGTGGAAGAGCTATCGCGGCATACCGACCGCGCCGGGCCGGCCCAGTCCCTTCCGCGACCGTCCGGTCGCCGAAAGCCTGGCACTCTTCCGCCGCATGCGCGGCGGCGAGTTCGCCGATGGCTCGCGCTGCCTGCGGGCGCGCATCGACATGGCCTCGCCCAACATCCACTTCCGTGATCCGGTGCTCTACCGCATCCTGCGCGTGCCCCACTACCACACCGGCGAGGCCTGGTGCATCTACCCGATGTACGACTTCGCGCACCCGATCGAGGATGCCCTCGAGGGGGTCACCCACTCGCTCTGCACGCTCGAGTTCGAGGTGCACCGCCCGCTTTACGACTGGGTAATCGATCGCATGGACGAGATGGGCCTGCTGGTCGTTCGCAACGACGTCAAGGTCCGGCCGCAGCAGCGCGAGTTCGCACGCCTCAACCTGACCTATACCGTGATGAGCAAGCGCAAGCTGCTCCAACTCGTGCAGGAGGGCCGCGTGACCGGCTGGGATGATCCCCGCCTGCCGACCCTCTGCGGACTCCGCCGCCGCGGCTACACGCCGGCCGCCATCCGCGAATTCTGCGAACGCATCGGCGTGTCGAAGTACGAGAGCGTCACCGACGTGGCCCTGCTGGAGCATTGCCTGCGTGACGACCTGAACCGCCACGCGCTACGCCGCATGGCCGTGCTCGACCCGGTCAAGCTCGTGATCGATAACTATCCCGAGGATCAGGTCGAGTTCTTCGAGGCGGTCAATAACCCGGAAGACCCGGCCGCCGGTGCGCGGTCGGTGCCCTTCTGCCGCGAGCTCTTCATCGAGCGCGACGACTTCATGGAATCGCCGCCCAAGAAGTTCTTCCGACTGGCGCCCGGCCAGGAGGTGCGCCTGCGTTACGCCTGCCTGTTCCGCTGCACGCAGGTCGTGAAGGACGCCGAGGGCCGGATCGTCGAGATCCACGGCACCTACGATCCCGCCTCGCGCGGCGGCACGTCGCCGGATGGCCGGCGCGTCAAGGGCACCCTGCACTGGGTCTCGGCGCGCCATGCCGTCAAACTCGACGCGCGCCTCTATGACCGCCTCTTCACGGTCGAAGACCCGCAGGCCGATGCCATGCGCGATTTCACGACGTTCCTGAACCCGGCCTCGGTCAAAATCGTGCCCGCCTACTGTGAGCCGGCCCTGGCGGAAGCCGCGCCGGGAACACGCGTGCAGTTCGAACGCGTGGGGTATTTCTGCGCCGACGCGCGCGACTCGCGCCCGGGCGCGCCCGTGTTCAACCGGACCGTCACACTCAAAGACTCCTGGACCCGGTCCGCGGCGGCCGAAGTGCCGCCGGCGTAAGGCAGGCGGCATCGCCGCGTGGGCCGACCGGTTGCCTCAAGGGCCTGGGGCGCCCCTGCTCGTCGGGACGCACGTCGGGCCGACGTGCGCCACAGGGCGAGCGTGGCACGGGCTTCCAGCCCGTGCCACGATTGGAGCCGAAGTACCCCTCGTTTGTTCGCGGCGCGGCCGCGCGGCAGGCTTTCAACTTTCCATTGTTCCAGCATTCCAACTCCCGCAGTTTTGGGGCCGATTGACGCTACGGCAAGGACATGCTAATATATCGTTGTAATTAGTGGTATGGTTAGCGCACCCATGAGCCCCCCCCGTCAGCTTGCCGATTCGGCTCCGGAAGAAGCCCCCGCGCCAACGGTGCGCCGAGGCCGGCCGCCGGTTGCGCAGGCACGCATCGTTCAGGAGCTGCGGTCAGAGATCGTCGGTCAGCGTCTCGCACCAGGCGATCGCCTGCCGACCATCTCGGCCCTGACCCAACGCTTCGGTGTCGCCGTGGCGACCGTGCAGCGCGCCTTGGGGCACCTGCAGCGTGAGGGTTTTGTGGTGAGCCAGCGCGGCAGCGGAACTTTTGTCGCGCCCGAACCGCCATGCCACCACATCATCGCGGTTGCCTTTCTGGGGTGCCCTGGCGGCCCGCAGTGGAACCTCTTCGAGGAAGCCCTCCGGCAGGCCATGGTCGAACGGGGATCGATCGGACACGACCGCTTCGAACCCTACTTTGGCGTGCTCGACAATCCACCGGTTGGCTCGGACACGCAGCGCCTGCGCGAGGCCGTGGCCACCCGTCGCTTCAAGGGCCTGATCTTTGCCATGGCGCCTTGGCCGTTGACCGCCCGTCACGACGCGCTGGCGCTCCCCACCCCCTTCCCGCGCGTCGCCTTCACCAGCGCCACCCCGCCGAACATGCCCGATGTCTCCTTCGTGACAGTTGATTTCGGCTCGTTCTGTGACCAGGCCTGCGACCACCTCCTCCAGCGCGGACGCCGACAGGTGGCCGTACTGACCACGGAAGTCACCGACGCGAAGCGCCACGCCCTGCTGCGCGACCGGCTGGCGGCCCGCGGTCTGCGGCTCGACCCGCACGGCATCCAGGCGGTTCCGCACCGCGACCCGCGCTGGGCCCACAACGCCGTGCTGGCGCTGCTGCGCGGCCACCCGCGCACCGATGCGATCGTCACCACCGACGACCACCTCGATGCCGGCACGCTGGCCGCCGTGAAAGATTCCGGGCTGCGCGTGCCAGCCGACCTGGACGTGATCGCCTACTGCAACTTCCCGTCGATCCCCGCGCGACTGCCGGGTGTAGCCTACCTGGGCATCGACACCCACCGCATTCTGGACGCCTTTGTCGCCACCATCGACCGCCGCCGCGGCGGTGCGAGCGACGTCAGCGGCAGCCACGTGCCTTTCGAGTTCAGACCGTCGGAGGCTGTGGGGCAGCTTCCGGCAAGCGCACCCATCCAATGGGCGCACCCATAGCGGATCGTGGGAAGATGTATCCGCATGCATCAAAGGGGAATCACGATGAATACGCGCAAGCAGACACTGCCGACACTCGTCGCCACACTCTTGTTGGGTGCCTTGGTCACCACAACCGCGCAAGCGGCTGGGTTCAGTTGGAGCGGCAGCGGCGGTGATGGCCTCTGGACCACCACCAACAACTGGAGCCTCACAACCGGGACGGACGCTGACGGGATGCCGGACAGCGACGACGATGTCACCTTCCCCACCGGCCCCACCTACACCGGCGGCATCACCCTTAACGGCAACCAGGCCTGCAACAGCTTGACCTATACGACGCTTGTCGGCTTTGACCTGAAGGCCGCTGGCAACACCCTGACCGTTACCAGCGGCAGTATCACGCGAACCGAGCTGAGCGGCACGGAGGGCAAGCACGGCCTGATCTGCAACCTCACGCTGACGGCCCCGTCCGGAACCAACCTGCTGGCCATCGCGGGGGACGAGTACTCCGGTTCGCCCGATCAGGGCCTGGTCTGCTACGGCACCGTCACCGCTTCCGGCGGCCGGATCCGCAAGACCGGCCGCGGACTGCTCTCCCTGCGCGTGCCGACTACTTTCGGCGGTACGCCCATCATCGAGAACGGCATCGTCGACATCTACGGCAGTGCCGCGAGCTTTCTGGGGTCGGCCAGCGAGGCCATCGCGATCGGCAATGGCGGCAAGTTCTATGTACACAATTTGACACAGACCATCACGAACCCATTCGTCTGCAGCGGTGGCGGAACTGCCCTCATCGCCTCGTTCAGTTGCACCGTCACCTTGGCCGGCAACGTCACCGTGCCATCCGGCATGTTACTGCAGTTCGGGAACTCAACGTCTTCCCTGCTCGTTCTTCAGAACACGATCGGCGGCCCAGGCAACCTGGCCATCATGCGCGCCGCCGTGGCGTTCAACTCAACCAGCCAGTTCACGACGGGCAACATGAACGTGGGCACGGCGGGCGGCATCATGATTCTCGACGGCCTCTCGTGGACGGCGTTCACCAACCACTACTCGAACGGATACGGCACGGGAAACCGCCAATGGCAGTCGGGCGGCGGCGGGTTCGCGGCGCGTACAACCCCATTGGTGATCGCCGGCTCCGGTGCAGTCGGTGGCGGCCTTAACGCCAAGTCCTGGTTCACCAAGACGTTGGGCCTCGGCAGCGGCGGATACAGCGTGATGGACAACGCGATACGCCTCTACGCCAACGCGCGCGTGGTGTCGGCGGTGAACACCGAACTGGCCGCGCGCCAAGACTTCCACAGTTGCGGCATCGGCCCCGGCCTGACCGGCACGCACGACGAGGCGTACGTGAATCGATTTGACGGGAACATCACCGACCAGGTCGCGGCCGGGACCGGTAGTTCGCGCGGCGCCATCCGCATGATCGGCAAGTACCCCAATGACGAACTGGTGCTCGCCGGCACGAACAACTGGACCGGCAGCTACTGCAATTCGGCGCTCTTTGTCGGCGGCACCGGTAGCTACAGCCTGAACACCGGCCGTGGCGGCACGGCGCTGCACATCGAGTCGGGAAACACGATGCTGATGCGGTTCGACGGCCAGGCGGCGATGCCGCGCGGCAACGGCGGCGCAGCGGCCTGGCTGTCGGCCGTCTCGCGCTACAGCGGCACGCAAGGCTACCTCTTCACAGCCAAGCCGACCGGCGAGGCGTATTTCCCGATGCCGGGCTATCGCTTCGCCCTCGGCGGCAACAACGGCGGCACGATCGCAATCCTGGGTGCCAGCGGCGCGTCCGGAACCTCTGCCACGTTGCGCGACAGCGTCGTTTGCCTGCATTCCGGGCAGAGCGCAGACACCGCCGTACTCGAACTGCTCGTACGGGGTCCGGCCGTGTTTGAACTGGGCGCGGCGGGAAGTGGCACCAATGGAGCCGTGGTGTTCCAACCGACATACAACTATGAGGCAGCCAACTACGACTCCAGCATTGCCGGTGCCGCCACCGCGGTCCTCGACGCCACCGGCACCCGTACGCTCCGCATGCGCGGAGACGGAACGGCCGTGCTGCGCCACGTGGCCTACACCAAACTGGACGGCACGACGGACACCAGCAGCCAGTTCAAGTGGTACCTCGGCACGGGAATCGGAACGACCTTCTTCGAGGGCGCGGTGCGCGAGACCGGCACCGGGCTGACCGACTCCACCGCCGTCCTCCCACTCTATCTCCAGGGCGGCGTGTTGGAACTGGGCGCGGCGGACTTCGCCCGCAACGCGGCGGCCACGCCGACGGCGGGCCAGGTCAGCTTCTACATGGGCGGCGGCTTTGCGGCCCATGGCGCCAACCGTCAGGTGAATGTCTCCGCAGGCGCGGTCTTCGACTGGGGCAATACGGGCATCGGCTACACGCACCCATCCTACCCTCTGGTCTTCGGCTCGCGCACGGCCAACGCCACGGTGATCTTCGTGAACAGCATCGACCTCGACGTCAGCGGGCAGCGTCTCTTCGCCACCGTGCGGGGAACCGGCACGACGCCCGAAGGCCGGATCACCGGGCAGGTCATTGCCGCAGGCGGCTTCAACCTGAACGCCCTCACCACCCGCGCGAACCAGGCCATCCCGGCCGGCACGCTCGAACTGGCACACGCGAACAACACGTTCACGGGCGCAGTCGGCATCAACGCCGGCACACTGCTGGTCAGCGGCGCCATCAGCAACGGTACGGCGGCGGTGACGGTGGCCGCGACAGGCACGCTGGGCGGCGCGGGCGTGATCAAGCGGCCGGTGACGGTCCAGACCAGCGGCCGTCTGGCGCCCGGCAACCAGGCCCTCGGTACACTGACCATCTCCGGCAACCTGACCCTCGCCACGGGCGCGGTGCTGGCATGCGACCTCACCCCTTCTGCGAACGACTTGGTCAACGTCAGCGGCACTCTGACTCTGCCGGCGACCGCCACGGTCGACCTGAGCGTCACCGGCGGCACCGTGACCGGACGGCGCGTTTTGATCGACGGCACCTCCGCGCCGGCCCAGACCGACCTGAGCGGCTGGAGCGTCACGGGCGTGGCCAACACCAGCGCCTACAGCCTGGAAGTCCGCGGCAACGACGTGGTGCTGCGCGGTCCGGATGCGGGGACTGCGGTGCTGGTGCGGTGACCGGTGGTCGGTGGTCGGTGATCCGCAGAATGAACGAGAGGGGCAACTGCTCACGTCAAGAGTTGAATAACGCTCATCTTTCAAGTTGCGGACGAACTGGTCGCACGGCACGGCGCAGAGCACCGTGCTACAGCCGCTCCGAGCGGCGCGCTGTAGGACGGTCCTCCGGGCCGTCCGTCCCCATGCAAGTGGCCCGGTACATCATCTGCGAAAATCTGCGCCATCTGCGGGCAACAACTTCAAGTTACAGGCGAGTAGGAACGGGAACCGGAAAACAACGCAAGTAAAGAGGATGCGATGAAATCCTGCAGATGGAGCAGTCGGGAATGGCGATGGGCGCTGGCGGCATTGCTGGCGAGCGGGGTTCTGAATGCGACGGCAGGAGCCCTGACCTGGAATGTCGCCGGAGGCGGCAACTGGGACTATGCGACCGCGAACTGGACCGGATCCGCAACAACCTTCGCGAACGGCGACAGCGTCACGTTCAACAACACGGCCGGCGGCACGATCGTTGTCACCGCCAATGCCGCACCGTCGGCGATGACAATCAGCGCGACAGCCGGGACCTATACCTTCAGCGGTGGTCCAATCACCGGAGCGGTCGCGCTGGCCAAGAGCGGTAGCGGCACGGCCGTGCTGGCTGCCAGCAATGAACTGGCGACTGTGTCGGTCAGCGGCGGGGTACTGCAACTGACGGCCCGCGGCGCCATCGGCTCGGCGGTTGTGACCATCCCGAGCGGCACCCCCGGATTCCAACTGGCCCTGCCGGCCAACAGCGTGTTCGCCAACAACATCACCGTCACGGGCGCCGCCGAGATGTCGACTTCCGCGACGACACCCACCGTCTACACCGGCACCCTCACCGTCAACACCGGCGCCCGGGTGAAGTTCTCAAACAACGGGGCCGGCGGTTACGACAACAACCTGCTCATCCTGACCACCCCGGCCGTCGGCAGCGGTAACGCGCGCATCAGCCGGAGCAATACCGCCATCAGCAACCCCAACCAGTTGCCCAGCGGCAATCTGGACTTCTCCGACGGTCCGCACAGCAACACCCTGATCCTCGATGGAGTGCCCTGGTCCGGCACCGGCAGTCTGCTCGCCCGCTACCCGGCCTGGGGCGCCGGCGTGGGCCAGATGCAGGGCGGTCCGTACCTGTCGTTCGCCGCGCGCGGCGGCAAGTTGACGATCGATGCGCAACCGACCGGCCTGGCCGCCGGAGCCCTGATGGACCGTCCGTGGGGTTTCGGCAGTTGGGCCAAGGTCAACGGCCAGGTCTATGCGGACGGGGACGTCGAAGTGACCATCAACGGCGTACTCACGGACCGCCGCACCTATGGCGTGACCATGTACGGCCCCGGCCTGACCGGGCAGCACGAGCAAGGCAACCAGACGATCATCTCGGGTAACCTCTCCGGCACGGGCGTCCTGAACCTCAGCAATGGCATCTTTAACCCGATCGCGAACGCCCCGGCCGAACTGCTGCTGGCGGGTCTGAATACCTGGACCGGGTCGTACGCAACCGGCATCGGCACCGGCACGCCCAATCGCTATATCAACACCGGGCGCGGTGGCCTGACAATCAACTCGCAGTCAGCCACGGACTGCAGCTTCTTCATTTTCACCAACAACGCGTCGCTGCCCACCGGCGCCCAGACGGTGGGACTGCCGGCCTACCTGGCGGCCTCCAGCCGCTACGGGATCGTCTCGGGCTACCTGTTTGGATCCATGCCGGGAGGCCGGGTCTACACCCTGCCCAGCCAGTACAAGTTCCTGCTGGGTGGCAACAACACGCCCGTGCTCGGCAGCACCGGCGTGGCCGGTTCCTCCGCCACCCTATCCGACTCGGCCGCGCTGCTGCATTCCAATGCCGGGACGGCCATGTCGCTGATCTGGCTGGTGCGCGGCGGAACGCTTGCGTTGGGCGAGACCGGCAAGCCGTTCAAACTCCAACCCAGCGCCTCCTGGGATACGGCTGACCTTGGCCTCCTCGCCGCGGCGACGACGGTCTCCGACAACAGCGGCACGCGCACGCAGGTCAAGCGCGGCTCGGGCACGCTGGTGCTGGCTAATCTCTCCTACACCCAGGTCAGCGGCAGCGGCGACACCGCGAGCCAGTTCGTCTGGCAGATCGGACGAGGAGTCGGCGACAACCAGGGCGCCACCGCCTACTTTGACGGAGCCGTGCGCGGCTTGGCCGACAACAATCCGCTGGCTGGAAACAGCAACTCGCTCAAGAACCTCGCCATGACACTGCGTGGCGGCGTCTACGAGGTCGACGGGGCCGGCGCGGCCAGCACCTTTACGCGCGCCCGCGGCACCACGGCCGGGACGGTCAACTGGGACATCGGTGGCGGCGGCTTTGCGGCCTACAACGGTAACCTGACGGTCAATATCGGCGGGGCCAGCGAGACCCTCCTCTGGACCAGCACGGCCAACTTCATCATCGCCAACCAGGCGTTGGTCTTCGGCTCGACCACCGCCACCCATCCGACGGAGTTCCAGAACCCCGTCGGGCTCCAGAACAGCCAGCGCGAGATCCAAGTGATCGACAACCCCGCAAATAGCGGCGACTGGGCCGTGCTCAGCGGTGCGGTCGCGAGCAGCGGCACCAGCGGCGGCCTCAACAAGGCCGGAGGCGGCACGCTCTTCCTTTCGCACGCCAACAACACTTTTACCGGGCCGGTCAACGTGAACGCCGGCACGCTGCTGGTCAGCGGCGGCATCAGCAACGGTACGGCGGCGGTGACGGTGGCCGCGAACGCCACCCTGGGCGGCGCAGGCGTGATCAAGCGGCCTGTGACGGTGCAGACCGGCGGCCGTTTGGCGCCCGGCAACCAGGCCCTCGGTACACTGACCATCTCCGGAAACCTGACCCTTGCCACCGGCGCGGTCCTGGCGTGCGACGCCTCCGGCGCGGCCAATGACCTGGTCAAGGTCAGCGGCACCCTCACCCTGCCCGCGGCCGCCACGGTCGCACTCAGCGTCACCGGCGCAACGTTAACCGGACGGCGCGTGTTGATCGACGGCACCTCTGCGCCGGCCCAGACCGACCTCAGCGCCTGGACCGTCACGGGCGTGGTCAATCCCGGCTCGTACGGCGTCGAAGTCCGCGGCAACGACGTGGTCCTGCGCGGACCAGCCGCCGGCACGTTATTGCTGTTCAGGTGACCCCCGACCTCTGATTCCCGACTCCCGACCTCTGACCGACTTCTGACCTCCGCCCTCCGCCCTCTGACCTCTGACCTCTGACCTCCGGAGTACTGTCCCTATGCCCCCCTCCCCCGCGCACACCCTGCACCTGACCGCCCCTTTGGGCACGGACTGGACCGAACAACTCACACAACTCTGGCTGCCGGACACGCCGCCCGGCACGCCGCTGGCCTTGTCGCTGGACGGCCAGCCGGCGTCGTTCCAATACACGGGCGAGACGCGCGCCGCCGATGGCGCCGCGGCGGTCCTGGTGCGACTGGGGTTCGCCACGGCCGCGACGCAGCATGCGCTGTGCTTCACACCGGCCGCGCGCGCCACGACCGACCTGCGCGCGCGGAGCTGCCCGATCGGCACGCGGCTGCGGTTCGGCACGGACGGTCACGCCTTGAGCGTGCCGGTCCCGCGCAGTCTGCGCGAAGGGCTGGCCGGCCCGTTTGGCGCGGCCGGCGACTTCCGCTTCCGCAGCCGGATCGTCTGCGAGGCGGAGTTCCTGGGCGCCGAGCTGCTGCGCGTCAATGCCGGTCCCCTGTTCACCGACTACCGTCTGACCTACCGCTTTGCGGATGACCGCTGGTATGTCGTCACCTTCCGCTGCTTCCGGGCCGAGCCCTACGTGATCGTCGGCGAGCGCTACGCCCTGCGAATGGGCGCCAGCCTGGATTGGACCCTTAACCCGGACCGGAACTTCGACACGATCCTCTCGCGCGACAGCTTCGAGGGCGAGCGGCCGCCCACCTGCGAACCGCTCGGCGCCGAGCACCCGCGCGACGTGCTTTGCCGACTGCAGATGCCGGTGCTGTCCGAGTACTTCATTCCCAACAACCGCGGCTGGTTCGCCTTCCTGGACAGCCGTGCGCCGACGCGCGACATGCTGGGCATTCTTGGTCTTTACGGCGACCGCTGGGACCAGCCCGTGGCCGGCATGCCCGAGATCCTGGACCGCCAGGGCACCGTCGCCTGGCAGGCCTCGCTGGCGAGCGGCGCGCGCCACTGGCTACTCTACCGCGGACCGGTCGATAAAGGCGACGCCGCCGAGTCCCCCAGTCGGTTCCTCTTCCACCGCCTGCACGCCGAGCACAATGCCCTACGCCTGGGCGATCACCTCGACCTCGCGGGCAGGGCCATCTACGACCGCGATCTGGACCGCCAGCCCGGCTTCTTCGACACCGGCGACATCCATGCGGCCGCCCGCGCCCGCGCCGTGGCCCTGACCCCCTTGCGGCGCCTGCTCGCAACCGAAGCCGGCGTCAAGGACACCAACCTGCAAGCCCTGCTCAACCCGACCCCGGCAACCCAGGCCGCGTTGTTCCACCGGCTTGAGGCGCGATTCACCCTCTGGGTGCGCCAGTTCCAGGGCTGGCGCACGGGGCAGTCCGACTACGCCAAGAACGTGATCGGCTTCTCGCGCTGCCTGCGCGGACTGCTGATCGGCTACGAACTGCTGCGCAAGGACCAGGCCCTGACGCCCGCGCAGCTCGGACAGCTCAACGCCTGGTTCGTCTTCGCGGCCCGCCGCATCATGGACCAGGGCCGCTGGCCGCACGAACGCACCGGCCTGCACCCAGACCACCCGCAGTCGACGCGCGACTTCTATACCTACGGTGGGGAACACAAGCCCGACCGCCTCTACTGGACCAACTGTCTGCCGAACTTCCAGTCGGACCCGCTCTGCGCGCTGGCGCAACTCGCGGCCCTCTTCCCAGACCACCCTGATGCGGCCGACTGGCTGCGCCTGGGCCTCGACGACCTGG
The DNA here is from genome assembly GCA_964652365.1 of uncultured Lentisphaerales bacterium. GTDB lineage: Bacteria > Verrucomicrobiota > Kiritimatiellia > RFP12 > CAZZCT01 > CAZZCT01. The sequence continues at coordinate 10,986 of CAZZCT010000033.1, forward strand.
AGCACCAGCTCGACGCCTACTGCGGCGCCGGCGGCGCCTGGGAGGAGTCGATCAACTACGCCGCCTACACGCTCTCCTACTGGGTCATCACCTTCCGCGTGCTCAAGACCCGCTGCGGCATCGACTACTTCCGCGACGCGCGCGTGCGGCGCATGCTGCAGTGGCTGGTGCGCTTCCTGGGTCCGCGCGACCGGCGCTGGGACCGCTACACCTGGCCTGGCGTGGGCAATGCCCGCTGCCCGACCGCGGGCGGCGACTACCTGCTCTGCTTTGCCGGCGAACTGCCGGTCGACGATCCGCTGCGGAGCGAGTTGACCGCCGCCTATCTGCGGCTGGCCGACAACAGCCTGCCGACCGAGCACTACCCGACGGTGCTGGCCGCCCTGGCGCCGATCCCGGACGGCACCGACAGCCTGCCAGTGCTGGGCAGCGAGGCCATGGATGAGGTCGGCGTGGCCCTGCGGCACCGCCACCAGCAGCCGGACGAAAGCTACCTCTTCCAGAAGATCGGTTTTGCCAAGGACCACTACGAGGCGGACGAAACGGCCTTCAACTGGTATGCCAAGGGCGTACCCTTCGCGATGGACTACGGCACCTACACCGGCGACGTCGGCATTGGCGCGGCCCACAACCTGATCGACATTCCCGACCTCGACCCCCTGCGGCGCGGCTTTCTGGCTGACCGCCTGTTCACGGACGCCGTGGACTACACGCGCTGCGAGATGCCGGGCACGCTGAAGCTGCTGTGGGGGCGCGTGCGCACCTTCGCTGAGATCGACGGCCGCGACGGCGTGATGGACCGCACCAAGACCCCCTACTTCTACATTGGCGACCGCAATCCCGTGGGCCCGAAAGTCTGGAAGGGCCGGCTGCTACTGTTTGTCAAACCCGACTATGTTGTGCTGCTCGACCGCATTCACGGCGACGTGCCGCACCGCTTCTGCTTCCACTTCACCGGCAGCAACCTTCGGCGCGACGACGCCGCCATCACCGGCAACGGCCGGTTCGGCGTGGACCTGCAGGCCTTCGTGCAGCACCCGGCCGCCGCGGACTGCGATTTCGAGACGGTCACCACCGTACCCAACTTCCAGACACCGGACGACCCGCAGGCCGGCCAGGCCCATGCGCAGGACGGCTTCCGGCTCTACAACCGCACCGACGGCCTCTACCGGACCGTGCTCTTCGCCCGCGAGCCCGGCCGCGACGTGCGGTTGGAGGCACTCGGCCCGTACGGCATCCGCATCACGACGCCGGAGTATACCGACTGTGTGTGGCTTCACGACGCGCCGGTGGTCACGACCTCCGAGGGCGGCTTCGCCTTCCGCGGCCGCGCCGGCTGGGTGCGGCGCATGGCCGACGGCACCCGTCTGGCCTGCCTGGCGGACGGCGACGCCCTCACGGGGTTTGGCTTAAGCTTCCACGGGCGCGGCCCGTGGCGGTACCGCGATGGCGACGACGGCGTCACAGTGCTGGCTGGACCGCCGCGCCGGATTGAGATGGCCGCCGACGCGAGTGCCTGACGGGGGGCACTCGTCCAGAACTTGGTCGGCTGGGAGCCCCGCAGCGCCAACGTAATTGCACCCCAGACCGAGAACGCGTGTGTTGATCGTCCTCGTCCTCGATTCCCGACGACGAGGACGAGGACGAAAGACAATCCAGACATTTGCCTATAGGATGCATCCCATCTCTCCCTGTTCTGCGAGAGTTGCCGCGAAGCCTGCCGCAGTTTCGTGCTCTCGACCTTGCGCTGGCGGCTCGGCAGGAGCCTCGCCCTCCCGGAGCCCAGGTCAATGCACTGGTGAGGTCAGGGGCGGGGGGGCGAACGTCCTCGTGAGCCGTGAGCGCATAGGCATGCGCATGTCGGAGCGGCAGGTTCGGCGGCAACTCTCGCAGTTTGAGGTCTCTCGTTCGTCATTGACTTTCCTGAGCAATCAGGTGCTAATAACCCGCTCCCGGATCTTGGGCGTCGCGAAAGGGGTCGAGGAATGAAACGCAGCGTCGCATGGGGCCTTGTCATGACCAGTCTGGCACTTGCCGCGACCGCGGCATCCGACAACGGACGCGGCCGGCACAAGCAGATCTACGTGGTGCCGGCTCCGGGGCCGATCGTGATTGACGGCCGGTTCGGCGACTGGGATCTCTCCGGCCAGATCGAGATGTTCGTGATCGAGGCCACGCGCGGCACGCAGAGCGCGAAGTTCGCACTGATGTACGACGATCAGGCCCTCTACGTCAGCGGCGACGTCAATGACCCAAGCCCCATGATGAACCAGCACGACCCGCAGGTCGACCCGCACAAAGCTTGGGACGCCGATGCCTGCCAGTTCCGCCTGACGATCGATCCGGCGGTGGGCTATCCGATTCGCGGCGAGAGCAGCTTCAAGTACCGCGGCGCCAACGCGCCGGCCGATACCCGCGACGACGTCGTGCACATGCTGCTCTGGCATTACACCAAGGAGGCCACCGCCAACCTCCAGATGCACTTGGGAATGGCCTACCGCGTGCCGCGGCCCGCCTGGGGACCGCACGGCCGGGTGCCGCCCGACGCCTACCAGGGCGCCTTCCTGAAGCGCCCGGACAACACCGGCTACACCTTCGAGTATCGCATCCCGTGGGGCACGCTGGGCGCCAAGCGCCCGCTCAAAGGCGGCGACATCGTGGCCGGCACGGTGCAGTTCAACTGGTCACGGCCGGACGGTCTTCAGACGGCCGGCGGTTCGGCCTGGGCCTACGACGTCATGGGCGGGCCCGGGTTCGTGTTCCAGTCCACCGAGTGCTGGGGTAAGATGATCTTCTCCGAAACGGGAAACGTGCCGCGCGAAAAGGTGACCGAAGGCGTCCCACCGGACCGACCGCTGCCCCTGGAGTTTGCCTACGAGTTGCCGGAAGACAGCCAGTGCACCATCCAGTTGTTTGACGCCACGGGACGCAGCGTGCGCATTCTCGTGCCACAGCAGGAACGCCTGGGCGGCCGCAACATCGAACGCTGGGACGGCACCGACGCCGCGGGACGCCTGCTGCCGGCCGGCGACTACGTCTGGAAAGGCATCCGCAGCGCGCCCATCAAGGCCCTCCACCGCTTTTCGGTTCACAACTCCGGCCGCCCAGCCTATCCGACGGATGACAACAAGGGCGGTTGGGGCGGCGACCACGGCACCCCGCAGGCCGTCTGCGCCCTGGAGGACGGCCTGCTACTATGCTGGAACTCCTCGGAATACGGCTGGGGCATTATCCGTACCGACATCGAGGGCCGCAAACGCTGGGGATCGAACCACGACGCCACCCACCTGGCCACCGACGGCACGCGCATCTACATCGCCGGCGGCCACGGGTTCACCGCGTCCGCGAACGTGATGCTACTCGACGTGAGCGATTCGCGTCCGTCGCGCTTTGCCACCGGCATCGCCGCCGTGGCCGCGCCGCCCGGTGGAACCGAGGCCGACAGCCAAGTCACCGGCCTGGCATGGGGCGGCGGCAAGCTGTACGTCTCCTATGCCAAGCGCAACCTGATCGGCGTCTTCGAGACGGTCAACGGCGCGCTGCAGACCACCATCAGTGTACCGTCGCCGGGCCGCCTGGCCGTGCGGCCGGACGGCGACCTGCTGGTGATCAGCGCGCAGTCATCGGTTATCCATGTCCGATCTGCCTCCGACCACCGGTCGCTGATCACCGATCACCTCGACGCACCCGAGTCCATCGCCGTCGCCCCCGACGGTACAACCTACGTCGCCAACCGCGGCCAGCTCCAGAGCGTCTCCGTCTTCGGACCTGACGGTGCCTTTCTCCGCCGCCTGGGTCGGGCGGGTGGCCGGCCGGCCGTGGGGCGATACGATCCCAGTGGGATCTACGAAGCCGGAGGCATCGCGCTCGACAAGCTGGGCCGGCTCTGGGTGGCCGAGACCACCGACGGTCCCAAGCGCATCAGCGTCTGGGACACGCAGAGCGGCGCCAACCTCAAGGAGTTCTTCGGCAGCAGCTCCTACTTCGGCTACGGCTTCATCGACCCGGCCCGGCCCGACGAGATCTATGCACACCACACGCTGTGGACGATCGACTGGAACCGCTACACCGTCCAGCCGACGACCACCATCTGGCGCCAGACCGCCCCCAACATGGCGCCCGCGCCCCTGCCGGACGGCTACTGCGCCGGCCGGCCGCTGCGCATCATGACCGCCGCCAACGGCCGGCAGTACATGTGGGGCAAGACGCGTGAGATGGCTTTGCTGCTGCGCCGAGACAGCGATCTGTTCCGCCCCTTTGCCGCCGTCCTGCGGGTCGACACCAACGGCCAGGCCAGCGCCGGCATCCAGCTCGCGGGCGACGGTGCCAAGCCCTTCCCGGCCGGGGTCTACCTGTGGCAGGACGCCAACGACGACCAGATCGTCGACCCACCCGAACTGGTGCCGCTGCCCAAGGGCTTTGAGCGCACCGAGTTCGCCTGGCTCGACAAGGATCTGACGTTGCGGCTCTCCACCGGTCACCTGTTGAAGCCTCAGCAGGTGACCCCGGCAGGCCAGCCACGCTACGATTTCGCCTCGCGCGAAGCAACTTTCCTCGTCGATAACCCGCTGGGCAGCGGCTACCTGATGCAGGACGACGACGGCGCGGTCTACGTCTACGCCGGACGCAAGGGGCCATCCCTGATCAAGTGGGGCGCCGACGGCCAGATGGCCTGGCACTACGACGACATCGCCCGCTGGCGTGACGGCCTCAACCTGCCGATCGTCCAGGCGGGACGCCTGTGGGGTATGACCGGCTCGATGGGCATCGCGGGCGACTACTTCGCGCATCAGACCTACTTCGGCATCAACCACATCTTCCGGCGCGATGGCATGTATGTGGGCGCGATACTGAAGGACGGGCGCGTCGGCGGGCGCGGTCCCTACGAGGGCCAGCCCGAGGGCCAGGGCGGCCAGTTTGTTCATTTGAATCTGGCCGGAACCAACCGCTACTTCGTGATCCACGGGGGCCAGGACAGCCGCGTGTGGGAGGTGCTGGGGCTGGACACAGTCAAAGACCTGCCCGGTGGCGTGTACCGTCACACTGACGCGATGGTTGCCAGAGCACGCGACGCCCAGGCCGCCTACGCGGCGGCCCTCGGCGCATCGAAGCAGGCGCTCGTGGCACGCGGCCGCCCGGCGCTGGAAGTGGCCGGCGCTGTCGGCAAGCAGCTTGAAGACGGCCGCGGGTTCGAAGCCCGCCTGGCCTACGATGCAGAGAACCTCTACGTCCGGTTCGAAGTCACCGCGCCATGCGAGTTGGTCAATGGCATGACCACGCCGCAGACGGTCTTCCGCGGCGGCAACCTGCTGGACATCCAGCTCGCCACCGACTCCGCGGCCGCCGCGGACCGCCAGACGCCGGCGCCGGGCGACCTGCGCCTGCTGGTGTCGCGCCGCAAGGGCAAGACCTTTGGCGTGCTGTTCAGGCCCAAAGTGGCCGACTTCAACGGCGAGCCGAGCGTGCTGAGCTCGCCCACCGGCAAGGAGTCCTTCGACCAGATCGAGGAGCTCGACAACCTGATCCTGGAGTACCGTAAGCAGGCGACCGGTTTCACGGCCACGCTGACCCTGCCGCAGGCGCAGCTCGGGCTCTCCCTGAAGCCGGGCGCGAAGCTCAAGCTGGACCTGGGCTACATCTTCGGCAACGCCGAGGGCACGCGGACAGCGGTGCGGGCCTATGTGAACAACAACAGCTTCACCGCCAACGTTGTGGACGACATCCCCCACGAAAGCCGGCTCGAACCGGCCAATTGGGGCGAGGCGACAGTGGAGTAGCGAAGGGCCATTTGGGAAACTGATGGGTTGCTGGTAGACAAACGTTCGGGAATGTGCGACCGTTCTAATGTTGGTTCTTGGGTGCGGAATGTGGCATACCTGTGCTGGAATGGCAGACAGGCCACGCAGGCAAAACGGGAGCAGAGTTCACCGGGGAGAGTCTGATATGAAGAAGCTCGTTTTCGCGATCCTCATGCTGTCGGCTGGTTTGAGTCTGGCTGACACGGTACACGTTACCGAGACCGGCAGCGATACGGAAGGCGACGGTTCCGCATCCGCTCCATTCCGGTCGATCGGGCACGCTCTGACGGCGCTTGGCGGCCTTACCGATCCTGTTATTTCCGTTTCGGCGGGCGATTATCCAGAGACCGACGAGTTGATCGTGGCGCAGAAGGTCACCATTCTGGGAACGGCCGGCGCGGATGCGACGATCATCCGCCGTAGCGGCTCGCACGGCAATTACCGGGTATTCCGCCTGACGCATGCCGATGCCGTCCTCGATGGGCTCACCATACGGGACGGGCTGAACAAGCTTGCGACCGACGCGGAGGGCGGCGGCGGTTTGCGCATGACGGCCGGGACGGTCCGCAACTGCGTTGTCCGCAACAACCAGCGCAACACGGATAGCGTGGCCGGTTCGCCGCACGCGTACGGCGGCGGCGTGTATATGACGGGCGGTACGCTGACCAACACTGTCGTACGGGATAACACGCTCGCATCCACTGCCAGCAGACATTGCTACGGTGGCGGTGTGTATATGACAAGCGGCCTGCTTACGAAAAGCACCGTACAGGGCAATATCACCGTGCCAGGAAACAGCGGACACTCCTACGGCGGAGGGATCAATTCATCCGGTGGAACCATCCGCGAAACCCGTGTTACTGGGAACGAGGCGCGCGGCAGGCCGGATGGCGGATCGGGAGGCGAAGCATACGGCGGCGGGCTCTATCTGACCAGTAGCCCGAACGTCCTCAATTGTCTGATCACCGGCAACAAGGCGCAACGGACGCACAATCCCGCGGCGGGTAGCTGCTACTTCGAGCGCGGCGCTGGGGTCTGGATGAGTGGCGGCACGCTGTATAACTGCACGCTTGCCGACAACAAGGGCGTTCGCGGCACGCTCGGTTTTCCCGGCAACGGCGCGGGAGTCTTCCAGTCAGGCGGGACGATCCGCAACTCCATCGTCTACTTCAATACCGCGAACGGCGTGGCAGACGGCGTCTATTCCACCAGCGGCACCTGCGAATACTCCTGCGCGCCCGAGCTGGTGGCTGGCACCGGCACCGGCAACATGGCCGCCGATCCACGGTTCGCCAACCGCGCGGCCCCTGCCGACTATCGCTTGAAGGCGGACTCCGTTTGCATCGACGCCGGCACCGCGCTGGGCTCCGTCACGACCGACCTGGAGGGAACGGCGCGACCCTGGGACGGCAACGGCGACGGAACCGCCCGCACCGACGTGGGCTGCTACGAGTCGGTCCCGGGCGGCGCCTTCGCCTGCACGTTCACGCACTCGGCGGTCCACGGTCTGGGCGCGTTGGAGGTTGCCTTCTCCGCTTTTGTGGCTGGCCCGGAAGGCACCACCCAAGTCGAAGAGTATCGCTGGGATTTCGGCGATGGCACGGTGCAGAGCGGTGCGGGGATCGACGAAGTCTCGCATGCGTTTGGGCTTGGCGCCTTCACCGTGACACTGACCGTCAGCAACTCACTGGGCCAGGTGACGAATGCGGTCAAGACCGATCTCGTGCGCGCGCTGTCGGACGTCGTGTACGTCAGCACCAACGGCGCGGCCGTCTACCCCTATAACAGTTGGAACAAGGCGGCAACCGCTCCGACCGCCGCGCTGATGGCCGTCAAAGATGCCGTCCTGATGGCGGGTGCCGCCGTGGGAACGGTCTGGGTCAGCAACGGCGTCTTCGCTGTCGGTGCGGAGCTGATTTTGAATGCGCCCATCCATCTGCGATCCGTGAACGGCCCCGAAACGGCCGTCTTGCGCCGCAACACAGCGGCCGGCCATCTTCGCATTGCGACGCTGGCCCACGCCGGCGCAATCCTCGATGGGCTGACTGTCCGGGACGGGTTCAATACACTAGATGGCGATGCGATCGGCGGCGGCGGGATCTACATGACCGCCGGCGCGGTCCGCAACTGCCTCGTCCGCGACAACGTGCGGGATACGCAGAACGTGAGCGGCGCACCCCATGCGCGTGGAGGCGGCGTTTTCATGACGGGTGGCCTGCTGACCAACTGCGTGGTCGCCAGCAACCGGGCTGGCCCGGGTGGCCACCTGCGCAACTCCTATGGTGGCGGCGTCTATGCAACGGGTGGAACGATCCGCGAGTGCCGCCTGGTCGGCAACGAAGCGCGCGGACGCGGCAACGGCGCATGGGGCGGCGAGGTCTACGGAGGTGGCCTGTACTTCGTTACAGGCAGCCCGCAGGCGATCAACTGTCTGGTCGTCAGCAATGTCGTACGTCGGACCTTCAACGCGGCCGGCAACGGCAGTACCGAACGCGGCGGCGGCGTGTGCATGAGCGTCGGATCGCTGTACAACTGCACGGTGGCGGACAATGTGGGCTACTATGGAACACTCACGGTGGGCGGCGCCGGCGGCGGCATCCACCAGTCCGGCGGCACGGTCCGCAACACGATCGTGCAGTTCAATACCTCGGGGGGCGCAGCAAACGACTTCTATCTGGGGGGAGGAACGCGGGACTACTCCTGCGCGCCAGAGTTGACGTCCGGCACCGGCACCGGCAACCTCACCGCCAATCCGCGGTTCGCCAGCCGCGTGGCCCCTGTCGACTACCGGCTGAAGGCCGACTCGACCTGCATCGACGCCGGCACCGATCTGGCCTCCGTCACCATCGACCTGGAGGGTGCAATGCGGCCACAGGACGGCAATGGCGATGAGACCGCCCGTACCGACGTGGGCTGCTATGAGTTTCTGCCGGGCGCGCAGTTTGCCTGCAATTTCATCTACACAACGGTCTTCGGCCTCAACGAACTAGACGTGGATTTCACGGCCGCGGTTACGGGGCCTGAGGCGAGCACCACCATCGAAACCTATCGCTGGGACTTCGGCGACGGGACGGTGCAGACCGGCGCGACATTGGATGCGGTCTCGCATCGCTTCGCACCCGGCGCCTATACGGTGACCCTGACAGTCAGCAACACGCTGGGCGAAACCGCAACCGCGGTCAAGGCGGATCTCGTGCGCGTGCTCTCGGATGTTGCTTACGTCAGTACCAATGGCGCGGCGATCTACCCCTACAACTCATGGGAAAGAGCCACGCCCAGTCCGAACGCCGCACTGGGATCCATCAAGGATGCCATTCTGCAGGCGAGCGCCACGGGCGGAAGCATCTGGGTCAGCAACGGCACCTTCAACGTCAACGCGGAGTTGGTTTTGAATGCGCCGATCGCCCTGCGCTCGACCGGTGGCCCGGAAACGACCACCCTGCAACGCAGCGGCGCCACGCAGTTCCGGGTGCTCGATCTCTCGCAGGCCAGCGCGCTCGTGGAGGGCTTCACGATCCGCAACGGCTTCAGCGCCTTGGACGGCGATGAGCAGGGCGGAGGCGGCGTGCGCATGACGGCTGGAACGGTGCGCCAGTGCATCCTGGAGTCCAATACGCGCCAACCCGGATCGAACCAGGGGCGAGGCGGCGGCATCTACATGACCGGCGGCCTGCTGACCAACTCCGTGGTCCGCAACAATTTTGCCCAAGGCGGGTACTTCAACCATGGCTATGGCGGCGGCGTCTATGCCAGTGGTTCCAGTCAGATCCGGGATTGCCGCATTGTCAACAACACGCTGCGGGGCCTTTATGACGGCTCGTATGGCGGCGACGCCTACGGCGGCGGTCTCTACATGACCGGCACACCGCTGGTACGCAACATTCTGGTGGCCAGCAACATCGTGCGCCGGGCGCTGAATCCTCAGTGGGGCGGCACGATCGAGCGCGGCGGCGGCGTCTGGATCGGCGGCGGCACGCTGGTCAACGCCACCGTGGCCGATAACATGGGATACCATGGCACGGTAGCGGCCGGCGGCGCCGGTGGCGGTGTTTTCCAGGCAGGCGGCACGGTGCGCAACACCATTGTCTACTTCAACACCTCTGCCAGTGCGAATGACGACCTTTACGTCGGAGGCGGAACCCGTGACCACTCCTGCGCACCGGGACTGACGGCGGGTGTCGATGGCAATCTCAGCGCCGACCCGTTGTTTGAGAACCGCCTGGCGTTGGACTACCGGCTCAAGACGCACTCGCCGTGTGTCGAGGTCGGCGCAGATGAGGCCTGGATGAGCGGCGCGACGGACCTGTCCGGCCAACCGCGCATCCTGAACAAGCATGTGGACTTGGGCGCATTCGAAACCTTGGTGCCGCCGGCGGGCACGGTGCTCTTCTTGCGCTAACCAAGTGTCGGACTCCAGCCCCATGCGTTGCGCCCAAGACGTACCGCAGGCCGTGCGATCACCCGCCTCGCACGACCTGCGGTATAGGCCGCACGCTCCCCGCGCGTCCCTCCGGGTGCGTTCAACTGCATCATCTTGCGCCCGACCGGGCGCCAGCGGTTCGAGAGGACGCTCGCCATTCCGGTTAGGTGCCGCGAGCCAAGTGATGTTTCGGGAGGGATGTCGAGCGTCCTCGCGAGCCGCCTCCGGGCCGGTTGCGTGCGCGAACAAGCGCGTGTGAGCCGCCATCTCCAGCAGCTTGAGGACGGACGCTAGCCTTGGCGTCCTTCGCCCGCTTGTGCTATTGTTTCCGTGTCGGAATCTGCAAGAATCGCACGGAGAGGATGGAAAGGATGGACGCCCGCTATCCCTGGCTGTGGGACACAGACATGGACAACTGCACGTTCGATGCGCTGCTGGCGGGCCGCACGTCTCTGCCGTGCTTCGACACGCGCTGGGCCATGCTGCGGCTCGTCGAGTATGCGCCGTTTGCCGAGATCAAGCGGCTGTTGCCCGTGGATGGGTTCCTGGCGCTGTGGCCGTCGCTGCTCGGTCAGGTCCGTTCCGGCATGCGGCGCGACGGGATGGATTTCATGTACCGGTGGTTCCTGGAAAGGAAGCAGTTCCATGCCAACAAGGTCACGGCGCTGGTGGACCGTGAGGCGCCGAAAGACCTGGCCGATCTCTTCTGGCTGTGTTGCCGGGACGGCCTGAGTCTCGCCGGGGCGCTGGCTGGCACGGGCGGCAAGGCGGCGGGCATCTTCCCGCCCGTGGTGGCCCAAGCCTTGAGCCACGCGCTGCAGTCGGGGGTGCCGGACGTGTTCTGGATCGAGAGGCCGGCGGAGGCGGACTTCGATGCGGGTGTGCAACGCCTGATCCGGGAGATCATGGAGTAGCATCACTGTCGTTGTCCAGGCGCCCGGCCTCGTGGGACGGTTGCGTACGATCATGCGAGGCCCACATGCAGCGACGTGAACGCATCCTGACAGCCCTGAGTGGCGGTAAACCGGACCGTCCGCCCATCGCGTTCGACGCGCGCGGTCGCTCACTGGACGGCGTACTGCGGCACTACGGCGTCACGGACCGCAACGGCCTCTATGCGGCGGCCGGCATTGACGGCTTCAGCGTCTGGGACTGGCCGGCGGTGATGGGCCGCTTCACCGCCCCGCTGCCGCCGACGCCCCCCGGCATCACGGTGGACTTCTGGGGCAATGCCTCGCAGCACTGCTACGGTCTGGCCGCCTGCGACACAATCGACGCCCTGCAGCAGCATCGTTGGCCCCAGGTCGCCGACTTCGACTTCGCGCACGTGAAGGCCCGTGCGCAGGATATCCGCGCCGCGGACATGACGGTCGCAGCCGGCCACGTCGGGCTGGGCTACCAGATGCACAACATGCTGCGCGGCAACGAACGCGCCCTGTTCGACGTGTGCGACGAAACCTACATGGATGCGTTCATGGAGCGTTTGACGGACTTCACCTGTGGCTACATCGAGGCGCTGCTGACAGCCGGCGGCGGACTGATCGACGTGGTCCGCGCCGATGACGACGTCGGCACCATGGATCGGCTGATGGTCAGCCCGGCCATGTGGCGACGTTACTACAAGCCGGCCTGGCGGCAGGCCTTCGAGATTGTGCACCGACACGGCGCCCGTGTCTGGTTTCACTCCTGCGGTCATATCCGTCCCTTGCTCGACGACCTGGTGCAGATCGGCGTGGACTGCTGGAATCCCTTCCCCGACTACGTGCAGGGCAACGATCATGACTGGTTGCGGATGTGGCGGCGGGGCAAGTTGGCGCTGGACGGCGGCGTCAACCACCTCGTGCTCGTACGCGGCACGCCCGGCGAGGTGCGCGACGAAACCCGGCGCGTCCTCGACCAGTTCGCGCCGGACGGCGGGCTCCTGATCGGCCCCTCACAGGTCTTCACCGAGGACATGCCCGCCACGAACCTGATTGCCTTCCTGGATACCGCGCGCGAGGCTGCTGCCGGGGGCTGCTTGACATGCCCGTCGCCGTCGCAGTAGACTTTAGAAAATGCTGTTTTGTGTGGTCATGCGCGCAACAGTCCGGACGACCCAGCAAAAAACGCGTGGGTACAGTTGGCACGCAACGAGCGATCGGGTGTTGGGGAAATGGGGTCATCGGAAACTGATTAGGACCGGGCGGGCGCACCGCTCGCCCGGAAAAGTGAGGTGCACAGTCATGAATCAGATCTCAACTGCATCGTGGGTCCGTCAGCTCCTGTGTCTGGGTGGGGTGCTGGCAGCCGTGCCGGGATTGGCAGCCAACTACGCGACCCCGACCAAGGTCAACCTGTTCCGCAAGGCGACCGCCTCCGGAGACCATGCCGTTCAGGCCGCCTGGTACAACATGAGCAGTGGCGGTTGGGAGTCCCCGGCCGTCAATGCCATCGACGCCGGCGGTTGGTGCGCGCAGTGGAACTATTCATCGGCCGGCGCCGACACAAACAACAGCGGCGCACTGCGACTCACGCTGCCCGCCGCGGTTCACGTGAACCAGCTTAAGCATCAGTATGGTAACCACTACCCCGTTCAGTATCGGATCCTCGCTTCAGCAACCGGGTTCGATTCGCTGACCGAACGCGTGGCATGGAAGAGCGCCGGATCGAACGGACCATTCACCGATACGATCGACGACACGGTCCGCTACGTGCAGATCGAGTTCTCCGGCTCGGCCAACTCCAAGTATCTACTTGTCAAGGAGGTGTGGGCCATCCCGGCCGCGGGCGCATCGATCGACCTGACGGATGGTTACAACCTGTTCGCTCAAACCGCCGTGGCGGGCGGGCCTGGGCCGATTACGCAGTCGGGTGGTGTGTGGGAGAATCCCTTTGGGTATATCATCGACGGCAGTATTGACAACTACCTGATCGCCAACAACCAGGACATCACGAGTTGGTTCATCATACCGCTCAACGCCAGCTACAGCCTGGTCGGTGCTGCAACCGGCGCGTACCACGGGCAGGGGTGGGATGGCTTGAAGCTCGAACTCACGGACGACGCGGTCGTGGACGGCAACACGGTCTGGACCACGGTCTACAACCGGACGACCTTCCTCTCGTCGGTGACGATCCCCTTCGGCACCCGGCGCCAGGCCCGCTTCGTGCGCGTGACGGTTCCGGGCAAGACACGGCCGGCAATGAACGAACTTGAACTCTTCGCCGTGCCGACTCCGCCCAAGGGCACGACCGTCATGGTTCGGTAGGGATCACTACTGTCCGGTTAAAATCCCCGGTAAAAACTGCTGATTCTGCATGTCAGGCGCCTCCTGGGATGGTTGGTGTTCGGCAAAGGCTTGAAAAATGGGCGTTTTCTGGAAAAGCGTGACGCTCAGAATCTGTAGAATGGTGTACGGCCTCTGCGGCAGTCGGGCGCGCTTGCGGATGATGGCGATCAGAACGTAGACGGAGATGGCGATCCAGATCTGAACGCGTACGGCGTTGTCCGAGGTGCCATAGAATGCTTTGATGCGCAGGTGTTGCTTGATCCACTTGAAGAACAGCTCCACTTGCCAGCGCGACTTGTAGAGGGCGGCGATGGTGGTAGACGGCACGCGGAAGTTCTTGGTGAGAAAGACGACTTCCTTTTTGATCACAGGATCGCGGTAGCCAACGCGCCGCAACGGATCGGAATAATGCTGATGCGGGTAAAAACCAGGCGATGATCATGGCCATCGCCGCAGCGAACACGACCTTCCTCGGTAATGCCAGCATGGGTTGTTCCTGCGCGATCTACCCGGCATGCTGCGCCTGGTGCGGACGAATCGCGTCCTCTTCACGCGCTCCCTCTCCCCGCCGCGCGAAGTCTGGCAAGACGAGCAGATCGACGCGGCTTTCATCGACTGGAAGATGCTCGCCACGCGCATCGTCTCCGACATCGATGGTTCTGTGGCTCCGCGTGCCGGTGCCCCGCGCATCGTCGAAGCCCGCTGGCTTCCCCGCGTGGCGGCCCGCTCGCTCGCGCCGGAGTTCTGACCCGCCCTGGATTTTCAATGGCGCCCTTCTGTACACCTTCTGTTCCTTTTGCAGTCCGGACCGGCGATGTGTACTAATCCACGCAGGCATCTTCATTCGCTGCTTCACCGAAAGCAAGTTCACCTTACACGATCGGAAGGAGCCCCCCATGTCGATCACGACGCGTCTGCAGAGCATGGCAGCCACGACCCTGCTCGGTTGCACCCTGACCTCGCTGCCCCTCGCGGCGGCCCGAGCCGCGGAGGGTGACGGGTTTTTCAACCGGCCCCAGCACTTCGAGGCGCTCACGCTCAAGGCCATCGGGGCGGATGGCTGGCACGCCGGCCTGAGCAAGGCCGCGCAGACCGCGGCCATCTTCTATCAGGATCAGCCGATGGCGGTGGAACTGACCCTCATCGCCACCGATAAAGATTTCTCAGGTGAAGTCACCCTCGAAATCGACCAGATCGGTCTCGATGTGATGCCGGGCGGTTGCGGTCAGGGGAACCTCTTTGCCTACATTCGCCCGCTCGGGGTCACCGCGACCATGAAGCTGGGCAAGTTGGCGGTCAAAGCTGGCGCGAGCCAGGAGATCCCACTGGAACTCGCCATCCCGGCGAAGCTCAACGGCGTCTTCGCCCTGATCCTCGACGGCGGCCCGGCCGGCCGACAGGTCGTCGGCACCGTGATGCGCACCTTCGCGCCGACCGGCGGAGACGGCCGGAACTCGCCGGTGCTGATGTGCGTCCAGGACCGGGGTCAGGTGCCCGCCTTCGCCCGTATGGGTGTGCGCTGGTTGCGCACCGACTCTTTCCCGGGCTGGCGGCATGCGCAGCCGAAGATCGACGGCCCTTTCGACTGGACCGAGATGGACCAGATCATGAAGTTCTACGAGGACCAGCATTTCTACATCCTCAGCAATAGTTACGGCGCGCCGGAGGGGACGGTCGATGCGGCGAACCACGCGGCCTACAACCTGATCTGGGCCGCCAAGTTCGACGAGGGCTTCGGCACGTTCGTCTACGAGGTGGTCAAGCGCTACAACCGCGACGGCACGGGCCCGCTGCAGATCATCGACTACCAGAATGAACCCTGGGAGGGCGGTGGGATCAGCGGCTGGAAGTCGGACGCGCCGCGCTACCGCCAGCTCTACAAGATTCTCTACGAGAACGCCAAGCGGGCGGTGCCGGACGATCCGCAGACCGGCAAGCCGCGCATCTTGATCGGCGCCGCATCGAGCATCATGAACACCATCGACAAGTTCTTCGGCGACGGCAGCACCGAGTGGGACAGATACTTCGACGTGATCACCGACCACTATGTGCTGCCGTCCGCCTCGTTCGGGCCGTCGTGGGGCAATGGCCGGGCCAAGCCGCTGCCCAGCCTCGAATCCGAGACCTGGCTCGGCCACTCCGAGAATGCCGAGGCCATCGTCATCGCCCAGTTCATGGCCGTCGGCCAGTGGAAGGTGACCCCGAACCACAACACCTACCTGAACTGGAACCATCCCTACAGCGCGGTGCGTTGGCAGCCCACCCCGGTTGCGGCGGGGCTGGCCTCGGCCCTGCACTTCATCGGCGAGCGTCCGATGAACAAGGTCGTTTTCACGGAGCACCTGCCCTGGCTCTACCAGTGGGGCAGCGATCACGACGCGGTGTTCATGCTGGTCGGTGAGAGCAAGAACACCGAGACCGACACCGATGCGCTGTACAAGCAGATCGTCGTGAATGGCGGCATGACCATCGACAGCGCCGGTGGCAAACTGAATGCCTATGACATCTTCGGCAACCCGATCGAGGCCCAGAACGGCAAGCTGGACCTGCCGCTGCGGTCCCAGGTCGCCACCTGGCTGAACATGCCTGGTGCCAAGGCTCAGGACGTGATCAAGCTGGTCGCGGCCGGCCAGATGACCGGCGTTACCCCGGTCGAGATCGTCCTCAACGACTTCACGGCTGCAATCAAGCCCGGCATGGCGCTGCCGTTGAGCCTCCACAACGTCCTGACCACCCCGGTCACCGGCACGGTAACGATCCGCGCGCTCGATGGGATCACCCTCGACAAGCCCACCCTGACGGTCACCCTGAAGCCGGGCGAGCGGCGGGCCCTGCCGGTGACTGTCGCCAAGATCGAGGTCAATGAAGCCAACGCCTACCGCGTCGAGGTGACCTTCGATGGCAAGGACGGCAAGGCTAAGTGGGCCGAACCCCTGCACGTCGCCACCGCCAGGCGTGGCACGCCGGCCATCGACGGGAACCTCGACGACTGGTCCGCCGCCATCCCGATCGTCGCCACCGGCAAGCGCCAGGCGGTCGACATGACCGATCAGACCTGGCGTCCCTGGATCAAGATGAAGGAGACGGACCCGAACGGCGCGATCGCCGAAGTGCGGACATTGTGGGATGACCAGAACTTCTACCTCGCGGCGCGGCTCAACACCACCGTCTTCGAGCCGAAGGTGGCGCGGACGACACTCAACGACGACGTGTTCTTCGGCACCGGTAGTATGGCCCAGACCTACGTCACCGATCCCTGGAGTGGCAAGCACGGACTCTTCTACGGCGACGTCTTGCAGATCGGATTCGGCCTGGGTCTCGGCGATCCGACCCTGAAGCCGGTGTGCCAGGTGCCCAAGGGCTTCCTGGCCGAACCGGATACCGACTACGAGTACGCGCTGTATGCCACCGAGGCCAAGGAAGGCAACGGCGCCGAGATCTGGCGCGCCAAAGTGCCGGGCATGCCCTACCTCCACGACCTGCCGCGCTGCACCAAGCCGACTGATGAGGCGCTCAAGCCTATGATGCCCAAGGGCAGCAAGATTGTGGTCAAGCGCGAGGGCCAGGTGACAACCTACGAGGCCGCCATCCCCTGGAGCGAGCTAAAGAAGATGAAGCCGAAGGTTGGCAAAGAGTTCTGCTTCACCTTCAGCTTCACTGGTGCTGGCATCCGCTGGGGTCAGGACCGTTCGGCAACCAAGGACAACGGCCTGACCCTGCATCCGTTGTTCGTCAAGACCCCCTCGAACGCGATGCGTTGGGGCTTGTCCGAGTGATTGAAAAGCCTACTTTCGCGGACTTCGACTTCGCGCACGTGAAGGCCCGCGCCCGGGAGATCCGCGCCGCGGACATGACGGTCGCGGCAAGCCTTCGAGATCGTGCACCGCCATGGCGCCCGCGTCTGGTTCCACTCCTGCGGCCACATCCGCCCCTTGCTCGACGATCTGGTGGAGATCGGCGTGGACTGCTGGAACCCCTTCCCCGACTACGCGCAGGGCAACGACCATGAATGGCTGTGCGCGTGGCGACGCGGCCGACTGGCGCTGGATGGCGGCGTCAACCACCTCGTACTGGTGCGCGGCACACCGCGTGAGGTGCGCGACGAGACGCGGCGCATCCTCGACCGGTTCGCGCCGGACGGCGGGCTGCTGATAGGCCCCTCGCAGGTCTTCACCAAGGACATGCCCGCCGCGAACGTCAGCGCCTTTCTGGATGCCGCGCGGCTCGCAACCCGTGACGCCCGCGTGCCGACGTGGTAATATCCTGCCGTTCCCGAACCGGCGATTCTTGAACTCACGCCCAAAGGACCTGTCATGATCACACTCTCCGATGTGTCCGCACTTGCTGTGGCCGACGAAGTCGATGTCCTGGTGGTTGGCGGTGGACCAGCGGGCGTGGGCGCGGCCTTTGCGGCGGCCGCCAATGGCGCCCGCACGCTGGTCGTCGAGCAGTTCAACTGCCTGGGCGGCGTGGCCACGGCCGGCGGCCACGGCCACATCTCCAAGTACGACGAAGAGATGACCGCGCGCCGCATCGTCGGCGGCGTCGCCCACGAGCTTGCCAACCGCGTGGTGGCCGGTGGCTTCGGCATCCGCCAATCGCACGGCATCTGGTTCGAGGTCGAGGGGCTCAAGCTGCTGCTTGACCAGATGGCCGAAGAGCGCGGCGTGCGGCTGCTCTACCACACGTTCTTCAGCGACACGGTCGTCGACCACGGCCGCGTAGTCGGTGCCGTGGTGCAAAGCAAGGATGGCCGCCGCCTGATCCGCGCCCGGCGCGTGATCGACTGCACGGGCGACGGTGACGTCGCCTTCCAGGCCGGCTGCCCGTTCGAGATCGGCCGCACGTCGGACAGCCGTTGCCAGCCCGTGACGCTGATGTTCACCATCGGCGGCGTGGACTGGAAGCGCGTGCAGGCCTTTCGGACCAGCTACCAGATGCGCGACGTGTGGGAGGAGGCGCAACGCAAGGGCGACATGCGCCCCTTCCAGACAACGATCATGGGCTGGTGGTGGACCCCGACGCGACCAGACCAGGTGGGCGTGAACTTCACGCACATCATCCACATCGACTCGACCAAGGCGGACGACCTGACGCGCGCCACGATCGAGGGCCGCAAACAAGCCTATGAATCGATTGCGGTCTTCCGCAAGTATGTGCCGGGCATGGAGAACTGCCACATGGTCTCCACACCCAACACAGTCGGCATCCGCGAATCGCGCCGCATCCTGGGCGAGTATCTGCTGAACGAGGAGGACGTGAAGGCCCAGCGCAACTTCGAGGATGGCATTGGCTACGGCTCATTCTTCGTGGACATCCACCACATCGACGGTCCGGGTATGGACCACACCGTCTGGCGCCCGCCAAGCGGTTTCAAGTACCAGATTCCCTACCGCATCCTCGTGCCGCGCGGGGTCGAGAACCTGCTGGTGGCCGGCCGGTGCGTGAGCTGCACCCACATCGCGCTCGGATCGCTGCGCGTGATGGTGCCCTGCATGGTCATGGGCGAGGCGGCCGGCACAGCCGCGGCTCTGTCGCTGCGCGACAACGTCACCCCCCGGCAGATCGACGTGGCCTTGTTGCAGCGCCAGCTCCGTGCCCAAGGTGCGATCCTCAACGAGGCCGGCATCGTCGCTGCGGTGCAGGAGGACGCGCCATGAAACATTATCTGATCATCCCACTGCTCGGTCTGTTGTTGTTCGCGACGCACGCCGCCACCGGAGGCCCTGCCATGACCAACGCTTACGCCTTCACGCTGAAATCGATCGACGGACAGGAAGTCAACCTGGGCGTCTACCGCGGTCAGGTGCTGTTGCTGGTGAACGTGGCCAGCCGCTGCGGCTTCACGAAGCAGTACGCCGGTCTGCAGCAGTTGCACACCAATCTGCAGGCGCGCGGATTCGCGGTGCTGGGGTTTCCGGCCAGCGATTTCCTCCGGCAGGAACCGGGTACGGAGGCCGAGATCCGGGCCTTCTGCACGAAGACCTACGGCGTGACCTTTCCGCTGTTCGCCAAAATCACGGTCAAGGGCGACGGCCAGCATCCACTCTACGCCTGGCTGACCGACTCAGTGGCGAATCCGGGCTTCGGCGGTGCGATCACCTGGAACTTCAACAAGTTCCTGATCGGCCGCGACGGCCGCGTCCTGGCGCGCTTTGGCAGCAGGACCACGCCGCAGGATCCGGAGTTGCTGGCCGCGATCGAGCAAGCCCTGGCTGTCCCGCTGCCGCCCTGAACCCACACGTGACCGGATCAACTTCGTCGCCCACTTCCCTCGGCCCGCAGCCAGGGTGTGGTCCGGTTCCAGCGATTGAGCCGTGCCTGCAAAACCTCCGCATCCATACCCCCGGCAGTCAGGTTGCTCGTCTGGAACGGGTCACGATCCAAGTCGTAGTGGCCCCAGAGCTCGGCCAGTTCGCGGGTTGCGGGATCGAGGTAGCAGCCCAGCAACCGGTCCGGCGTGCGGATACCGACGGTCGGCCGGCCGAAGTGGAACGGATCCGTCTCGATGAAGGCCCAGTTGTCGGGCAGTTCGTCGGTCTCGCCGCGCAGCACCGGCACCAGGCTGCGGCCGTCAACCGTCGCGGGCACAGGCAACCCGCACAGGTCGAGCAGCGTGGGCATGATGTCGATTAACTGCGCGACCTGGCGCGTGTGGGCCTTGACGGGCACCCGCCCCGGCGCCCGCAGCAGAAACGGGATGCGGATCGACTCCTCGTACAGGCAGTCCTTGTTGAACAGGTGGTGGCTGCCCAGGTTGTCGCCGTGGTCGGAGGTGAAGAGCAGGATCGTGTCATCCTGCAGTCCGCGGCGCCGCAATCCGGCTATCAGGCGGCCGACCAGCGTGTCGACGCACCGCGACGCCGCGTCATAGAGCGCGGTCAAGTCGCTCAGATCGAAACCGTCCGGCAGCGCGTCCGAGGGCAGTTCGCCGATCGGGTCGGGGTAGCCGCAGATAGGCGCGGCGTTCCAGCAAGGGCCGCCCATGCGCCAGAAGTAGTCCCAGATGCAGTAAGTCTTGAACCACGTCTCGCTGCAGGCCATCTTGCCGTCGCGCCACACATTTGGCCGCAGATGCACCGAGCCACGTTCCATTCGGGGCGCCACGTCGGCCGGCAGTTCGGCCGGGCCGATGGGATTGTGGGGCAGGCCGATGCTGTAGAGCAGGAAGCCGGGCGCCTGGCCGGCGCGGTCGAGCCACGACTCGACCTGCCGCCACTCGTGATCGGGCGCAAAGCCGGGCACCGGCGCCTGCAACTCGCCGTTGGCGAAGTAGCGCTGGCCCTGGTAACGATGAACGGTCAACGGGTAGTACGCCTCGTCGAACCCGACGAGGCGCGGGTCGGGATCGACGTGCCACTTGCCGATAAGGGCCGTGCGGTAGCCGGCGGCCCGGAAGGACTCCGCGACGGTGCAATCGAGCAGCCGTCGCCGCTGCCGGCAGGGCGGGTCGTCGGCCACGTTGCCCAGTTCGCCGGTGCAGCGACGGCTGTACTGCCCGGTCAGCAGGCAGGATCGCGCCGGTGTGCAGACGGGGTTGTTGGTCACGGCCAGATCGAATCGTGCGCCTTCGGCCGCCAAGGCGTCGAGGTGCGGCGTCGGCACGTACCGGTTGCCATAGCAGCCGAGTTCGAAGGCCCGCAACTGGTCGGCCAGCACCACGATGACGTTTGGCTGTCTGGTTGGCACGGCGTAGATCCCGGGCGAGGCGGCGCGAGGCCTCAGGTCTCCGCCAGCCGCGGTAGGTCGATCGCAAAGGTCGAGCCCGCCCCGACTTCGCTGGACAGCGTAATGTGGCCCTTGTGTTCGTTGACGATGCCGCGGGAGATCGCCAGCCCCAGACCCGTGCCTTCACCCTGGGGCTTGGTCGTGAAGAAAGACTGGAAGACCTGCTCGCGCAGCTCCTCGGGGATGCCGCAACCGGAGTCACTAACCCGGCAACGCCAGTAGTCTGTGCCGTCGGCAGCGAAGGGTTCGATTTCGATCGTCAGGTTACGGACGTCCCGACCCCGCATGGCATCGCTGGCGTTGCTGAACAGGTTGGCGAAGATCTGCTCGACCTGGTTCGGGCAGCCGAGGATGTAATGGCGACCCTTGGCGACCCGGTTACGCACTTGCACACCCGACTTGGCGATCTTGCTCTGGACGATGAAGAGTGCGTCGGACACGGCATCGTGCAAGTCGAGCGACTCGTAGCGCTGCACCATGCCGCGTGAAAAGTCGCGCAAATGGTCCGCCAACTTCTCGATGGCATGGGCCGCCTTGGTGATGTCGTCCACATAGTGCAGGGCCAGTTCGAGGCGCGTGGAAAGGTCCATCTCGGGGCGCGCACAACTGCGGTTGACCATCTCGGCGGCCAGCAGCACCACGGTCAACGGGTTATGGATGTCGTGCGCGATGCCGGCGGCCAGCTCGCCGATCGCCGCCAAACGTCCGGCATGCACCAAGCTGTTTTGCAGCTCCTTGATCTTGCGGATATCACGCAGGATCGAGAAGGTCCGCACGAAGCGTCCTTCGTCGTCGTAGATGCCGAACGAGCGGATCTCGACCGGAATGCGCGTGCCGTCCTTAGCCTGCAGCAAGCTTTCGACGCGCTTGTCGCCGTCGGTCTTCAGGGCCTTGAAGCCCCGCTCCATCGCATCGAGCACCTCCTGGGCGTAAATCTGGCGCACGTTCATGCACAGCAGTTCTTCGCGATTGTACCCCAGCAGGGTCTCGGCCGTGCGGTTGGCGTAGACAATCCGGCCCTCGTCGTCGACGGAATGGATCATGTCCGGGAAGCTGTCCAGCAGGATCTCAAAGATGTCGGCCTGGCGGATCTCTTGCTGGCCAATGCGCATGCGGCTCATACACACTCCTGATGGGTGGCGATCACGGACGGCACGGGCACGTGTCGCCGCGGTACGTTCTCACGATAGCGCCCTCCGCCTCACTTGGCAAGCGTGCGCAAAGGCTGAATCAAGGCCCGGACAGGTCCACGGGTGTGCTGAACGCATGGATTGTTCCGTAGTCGTTTCGTTTCAACTAAGCGCATGCGTCACTGAGGTGATCTCTTTTCCGCCCGCCGCCGCCCACCAGACCCGCACGGAATCACCGAGCAATTCTCCCGCCAGCCCATGGCCATGAAAGCCAAACCTGACGCGGACGGCTTCCGATCCCCTGTTACGCACAGCCACAAAGATGCCACCGGCATCCCCGGCCCGCGCGTGCAGTTGGCAATTGGCCGGCAGTTCACCTTCGTCGGGCCGGTTGACAACCCGGGCCGGCGGGGTCGCCAGCGCGCGGGACGCCTCCAGCGCCGGGTGGATGGCTTCCCACATCTGGCGCCATTCGCCACCGCCGCTCCAGCGCACGGCGCTGATCTTCGCCAGTTTCGCTTCATCCGGGTCAAGTTTGCTGTTGCTGCCGGTGAAGAACATACTCTTCGGGTCGACAAACCATTCATCCCCGTATGGTGAAGCCTCCACTCCGCCGAAAAGCGACTCGCCGATGAATTGGCGCATGATCGTCACAAACCCGTCCTGATCCTGTTTGTTGCCCATTGCCTGATAGAGATCCGGGCCAGAGGGCGGGCCGAACAGCGGCGTCGTATGGCGTAAGTCCACCACGCCGGCGGGCTGATAAAGCCAGGGAATCTCGCGGTTCCAGCAGTTGCCGCCTTCGATCTGGTTCCAGTCGCTGTAACGCACCCCGGCCCAACCGGTGGTGTTGTTCAAACCAACGAGCAGATGGGGATTCAGTCTGCGCATCCACGCCATGCGCTGCTTGTTGAATTCGATGATGCCCAGACGAATCGATGGGACGCACTCGAGTCGCTGATCGCCCGGCTTGCCGACGCGCTCGGGGTTGGCATTCACGCCCATGTGATCCAATCGGTCCACGAAGACGGCATCCAGGCCGTAATGCCGGCAAAACTCCGCCTCCGCCCGCGCCAACCGCTCGCCGCAGTCGCGATTGCCGCCGTCCACCACCCAGTTGCCGGGCTCCCAGGCGTGGAAGCGGCGGCCCCAGGCGTCGAGGACAATGTCGTCCTGCCGGAGCGCCT
>CAZZCT010000034.1:0-11189 GCA_964652365.1 uncultured Lentisphaerales bacterium
GCGTTTGGTTCGGGACCAAAAAGTCGGGGGTTCAAATCCCCCCTCCCCGACCATCCTTTGGTCAACAGAAATCGGCGAGTTTCTTAGGAAATTCGCCGATGTTTTGTTTTTCGGGTTTTTTCGGGGCGGTTGCGCGTGGGGCCGAAAACGCGTGTTGGAGCCCTGTGTGGGCGTTTGTGTGTGCTGCTGCTTGGGATCTCCCCGTGTGCTTGGTGGTACCCCCTGATCGTGTCGGCGACTTCTGAAACGAACCGTCTGTCTGGCAGCGGAATCGATCTGCGGCAGCTTGACAGCCCCGGCGGCAAGCGCCACCATGCACGCACCGCCAGCGGATCGCGTTGGAGCACCGGCGCGGTGAAATGGAGTGGGCATGGGTTTCGAGAGCGGCAGCGTCGGGTTTCGGTTGTTCTACCTGCAGCAGAGTTTCACGCGCGAGATCGTCGCGCGGTTCGCGGCCATGGCCGCGCCGCCGGTGGAGACCCTCGGACGCGAACCGATCCACGGATGGGTCACCGGACGCCATCTCCTGGACCGCCAGATCCGCGAGGAGACCTGCGTGCTGGGCGGTTACCTGCACGTGTCCCTGATGCGGGCCGAACGCAAGCTGCCCGAGGCCCTGCTGCGGGCTTACTGCCGCCTGGAAGAGGAGGTCGAACTCAAGGCGCGCGACGCGGCCCTGCTGCCCCGCCAGGTGCGGGCCGAGATCAAGAGCCGCATCATCGAGCAGTTGCTGCCCACCATGCCCCCCACCCTTTCGGGCATCCCGGCCGTGCTCGACTTCCGGAACGAACTGCTGCTGGCCGGGGCGATGTCCGACAAGCAGCTCGACATCTTCTCGGCCTATTTCCGCGAGACGACCGGATCGCTGCCGATCGTGCTGACCCCGTCCACGGCGGCTTTGCACCGCAAGCAGGTCAACGCTCGAGATCTGTCGCCCACCTCATTCTCGCCCGATCCGGACGTGGCCCCGGCCGACGAAACGGATCTCGGCATGGAGTTCCTGACCTGGCTCTGGCACCACCTGGAGAGCGGCGGCGGCAATGTGACCCTCACAGACGGTGCCAGCTATGGCCTGCTGCTGGAAGGCCCGGCAACCTTCTTCTGCGAGGGCGAAGGCGCTCACGAAGCCGTGCTGCGCAAGGGCACGCCGTTGGTCAGCCGCGAGGCCGGCACGGCGCTCGTCTGCGGCAAGCAGTTGCGGCGGGCGCGCCTGACAGTCGCCAAGGGGGACCTGCTCTGGGGCGCCCAGATCGACTCCGAACTGTCGATCCGCGGTCTCAAGCTCCCCAAGGGCGAGCAGATGGACCCGGTCGGACGATTCCAGGAGCGGATGCTTTTCATCGAAGAGTACTGGAGCCTGCTGCTGGCGCTCTACGACAGCTTCCTCGACGTGCGCTCCGATGCCAAGGCCTGGCCGGAGACTGTCACCGCCATCCGCGAATGGGCCGCCCAGCGTGCGCAGGGATAGCATCCCGCTCCGGTGGCACGCATCCAAGCGCAGCAGATCTCCCGGGGCGGGGAATCTAGCGCACAGCCGCGCGCGCTAACACGGCCCGCGCATGACGCGCAAAGTGGCCGCGCAGGTCGTCAACGTAGCGTCCCAGTGTCTCGCGCGCCACGCCCTCCGGGTCGCCGCAACGCAGCAGGGCGCGCGCCAGGTAGAGCTCGCGCAACGCGGCGTTGCGGGTGGTGGTGTCGACCGCGCTGGCGGGAATCCGGCTGAGTTCGTCGGGCAGCCGGGTGCACGCGTGGCCACCCACGCCCGGTTGCCGCAGCAACGCGGCCAGCGGCGCCGCAAAATCGACATCGCCGAAGGTCTCGCAGTAGAGGGCCACCGCGCGCACGTGCGAGAACTCGCTTGCGGGGCCGAGTTCCAACAGGCGTGCCAGCACGGCCGCCTTGCCTTCGCGAGCCCGGGCGTAGGCCAGGGCCACGATCGCATCGTCCAGCGGACTCAGGCTGCGGCCGAACTGGCCCATGCCCGTGTAGTTCCAGCCGGTGTCCCAGGCACTGCTGCGCACGTGTTCGGTCAGCAGGGCCACGCCGGTGGCATCGCCCATCGCGGCCAGCAACCGGGCGCAGGCCAGGCGTGGCACGGGATCGCGTTCGTCCGCCAGACGCTGGCGAAGCATCAGCCGCGCGGTGTCGGGACTGGACATCAGCACGGCCAGTTCGGCATGCACGTCGAGTTCGCCCTTGGCGGCGCCCAGCAGCACGGTCCGCGAAGCCGCGGGCGCATCGCGCAACAGCAGGGCGAACTGCGGCAGGATATCCTTCGCGACCAGTCGACGCTGCAGCATGCGGATATCGATGCGTCGCGCCTCGCCCTTGCAGGCCAGCGCCATGACGGCCGCCAACCCGGCGGCGTAGGCGTGGTTCTGGATGTCCGGCTGCATGCGAAAGACGGGCATCACGTCGCGATGGCCACTGAGGGCCAAGCCGGTCACCAGCAGGCCCGAGAAGCCCTTGGGGAGCAGGGCGCGCAGCGGTAGCCAGGCATCAAGGCTCACGCGGTCGGGCGGCAGCACGACAAACAGCGGGTGCAGCGTGAACCCGTGGCTGTCGAAGTTGCTGCGGCTGAGGCAGATCGCATCAGACCAGGGCCGCCCGGTGTAGACATCCAGCGGCGACAGCGTCACGTCACCCACAATCTGGCGGCGCTCGCGCGTGTCGGGCAGCTGTCCAAGATCAAAGGCGTCGGCGAACTTGCGGCGGGCGACCACGAAGGCCCGCGTGAGATCGACCGGATCGGTGTCGTCGATGAAGGTGTAGTCGGTGTTGTGGTATGCCGGCAGGAACGGACGGGGCGGGAGGCCGCTGCCCTGAATGGCCAGTTCGTCCGAACTGACGATCCGGCAGTCCGCCCCGGCGGCGGCGGCCACATCGGCGTTACCGGTGGCGTCGATCACCATGCCGGCGCGCACGAGGCCACGGCCGCAGGCGGTGTTGACCACGACGCCGTCGACGCGGGTGCCGGTGAGATGCGCGCCCGAGACGTGGGCGCCGAACCAGATCTGGCCGCCGGCCCGCCGGATCTCGCGCCGCAGCCACTCGGCCTTGTGTTCGGAGTTCCAGCGATGCGCCTGGAAGTCCGGGGCGTCGCCCCAAAGCTCACGCAAGCCGGCTGTCACCTCGGCCGTGAAGCCCTCGCGATAGCCGTGGTAGTAGATGCTGATGAAGCCCTGCGTGCCCACACCGCCGAGCCCGGCCAGGCTCTCGAGCAGCAGGACCCGGGCGCCGGTGCGCGCGGCCGCCAGCGCGGCAGGGGCGCCCCCGGTGCCGCCGCCCACCACGACCACATCGAAGCTGCCCAGGTCGGGCAACGGCTGACCGGCCGGACCGGCGATGCGCGGCATGTCGTCAACCAGGAAGCGGTCGCAGGTGCAGGGCTCATGCACGCCGACATCGGCGGCATGCCCGTGGCGGGCGTGCAGTTGCGAGGGACCGTGGGTCTCGCAGGCGGCCGCCACCTGCACACCCAGAGCATGTCCGGCAGCGATGGCTTCACCGGTCACCAGCAGGCGGGCCCGGTCGGCCTGATTGCGGGCGGCGCAGGGGCCCACCACGAACAGCCCCGGCTCGCCGGTGTGCCCCGCATCCGGGCTGAGCTGTCCGGGCGCGTCCCAGAAACAGGCGGTCGCATCCGCCAGGCTGTGCGGGGGGGTGATTTCGAGCCGGTCGGAGGACCAGACCTGGTCGCGGTGCCAGGTGCGGTCGCGGACCGCCTGTTCGAGTTCCGCCAACGCCTGGGGGTGCACTCCGGCCAGGGGCAGGTCGAACTCATAGGCAAAAGCCTCGTGTTCCAGCCGCCGCCCGCCGTGCAGGCCGGTGACACGCCCGGGTAACAGGCGGCCGAGTGCGCCGTCATCGCCCTCGGCACGGTGACCGACCACCACGCGCCGCACCCGGCAGAGGGCATCCGACCAGGCGGTGAAGCGCAAGCCGGCGAGTTGCGCGACCGACGCCCAGGGGGTCGCGTCGATCACGGCGCCGGCACTCACGGCGAATAGCCCGCTTTTACCGGTGAAGACCACGCCGGACACGCGTCCGGCCTCATCCACCAGCAGGTCGGCCGGCAGGCTGCCGAAGAGAAAATCGACCCCCGCCTCGATCAGTTCATCATCGAGGCTGCGCTTGACGTCCATCGGGCAGAGCACGGTGGACCGCTGCCCATCGGCCTGCAGGAACAGCCGACGCGCCAGCGGCGTATCGACGCATTCATCGGGCGCAACCCAGAGGTGGCCCGTGGCACAAACGTCCTCACCCAGGTAGGTCTGAGCCGCGCCCAGGAACACGCGCCGGCCGGCGCGAGCCGCCGCCGCCGCCGCGGCCACCCCGGCGACACCGCCGCCCACGACCACCACGTCAACTCGTCGAATCAGGGGAATGGCCAAGTCCATGGGTTCATCCTCGCTCGATTCCGCTTCCGGCCCATGCAGATCGGCACCGCCGCGGAGCGCAACAAAACACGCACGCCGACGCACACGCGCCGTCTGTGAAAGCGCCCGGCGGTCGCCCATCGGTCAGCCAAGGTATCCACGCCCCCGCCGGGATCGACGGGGGCATGGGCAGTCGCAGATCAGTCGATCGCGACTTCGCGCCCGCCGGCGTCGGCGGAGGCGTAGATCGCGTCGAGCATCTTCTGCACCATCAGTCCGTGCTCGGCCGGCGCCAGGGTCGGCTTGTCATGCAGCACGTGATCGACGAAATTGCGGATCTTCTGCGGCCAGATCGCGCCCCACCCGTTGGTGGGCAGCCAGGCCGGCGTCTCGTTCACCATGTGGCGACTGCGGTCGGTGAAGATCATTGGCGGATCCCAGTTGCCGCCGGACTTGGTCCCCATCAGGCTGAAGTTCCAGACATCCTTCTCGATGTGGGCCGCGAAGGAGGCCTCGATATTCAGCATGGCGCCGGTATCGAAGCGGATCATGCCGACCGCCAGGTCCTCGACCGTGTAGGTCTTGTGGTCCCAGCCGGCCCAGGCCGAGCGCACGTCGGACTTCTTGTTGCCGATGTAGGTGAAGCAGTTGCCGACGGCCGCGACCGGCTTGGGGGAGCCCATCACGTAGTGGCACATCTCGAGCGCGTGGACGCCGATGTCGATCATCGGACCGCCGCCCTGGAGTTCCTTGCGGCCGAACACGCCCCAGTTGGGAATGCCGCGGCGACGCAGGGCCTGAACACGGCCATAGAGGATCTGGCCGAACTCGCCCTTGGCGACGGCCTCGCGCAGGTAGGTGGAGCGACCGTCGAAGCGCTGCTGGAAACCGATCACCAGTTTGCGCTTGTGGGCCTTGGCCACCTCGATCATCTGCGCGGCTTCGCGCGCGCTCATGGCCATGGGCTTCTCGACCAGCACATGGGCGCCGGCCTTCAGGGCCGCGATCGTATTGGGAGCGTGCGCGCCGTTCGGCGAGCAGACGCTGACCGCGTCGGGCTTGATCTCGGCCAGCATCTGTTCGCAGTCGGCGAAGCAGGCGGCTTCCGGGATCTTGTATTCCTGGCTCCAGCGCTTCATGCCCTCAGGCTTGGGATCGGCCAGACCCACCAGCTCGACTTCGGGAATCTGGGCGTATTCCTTAAGGTGGGCTCCGGCGATCCCGCCGGCACCGATGAACGCCACGCGCAGCTTCTTCGTAGACTTGGCCATCGCTAACAGGCTCCGTGTTGTATGACCTGGCCGGCGTGCCGCCGCCCGATGCGGGCGCGTTACCGATCACGCCGAGGCCGGTCGGGTGTGAGTTTCGCCCATCGGCCGGCCGACGGCAAGCACGAAGGCAGCACGCCTCTACGCGCGCGCCTCGGTAATCAGCTCGTCGATGCCTCTCAGGCGGTAGCGCGCACATACCGAGCGAACCTCGTCCAGATCGATGTCCGGGTTGCGCGCGAGCAACTCGACGATGTCCGCCTTCGATTTGTGCCCGCCCGCGTAGAGCTTGAGCGCAATCAGTTGCGGAACCGGCACCAGCCGAAGACGACTCCCGTCGCGGACGGCAAGCGTGGCCGCGCGCAAGGCGTCGTCGATGACGGCCGGGAAGCGGTCAGCGAAACTGACAATCTGCAGTAGCCCAAAGGGCCCCGAGACATCGACTACGCCGCCCAGGGGGTCTGCGCCGTCCGGTTCGCGCAACTCGGCGGCGAAACCCTCGCGGCGAAGTGCCCCGGTCACGGCCCGCAGCGTCGGAACACTGGCGTTCACCCCGAGATCGACATCTTCCGTGTAGCGAACGTATCGATAGGCGGCTAACGCGACTGCACCGATGACCACCGCATCGACCTGGTGCCGGGCGAGGATGCCGACGACGGTCTCGGCGGCATCCAGGAGTGCTTCGGGGTCCGTCTTCACACCCTAACCCTCACGCCGCTTCGGGGCCAGCCAGGCAAAGCGCGCATCGAGCGTCAGCGCCACCTTGATCCGTTCTTCCACCGACATTCTGTCGAGACGTTCCAGCTCAAAGGCCCTCGACCGCGCGGCAGAGATGCTGCGGCGGGGATGGCGGATCGCGTGGGAGTTGTTGGGGCGGGGCATCTGCATGGATCGTCACCTGCACAGTGATGTTCAGGGTAGCCCGTGGCGTTTCGAGTGGCAACTCAAAACGCGACACTCAAAACGCGACACTCAAAACGCGACACTCAAAACGTGGCATTGAGTTCGGCGCCGGGTCCGGCTACGCTGTCGGCCAATCACCGTAAGGAGGCGTAGAATGGAAGCAAAGTGCATGGAGGTCCGCCGCACCGTGCCGGTGCGACATGAGGTCGATGTGTTTGTGGCCGGCGGTGGTCCGGCCGGTTGCGCGGCCGCGGTATTCGCGGCGCGACAAGGGGCGCGCGTCTTCCTGGCCGAGGGGCAGAACTGTTTCGGCGGCATGGGCACCTGCGGGATGGTTCCGGCCTTCATGGCGTTCGGCAACGGTATCCATTTCCTGGCCGCCGGCTTTGGCGAGGATCTACTGGACCGGCTGATTGCCGATGGCGGCGCCGGCGACCTGCCGGCCAAGTACAACAAGACGGGCTGCTTCTCGATCGACGCCGAGAAGCTCAAGCGCGTCTATGACGGACTCGTCGGCGAGGCGGGCGTGACGTTCGGCCTCCACACCCACCTGATCGGCGTCGAGACCGAAGGCGGCCGTGTGACGGCCGCCCTGCTGTGGGGCAAGAGCGGGCTCTTCGCGGTGCAGGCCCGGGTGTATGTCGATGCCACCGGCGACGGCGACCTGGCGGCCTGGGCCGGCGCCCCGTTCGAGAAGGGCGATGCCGACGGCAACCTGATGCCCGGCACGCTCTGTTCGCTCTGGGCCAACGTCGACTTCCAGCAAATCGCAGCCGACAAACTCGGTTGGGATCACAACCGCCACATCGAACAGGCCTGGAAAGACGGTGTGCTCAGCTACTGCGACAAGCATCTTCCCGGCATGTGGGCGATCCGCAAGAACATCGGCGGCGGCAACATCGGCCACACCTTCGGCGTCGATGGGACGGACGAGCGCTCGCTGACCGCCGCGCTGGTCAAGGGCCGCCAACTGCTGGTCGAGTACGAGAACTACTACAAGCGCTACCTCGGCAGCGGCTTCCGCGACATGGATCTGGTGGCCTCCGGATCGCTGCTGGGCGTGCGTGAGACGCGCCGAATCCAGGGTGACTACGTGCTCGCGCTGGATGACTTCAAGACCCGCGCCACGTTCACCGACGAGATCGGCCGCTACAACTACCCGGTCGACATCCACGTGGGCCGGCCCAATGACGAGCGTGAATACCAGCGCTTCGAGAAGGAGTTCGCGAGCCTGCGCATGGGGGTCGGCGAAAGCTACGGCATCCCCTTCCGCTGCCTGGTGCCGCGTGGACTCGAGAACGTGCTCGTGGCGGGCCGCTGCATCAGCACCGACCGCTCCATGCAGGCGTCGATCCGCGTCATGCCGGGCAGCTTCATCACCGGGCAGGCCGCCGGTATTGCCGCGGCCATGGCAGCCAGCACGCCCGCCGCGCGCGTGCGCGAGGTGGTTGCGGACGAGCTGCGGGGGCGCCTGCGCAAGGCCGGCGCGTACCTGCCCGCGGCCGCGAATGAGACCGGCAACCAGAAGTGAAGGCGGACGCATGGCGCCGCGGGCCACGACATCGCGCACGACGGCCGGGTCATCGCAGGCGCAACTGGCGGCAGCGTCAGCCGCGCACCGAACCGTGGCGGTCATCGTCGCCGTCGCCACGGAGCGCGCCTGCGGGTAGCGCGCGATTGGGGCATGGGGGACAAATGGATCCCGGACCAGCCGGCGAGACGCAGCGCGCGTAGAGCTCCGCGACCTCGCGCGCGGTGCGGCGGATGTCGTACGCCGCCGCGACCCGCACACGGGCTGCGGCGGCAACTGCCGCACGGTGCAACGGGTTCGAGAGCAACGCCGCCGCCGCCCGCGCCAGACCGTCGGCCCCCTCGGCGGGCGACACCAACCGGCCGGTCACGCCGTCCTCGATCAGGTCCGCCGGCCCGGCCGACCGCATGGCCACCACCACTACGCCCGCCGCCATCGCTTCGCAGATCACCCGGCCGAATGGCTCGTCGAGCGCCGGGTGCACCAGCAGGTCGAGCGCGTCCAGGAACTGCACCGATTGCGCGACCTCGCCGCACCAATGCACCCGCCCGCGCAGCGGACCCGCGGCCGCACGCGCCTGCAGTTGGGCGACGTCACGCGCGTGCTCACCGAACAGGTCGGCGCCGGCCAGGGCGAAGTGCACCTCGGACCGCGCCGCCGCGAGTTGCTCGGCCATGGCCAGAAAGAGGTCGTGTCGCTTCCATGGCACCAGATGCGCCAGCATGCCGACGAGCGGCGCCCCGTCCGGCACCCTTAGCGCGCGGCGCGCCTCACGCCGCGCCGCCGGGCGGCCGGGCGGCCAGCGGCGGAGGTCAATCCCGTTTCGGATCAGGACGATCCGGCCGTGGGCCGCGGTCGGCAAGAGGATCTGCAACCGGGACAGGACCGTCGGCGAGATCGCGATGGCCGCCGCGCAACGCCGCACGAGCGTGGTTGCCGCACGTTCGGGCAGTTTCAGGTCGCGCACGTGCCAGACCCACGGCGTGGCGCGCAACGCCAGCCACGCCGTGCCGGCTGCAGCCAGGCTGTTGGCGTGCACAATGTCCGGCCGGACGCGCCGCGTCGCGCGCCTCAGCGCCAGGCCGGCCGGCACCAGGCCGACGAGGCGCAACAGTGGTCCGAGCCGGCCGCGCGGCCGCTGCAGGCGTAGCACAGGAAAGGGCTCGACCGGTAGGCCGGCCTGCTGCAACCGCTCCGCCAGCGGGCCGCGCGGCACGGCCGCCGCAACCTCCACACCGGCATCGCGCAGGGCCAGGGCCAGTTCGAGCAGGCTCCATTCGGCGCCGCCCATCCGGCTCGCGGTATTGACCAGCAGCACGCGCATGATTTGCCTTGGCTCCCACCCACACGCTCATGTTAGCGGTGGCTCGCACGCGCGGCCAGCACCATGCCGGCACGCGGCGATCACATCCTTGGGAATCAGCCGGACCGCCAGCCAGACCAGGATGGGCAGGATGAGCGCGTCGTCGAGATGCCCGAGCACGGGGATGAAATCCGGTATCAGATCGATGGGCGACACCGCATAGGCGATGGCCGCGCCAAGCAGAATCCGCGCCGCACGCGGCGTGCGGGGGTGTTTCAGCACCCGTCGGTAGAACGCCACCTCCTGGGAGATGCGCCGGGCGAGGGATTCAAGTCGGCGAATCAAAGTCATGCGGCCTCACGCGCCGGCAGACGCGTCGCTGGGCGTCGGCGGTGCATAGGTCCGGCACGCCACCCCGGCCTCGGCCAGTAACGCGCGGGTCTGCTCGGTGAAGGCGTAGTTGCCGCCGTAGACGACTTCCTTGATGCCCGCGTTGATGATCATCTTGGCACAGGTGAGGCAAGGGCTGATCGTCACGTACATGGAGGCGCCCTTGAGCCGGATGCCGTGGTAGGCGGCCTGCGTGATGGCGTTCTCCTCCGCATGGCAGCAGACGCACTCGGCGAGGCCCGAGCCCGAGGGGGCGTTGCTGGCGCAGCGCGCGCAACCGCCGTCGCAACAGTTGCGCACGCCGCGCGGGGTGCCGTTGTAACCGGTGGAGATGATGCGGTGCTCGGAGACGATCACCGCCGCGACCTTGCGCCGGCAGCAGTTTCCCCGGCGCGACACGACCAGGGCGATATCCATGAAATAGGTGTCCCAGTCGGGTCGATCGTCCTGCGGTTTGCTCACAGTGGAACGTCCTTGTCTGCCCGCAACGGCCGACTGCAAAGCGCGCAGCCGGCGCCACAGGCGGCCTCAGGATACCGGTTGCAGGCGTCCGGCCGCAACCCGAAAGCGAAACCCCTGGCGACGTTCATGGCCACACCCGGACGCGGGGGGGAAGCAGGGCGGGGCGTCTGCCGGTTTGACGTCGGCAGGCACAAAGGCGATAATGGCGCGTATCAAGGGCCGGAGTCCCGGCCTGCGAACGATAGGTATCCGCGATGGAAGCGAAGCGCAGCATCTTCGAGAGTGTTCTGACCAGCCCGCAAGACTACGATTTCAACGTCGACACGCTGGGCGAGTGTAAAATCGACTCACCGGTGCGCAGCCGCCAGTTT
Source organism: uncultured Lentisphaerales bacterium (assembly GCA_964652365.1). GTDB lineage: Bacteria > Verrucomicrobiota > Kiritimatiellia > RFP12 > CAZZCT01 > CAZZCT01. The sequence goes on from CAZZCT010000034.1 coordinate 10,608, forward strand.
CTGGACGACCACGCGCGCTGCGTGCTGACGCCCGATGTGGCGCTGCTCGACGCAGCCGCCAAGGCCGGCGGCCTGCCGTCGTTCGAGAAGGCCGGGCCGCGCCGGCGCGTCTTCCACGATCCGGCCTGGAGCCGCGCGGCGGTCCTCACCGCCGGCGGGCTCTGTCCCGGGCTCAACCACGTGCTCAAGGGGCTGGTGGAAATCCTCTCCTTCGACTACGGCATCAAGACCATCTACGGCATCCGCTACGGCTACCGCGGCCTGATCCCGCGGTTCGGACATGCGCCCATGCTGCTGGACCCGGAAAACGTCGACACCATCCACGAACTCGGCGGCACGATCCTCGGAGCCTCGCGCGGCCCGCAGGATACGGGCGAAATCGTCGACACGCTCACCCGCATGAACATCAACCTCTTCTTCTGCATCGGGGGCGACGGCACCCTGCGTGCGGCCCGCGACGTCGCCGAGGAGTGCAAGCGCCGGCGCCTGGCCGTCAGCGTGGTCGGCATTCCCAAGACCATCGACAACGACCTGAATTTCGTTGGCCGCAGTTTCGGCTTCGAAACCGCCGTGGCGGAGACC
>CAZZCT010000034.1:11199-34019 GCA_964652365.1 uncultured Lentisphaerales bacterium
CAGGCCGCCCACATGGAAGCCAAGGGCGCGGTCAACGGCATTGGGCTGGTCAAGCTGATGGGCCGCGACTCCGGCTTCATCGCCGCCTATGCCACGGTCGCGAACCCCGTCGTCAACTTCTGCCTGATCCCCGAAAACCCCTTCACCCTCACCGGCGAACACGGCCTGCTCTGCGCCCTGGAGCGCCGGTTCCAGACCAAGGATCACTGTGTGATCGTCGTGGCCGAAGGCGCCGGACAGGAGTTGATCGAGGAGCAATCGCAACGCCGCGACAAGTCCGGCAACCTGGCCAAGAAGGACATCGGCGAGTTCCTGCGGCAGGCGATCCTTACGCACTTCGAGAGCGCCGGCATTGAGACGTCGATCAAGTACTTTGATCCCAGCTACGCCATCCGCAGCGTGCCGGCCCGTGGGGCCGACGCCATCCGCTGTTACCTCCTGGCGCGCAACGCCGTGCACGCCGCCATGGCGGGCAGGACCAACTGCGTGGTGGGCAACCTGCACCATGGTGGAACCTACACCCTGGTGCCGATCCGCCTGGCGGCCATGGAGCGTCAGCGCGTCAGTCTCAACACCGACCTCTGGCGCGCCGTACTCGACGCCACCTGCCAGGACGAGTTCTTCAAGTGCGGCAATCCGGAGTGCTGCGGCGGCGTCGCCAGTGGGCCCCGCCACGGAATAAAGCAAAACTGATGGACCTTGTTCAGTCACCAACCGGGCAGACGCCCCGATCACCAACCGCCACACGGTGCGCCGTGGTGGGGGTCGTCGGCCGGACCAATGCCGGTAAATCCACGTTGATCAACGCCCTCGTGGGCGAGAAGATCAGCATTGTCAGCCCGGTCGTACAGACCACCCGCCACACGGTGCGCGGGATTGTGACCGAGCCGCGCGGCCAGTTGGTTCTGGTTGACACACCCGGTCTCCACAAGAGCGAAGGACATCTCGGCACGCTGATGAACCGCCTGGCGCGGCAGGCGGCGTCCACGGTGGACATCCTGCTGGTGGTAGTTGATGGGTCCAAACCCCCGCACATCGAGGACGACGGCTGGATGCGGCGGGCCCTCTTCGCCGAGCAACCCTGCCTGTTCGTGCTCAACAAGTCCGATACCGGCACCTCGCACACTGCGCAGTTCCGCCAGCTCTGGGAGACCATCCAGACCGAGAAGGAGCATCGCCGCGACCTACCGTGGCTGGAGCTCTCCGCCGTCACCAAACGCGGCCTGCCGGATCTCGCCACGCGGCTCTTCGACCTGGCCGCCCCGGGCGAGCCGCTGTTCCCAGGCGATACGGTGACCGACTACCCGCGGCCACTGGCCATCGCCGACGTCATCCGCGAGAAGCTCTTCGCCAAGCTCCAGGACGAGCTTCCGCACGAGATCGCCGTGCGCCTGGACGGCATCGATGAGAATGGCCCGAAATGGCTGGTGCGCGCCACGATCCTCGTCAATCGGCCTTCGCAGAAGCCGATCGTCATCGGGCCGAAAGGACGCACCTTGCGCTACGTGCGCCGCTGTTCCGAGCCGGAAATCAGCGCCATGTACGACGTGGAGGCCACGGTCGAACTGTGGGTCAAGGTCGAGCGCGACTGGATGCGCAACTTCTGGCTGTTGCGACAGCTGGGCTATCAGGAAACGAAGTGAAACCCCCGACTATAGGAGTGCAACGATGAAGAAGTACACCTGCAATGTCTGCGGCTACACCTACGATCCCGCCAAGGGCGATCCGGATCACGGTGTTGCCGCGGGCACCCCCTTCGAGGCCCTGCCGGCTAACTGGACCTGCCCGGACTGCGGTGTGGGCAAGGACGACTTCTCGCCCGCGGAGTAATCGCCCGCGCCGCGGGAACCCGGCCGGCATGGATCCCGCTGTCCGCTCAGCCACGGCGTCGTTCGCCCGGGTTGGCGCGGATAACGGTGTGTCTTGTGTCGTGGTGGCGGAGGAGTGGGCGTACATGAGCGGTAGCGCGATGGTCGGCAGCTCGCTGGAAGTGCAGATCGACTCGGTCGCCTACCGGGGCGCCGGCGTGGCGCGGCTGGACGGCCAGGTGGTGTTCGTGCCGGGCGGTCTGCCCGGCGAGCGGTTGCGCGTCACGATCACCCGCCTGCACCGCGGCTACGCGGAAGCCGCCCTGACGGAGTGCCTGCAGCCTTCGCCGGACCGGATCGAGCCCTGCTGCCAGGTTGAAGGTGCTCCGGCACGGACCGTGCCGGGGTGTGTCTACGGGCACGTGGCATACCCGGCGGAGCTGGTCCTCAAGCAGCACCAGCTTGGCGAGTTCCTGTACCGTCTGCCCGGATTCGACGCCGCGTGCCTGCAGCCGCCCTTCGCGGCCCCCCAGGTACTGCACTACCGCAACAAGATCGTGCTGCACGCGCAGACGGGCGTGCCGGGCGATGCGGCGCCCCCGGGGCTGCAGCGCCGCGGGCGCAGCCTGCGACTCGGGTACGTGGACGACGACGGTGTCACCGTCGTCGATCTGCCCGCCTGTCCACTGGCCCGCGCGCCCATCAACGAACGGCTCGCGGCGCTGCGCGACCAGACCGCCACCCTGGCCCGATTGCGCGACGGCCAGTCGCTGACGCTGCGCTGGACACAGACTGACGGTGTGCTCTGGTGGCTGGACCAGCCGGCGGCGCCCCTGCCCGCGCTGACCGAGGTCGGCCCGCTCGGCCCGCTGGAGGTCCCGGGCGACGGCTTCTACCAGGTCAACCCGGACGTGGCGAACGAGCTGGTCCGCCGGCTGCGCGAGGCGTTCGCACAGGCCGGCGCCGCCAAGCTGTCGGTGCTGGACCTGTACTGCGGGGGCGGCATCTTCGGCCTGGCCTGCGCCCAGGCCGGCAGCCCCAACGTGCTGGGCATCGAGGCGCACGCGCCGTCCGTGCGCGCTGCGCGGCGCAACGCCCGGCAGCTCGGTCTGCCCGCCCGCTTCGAGTGCGCCGATGCCACGGCCTGGATCCGTCGCGGCCTGCAGGAGCACGACGCCGGGACAACCGCCGTGGTCGTCGACCCGCCGCGCGCCGGCCTCGACCCGGCGGTGGCGGCCGCCCTGGCCGCCTGGCGGCCGGCCCACCTGTTCTACATTTCCTGCGACCCGGCCACGCTCACGCGCGACCTGCGGCAGCTGCTGAGCGCCGGCTACGCCGTCCGAACCGCGGAGCTGCTCGACATGTTTCCCCGCACCGCGCACTTCGAAACCTTCATCTGGCTGGAAAGGCACCACGCATGAGCGCCCTCGCCGCACACATGGAACTGCCCGATCCCTTCCGGCGACCGGACGGCACGCGCGTGAACGCGCCCGCCGAATGGCCGGCCCAGCGTGACCGGCTGCTCGCAACCATCCTCGATATGGCCTATGGCGCGCTGCCGCCCGCGCCGGCCCGCACGCTCGCCGGAGAGCTGCACCGCCACTCCGTGCCGCGGCTTGACGACGCCCTTCACGTGCAGTACCGCCTGCAGACCGAACCCGATCCGGCGGTCAGCTTCATCCTCGACCTGCTGGTCCCGCCCGGCCCCGGCCCCTACCCCGTGATCCTGAACGGCGACGGTTGCTGGCGCTACGTGACCGACGCAATCTCGCTCGACGTGCTGCGCCGCGGCTACATCCTGGCGCAGTTCAACCGCCTGGAGCTGGCGGCCGACACCGGTCGCGACGATTGCACGGGCGGCCTGCCCGGCGCGGCACCCGGGGCCTATGGCGCCCTGGCGGCCTGGGCCTGGGGCTACCACCGCTGCGTCGACGCACTGCTCACGCTGCCGTCGGTGGATGGCAGCCGCCTGGCGATCGTGGGCCACTCCCGCGGCGGCAAGACCACGTTGCTGGCCGGGGCCACCGATACGCGCATTGCCCTGACCGCCGCCAACAACTCGGGCTGCGGCGGGGCCGGCTGCCTGCGCCTGCCGGCCGAGGGCGCCGAGACACTCGAAGCCACCCTGCGCGTCTTCCCCTACTGGTTCACCCCCGGCCTGCGCGCCTATGCCCGGCAACCCGAATTGCTGCCCTTTGACCTGCATACGCTCAAGGCCCTGATCGCCCCGCGCAGCCTGTTGACCACCGAAGCCCTTGGCGACCTCTGGGCCAATCCGTCGGGAACCTGGCTGACCCACACGGCGGCCCGCGAGGTCTTTGCCTTCCTGGGCGCCGAGTCCGCCGCCGGCATCTGGTACCGCGAGGGCGGCCACGCCCACACCCAGGCCGACTGGAACGCGTTGCTGGACTTTGCCGATTGGCGGTTTTTCGCCAAACCCGGTCCGCGCCGCTTCGACGGCAGCCCCTTCCGCACGCTGCCACCCGCGCACACGTGGTGCCGACCGTAGCGCCTTGACGAATGGATCAGAGGGCGAACGGCGGCTTGCGATCTGCGCGCGCGCGCAACCTGGCTGACGGTTTCCCACAAGGGGCTTGAAGGCGCGTGGAACCTGTGGCATACTAGCACCGAAATGAACCCTTTCTCCGACCATCGAATCCGGCATTCGACCGCCCTCGCGCGCAGGACGGTGTGTCCGGCATTGCTATGGATTACGAAGCTCGGCCTGCGGGCGGGCCTGGCCGGCCTGGGAGGAGTGTGACTTGCCGTAGTTGACGCGCCAGTTACACGCTGAAGACTCCCGCCACGCCCGTTCGGATGTAGGCGGGTTTTTTTTTCGGGATCACGCGAAGGCAGTGGCCGGCACGGCCGGCAGACCACAAGGAAGCACCATGCAGACCGCAGAGCGACCAACACGAGTGTACGTGTTCGACACGACGCTGCGCGACGGCGAACAGGCGCCCGGATGCAGCATGAACCTCCAGGAGAAGCTCCTGGTGGCCGGGCACCTGGAACGGCTGCAGGTGGACGCGATCGAAGCGGGCTTCGCGGTCTCCTCGCCGGGCGACTTCGAAGCGGTGCAGGCCGTGGCGCGCGCGCTCAAGTCCACCACCGTTGTCAGCCTGGCCCGGACATTGCCCAAGGACATCGATGCCGCCTGGCAGGCGCTGCGCGACGCGCAGCGGCCGCGCATCCACACGTTTCTGGCCACCTCGGCGCTGCACATGCAGTACAAGCTCCGCATGTCGCCTGAGGCGGTCTACGAGCAGGCCGTCAGCATGGTGCGCTATGCCCGCAACCTCTGCCCCGAGGTGGAGTTCTCGCTCGAAGACGCCTCGCGCAGCGAGCCGGATTTCATCTACCGCGTGGTCGAGGGAGTGATCCGCGCCGGTGCGGCCGTGGTCAACATCCCCGACACGGTCGGCTATGCCGTGCCGGAGGAATACGGCCGGCTGATCGCCGACATCCGCGCGCACGTGCCCAACGTGACCGCGGCGCGCCTCTCGGTGCACTGCCACAATGACCTGGGACTCGCCGTGGCCAATTCGCTCGCGGCGGTGCGCGCCGGCGCCGAGCAGGTCGAGTGCACCCTGAACGGTATCGGCGAGCGCGCCGGCAACGCCGCGCTCGAAGAGATCGTGATGGGCTTGCGCACACGGCCGGACTACTACCGCGTGACCTGCGGCGTGGACACCACCCAGATCTACGCCGCCAGCCGCTGCGTGGCCACGGTCACCGGCTGCCGCGTGCAGGCCAACAAGTCCGTGGTCGGCGAGAACGCCTTTGCCCACGAGGCCGGCATCCACCAGCATGGCATGTTGGCGCACGCCGGCACCTATGAGATCATGACCCCGGAGTCGGTGGGCATCCCGCGCAACCGGATGGTGCTCGGAAAGCACTCCGGCCGCCACGCCTTCGAACTCCGTCTGACCGACCTGGGTTTCCAGTTCGATGCGCCACGCATCAACGAGCTCTTCGGACGCTTCAAGGCCCTCGCCGACCGCAAGAAAGTGGTCTCGGACGCGGACTTGGAGGCGCTCGCGCGCGGCCTGGAAACGCACGTGCCCGAGCGCGTGACACTCGAACGCTTCGCGGTGCAGTCTGGCAACGCCAGCCCGGCCACCGGCACGGTCTGTCTGGTGCGCGACGGGACGGCCCGCGAGCAGACCGCCAGCGGTGACGGACCGATCGATGCGGCGGTCCAGGCCATCAACAGCCTGCTGGGCATCCACCCGGTGCTGGAGGACTTCAAACTCACCGCCGTCACCGGCGGCGAGGATGCCCAGGGCGAGGCCACGGTCAAGGTGCGCCATGCCGACCGGATGTACAACGGCCGCGGCCTTTCGACGGATGTGGTCGAAGCCAGCATCCGCGCCTATCTGTCAGCCATTAACACCATCCTGGCAGAGGAGCGGCCCACCGGAGGGAACAACGCATGACACGACTGGAACTGCTGGACACGACGCTGCGCGACGGCGCCCAGGCCGAGGGCATCTCGTTCTCCGTGCGCGACAAACTGGCGGTCGTCGAGACGCTGGATGGGCTGGGCATCCCGCTGATCGAAGCGGGTAACCCCGGCTCAAACCCCAAGGAACTCGAGTTCTTTGCGGCCGTGCGCGGGCTGCCGCTGGCCCAGGCGCAATTGGCGGCGTTCGGCGCCACCTGCCGGCCCGGGCTGGCGCCCGCGGACGACCCGCAGGTGGCGAGCCTGATCGCCGCCGGCATGCCGGTCGTCGTCGTATTCGGCAAGTCATGGGATCTGCACGTGCGCGAGGTGCTGCGCACCACCCTCGACGAGAACCTGCGGATCATCCGCGACACCGTGGCCTACTGCCGCGCACATGCCACCCGTGTGATCTACGATGCCGAACATTTCTTCGATGGCTGGAAGCATAACCCGCAGTATGCCCTGCAGACCGTGGCCGCCGCGGCCGCGGCCGGCGCCGACGTGGTCTGCCTGTGCGACACCAACGGCGGCACCTTCCCGGAGGAGGTCGCCGCGGCCACCGCCGCCGTCGCGGCGCAGACGGGCACCGGCGTGGCGGTGGGGATTCACGCCCACAACGACAGCGGGCTGGCCGTGGCCAACTCGCTGGCCGCCGTGCGGGCCGGCGCCACACACATCCAGGGCACCCTGGCTGGCTTCGGCGAGCGCTGCGGCAATACTAACCTCGCCACGGTGCTCGCGAACCTGCAGCTCAAGGCCGGCTATGCCTGCCTGCCGGATTCCGCCCTGGCGGAACTGACCGCCGCGGTGCGCCGCATCGCCGAAATCGCCAACATCATCCTGCCCGAGGATCTGCCCTACGTCGGCCGCAAGGCCTTTGCCCACAAGGCCGGCATGCACATGGACGGTGTGCGCAAGTGCTCGGAGTCGTTCGAGCACGTCGCGCCCGAACGGGTGGGCAACACCCGCCGCTTCCTGATCAGCGAGGTGGCCGGGCGCAGCGCCGTCCTGGAGCGCATTCGGCACGTGGCGCCCGCGGTACAGAAGGGCGATCCGGTGGTGGATGAGGTGGTCCGGCGGCTCAAGGCGCTGGAAAACGAGGGCTACCAGTTCGAGGGCGCCGAGGGCAGCTTCGAGCTGCTTGTGCGCAAGGCACTGGGCACCTTCCGGCCGCTCTTCGAGCTCGACCACTACCGCATCCTGAGCGAGCGCCCCGCCCCCGGCGACCAGTGCGCCGCCGTTCTCATCAAGGTCCGCGTGGACGGGCACGAGGAGGTCGCCGCGGCCGAGGGCGACGGCCCGGTGAACGCACTCGACCGCGGCCTGCGCAAGGCCCTTGAACGCTTCTACCCCCGCCTGGCCGAAGTGCGGCTGAGCGACTACAAAGTCCGCGTGCTGGACGGCAATGCCGCCACCGCCTCCAAGGTCCGCGTGCTGATCGAATCCACCGACGGCCGCACGATCTGGACGACGGTGGGCGTCTCATCCGATATACTGGAGGCGAGTTGGATCGCCCTGGTCGATTCGATCGAGTACAAACTAACCCGCGACCGCGAAACCAGCGGTTCCGGGCACCGTTAGAGGAGAGCTCCATGCCCATGACGATGACACAGAAGATCCTGGCCCGGGCGGCCGGATTGGACCAGGTTGCGGCCGGCGAACTGATCGAGGCCAAGCTGGACCTCGTGCTCGGCAACGACATCACCGCGCCAGTCGCGATCCGCGAGTTCGAGAAGACCGGTTGCCAAGCCGTGTTCGACCGCGATCGCGTGGCGCTCGTGCCGGACCACTTCACACCCAACAAGGACATCAAGGCCGCTGAGCAGTGCCGCGTCATGCGCCGTTTCGCCCACGACCAGGGCGTGACCAACTATTTCGAGGTCGGCGAGGTGGGCGTGGAACACGCCCTGCTGCCGGAGCGCGGTCTGGTAGGGCCCGGCGACGTGATCATCGGCGCCGACAGCCACACCTGCACCTACGGCGCGCTGGGGGCCTTCTCGACCGGCGTCGGCTCGACCGACATGGCGGCCGGCATGGCGCTCGGCACGGCCTGGTTCAAGGTGCCCGCCGCCTTCCAGTTCGTGCTGCGCGGCAAGCTCTCCAAGTGGGTCTCGGGCAAAGACGTGATCCTGCACATCATCGGCCTGATCGGCGTGGACGGCGCGCTCTACCGGTCGATGGAGTACGCCGGCAGCGGCCTCGCCAACCTGACCGTGGACGACCGGCTCTGCATGGCCAACATGGCCATCGAAGCCGGCGCCAAGAACGGTATCTTCCCGGTCGACGGCCAGACCCGCGCGTTTCTCAAGGCCGTGGGCCGCAACATCTACACGGAGTTCGCCCCCGACCGGGACGCCGCCTATGAGCGCGTCTTCACGATCGATCTGGACGCGCTGCGCTCGACCGTGGCCTTCCCGCACCTGCCGTCCAACACCCGCTTGGCGGCGGACAGCGGCGATGTGACCGTGGACCAGGTGGTCATCGGTTCCTGCACCAATGGCCGCCTGAGCGACTTGCGCGTGGCCGCCCGCATCCTGGCCAATCACAAGATCAAGAAGGGCCTGCGCTGCCTGATCATTCCCGCCACCCAGAAGATCTACCTCGAGGCCATGCGCGAGGGCTTGCTGGAGCAGTTCGTCGAAGCCGGCGCGGCCGTCTCGACTCCGACCTGCGGACCGTGTCTGGGCGGACACATGGGCATCCTGGCCAAGGGCGAGCGCGCCCTCGCCACCACCAACCGGAATTTCGTCGGCCGCATGGGCCACCCGGAGAGCGAGGTCTACCTCGCCAGCCCGGAGGTCGCCGCCGCAACGGCCATCACCGGCCGCATCACCGACCCGAACGAAATCGTCTGAGGCCCGGAGCGGGCCGGGGCGCCGACCGCGCCACCCGCTGCCCACCCGGTGTAACGCCCCGCTGCGCACAAGAAAGGACTCCGATGAAAGCCCAAGGCACCACGATCCGCTACAACGATAACGTCGACACCGACGTGATCATTCCGGCGCGCTACCTGAACACCATCGACCCGGCCGAACTGGCCGCCCACTGCATGGAAGACCTGGATGCGACCTTCGTGAAGCGCGTGAAAGCCGGCGACCTGATCGTCGCCGGCCGCAACTTCGGCTGCGGTTCGTCGCGCGAGCACGCGCCGATCGCCATCAAGGCCTCGGGCATCGCCTGCGTCATCGCGGCCAGCTTCGCGCGTATCTTCTACCGCAATGCACTCAACATCGGACTGCCGATCATGGAGTGCCCGGAAGCCAGCGCCGCAATCCGCGAAGGCGACCGGATCCAGGTCGACTTCGAGACGGGCGCGATCGTGGACGAGACCCTGGGGCAGACCTTCCAGGCGGCGCCCTTCCCGCCCTTCATGCGCGACTTGATCGCCGGCGGCGGCTTGGTCGCTTACGTGAAGGCGCAACTGGCGCGCAAGTCAGCCTGATGGCAGCTCGCAGGCGCGCATCCGACCGCGATCAAAAACGTCAGGTTTCCCGGAACGGGAAACCTAGACGATCCGTTCGGGCTTGCAGAGATGCTCGGCCTTGGACGCCGCGCGGCCGCAGTTCATGCACAGGTACTGTGCGCCGCGCGCCAGGCGCTTGAGCTCCTCGAACTTCTGCTCCTTCATCAGCGTGCACATGTGCTTTTCGTGGCCCTTGCAAGTCTCATTCATAGTCGCTCCCGCTTATGTGGCGGCACGCATGCGCGTCCAGCCGTATCGTTGCAGCTGACCCGCCGTAAGTGGCGCCAGCCTTCGGGTGTCATGGTAACACACCCGCAACCAGAGCCCAACGCCTATCGTCAAACTGCGAGAGTTGCCGCCGAATCTGCCGCCCCGACGTGCGCCTGCCCATGCAATCACGGCTCACGAGGACGTTCGCCCTCCCGCCCCTGACCTCACCAGCGCATGGACCTGGGCTCCGGGAGGGCGAGGCTCCTGCCGAGCCGCCAGCGCAGGGTTAAGAGCACGAAACTGCGGCAGGCTTCGCGGCAACTCTCGCAGAACAGGCCTGCTGATTCCTGCTGAGTCCTGCTTGCAACCAACGGTCCCCCATGATACTATTCTCATAACTTGACATGGATTCCCGCGCTTGGGCACGGATTTCTGTGTCATATGGACAAAGGCACTCAAGCTCAGGTTGGGCGGGAGTGCCCTGTGGAGAGAACAAATGAAGAAGCTCATGATGGCCCTTGCGGCCGTCGCGTTGGTTGGGGCGTATGCCCACGCCGCGCCGAATTGGAGCGATCCGACCGTGACGACCTGGGAAGATGGCGCTGGTGCGCCGGACGTCAGCGGCGGCGTGCAGCCGTCCAGCGACATCGACACCATCTCGTGGTACTACGATACCACCGATGATATGGTGTACTTCCAGATGGAACTGTACGGCAGTGTGGCGGGCACGGATCCCACGTCGAATTCGTATCAGTGGTACATCAACACTGACGCCGATAACGGCACGGGCGCCTCCTGGGCCGATACCGTGTACATCGTCGGCAACACCGAAGGTCAGATCCAAGACCCGCATGACGGCTATCCGAATGGCATCGACGCAATCGTCGATGTGCATAAGGACCCGGGCTTTGGCAACCTGGACACGGTGCACCAGCACGACTATGACGGGTCGATTCCCTACCTGTTCAATAACCCGGCTGTGAGCCTGCCGTATTTTGTGGTCTCCGGCGACACGATCGTCGTTGGGATCCCGGACACGTACTTCACGCAGGCTGAACTGGCCAACATCGAGAACTGGGTTGTCTGGGGTGGCACGCAGAACTTGGGCCCGGGCGTGGCCTCGAATGGTCATGACGTGTCGCCGATTCCCGAGCCCAGCACCTTCGCGCTGGTCGGTCTCGGCGCCGCCGCGATCGTGCTGCGCCGCCGTCTGCGCCGCAGCTAAAGCTGTGATCCAAGTCGCCTGAGCCTCACTGCTCAGTCAACGAATCGGGCCGCGATGCCACTGGCATCGCGGCCTTTCTATTTGTGCCGGCCGGCAGTACGGCGGTAAGTTCCTCCTTCGCCCGGAGGCTTCGGCGCGCAACGACCGGACCGCCTAAGTACACGATGCCACAAATACTCTGACGTTCCCGTTGGTGGCAGACAAAGACTGGAGACAAAGATTGAGGCCAACGACAGAATGCGGAATCTTTGTCGTGTGTCGTTGTCTTTGGTCTTTGTCTACGGCCTGTGAATACGTCACCGAACTTGTGCCCCAGAGCACTAAGTCCCGGGGTGGCCCCGTAGGTCCCGCCCTACTTGTGCCGCCCCCGTGATGCGCGCGAGCGCTGTACGGCGGTACGTGCCGCCTTCGCCCGGAGGCTTCGGCGCGCCACGACCGGATCGCCGAGTTCCGGGACCTGAACGGACTGCCTCATCCCCATTCCGCTGCGGCCACTCGCTCCGCTATGCTCGCCGGCCACACAGCCGCACCGGAAGGGGGCTACCGGGTCTTGGCCAGCGACTGCCCGAGCTTCTCGGTCCGCTCCCGGTCGTGGGCCGACAGACGATCCAGCTTGGAACGAACCTGACTCAGCACGGCCAGGGCCTCGGCCCGACGGCCGGCCCGGCTCAGCACTTCGGCCCGAGTGAGCAAGATGTTCGCGCCGGCTTTGGGGTCTAACTCCAGGGCCCGGTCAATGGCCTGCATCGCCTCATCGACGCGGTTCGTGTCCAGCAGTACGCACGCCAGCGTGTCCCAGATGGTGGCTTTACCGGGCTGCAACTCCAGGGCCTTGCGGACCGACTGTTCGGCCGGACCGGGTTTACCGAGGCGGCGCTGAACTTCAGCCAAATCGTTCCACACGATGGGCGTGGACTTGATGGCGGCGCTGCACACGAAGTGGTCTTCGGCGCGCTCCAACTCCCCCCGTGCCGCCAGGACAAAGCCCATCGCGTAGTGGGCGAAGGCATGGTCGCGATCGAGTGCCAGCATGGCACGCGCGTCGTGTTCCATGGCCGGCAGGTCGCGCAGTTGGTAGTCGAGTCGCAACACATCGGCCAGGACGTCATGCAGCCCCGGCCGAAGGCCCAGGGCCCGCCGGTAAGCCTCGCGGGCCGCCCGGTACGAGATCGGTCCGGCGGCATCGTGGATCCGGCCTTCGGTCAGGTAGACGAGGTGATGCGGTTGGTTGCCGGCCGCTTTGCGCATGCGTGGCAGCAGCTCGCGCAGGGCACGCTGGGCCTCGCCGTCCGCCACCCACAGCGCGGCCAGCAGCGCCAGCGCCGACAGGTTGCCGGAGTCGGCGTCGGTCAGCGCCACGAGGCGCTGACCGGCCTCCTCGCGACGATTGGCGGCCAGGTCGATCGCCACCCGATCGAGCGCCAGGAGCGACTCGGCCACGCCGGCCTGGATCGCCCCTTGCAGGTACTCCTCGGCGGTCTCCACGTCCCGCCGGGCGATCGCCAACCGCAGCAGACCGAGCAATGCGCGGTGGTTGGCGCCATCCCGCGCCAGGATGCCGCGGTACAACGCTTCGCTGGCCGCGCTGGAACCCTCGGCCGCGTAGACCGCAGCCAGTTCGGCGGCAAACTCGCTGTGCCGCCGCGGAGGGCCAAGCCGCAAGGCCTGCTGCAGGGCCGTCCGCGCCATGTTGCCCTGGCCAAAGGCGGACCACTCCAGCCCCAGCTTGGCAAAGGCCTCGGCCGAGCGCACGTAGCCGTGAAACCGGGCCGCCTGTCGCGCGGGTGGTTCGCGCTTCACCTGCGCCAGCATGGCACGCACGCTGCGCTCGGCCTCGACGCGGTACTCCGGGCGCACCCCGGCCCGCGTCAGCATCAGCCGGTTGACCAGCGCGCTGCGGTTGAACGGATCCACCGTCAGCGCATGCAGATAGGCTTCGAAAGCCTCCTGCGGATGTCCCAGGTCCTCGATCAACACGCCGAGGTTGTTGGCCGACACGCCCACGTGACGCCGCAGGGTCGCGCGCAACTGCTCCGCATCGTCCGCCACCCAGGATGGCCGCCGTAGGTCCGGCGCCAGTCGTTCCCAGACTGCCCGGTGCCGTGCCAGCAGGTTAGTGAGACTTACGTCGGCGGGCGGCTCCGCTCCGAGGTAGAGCAGCACATCGGGTAAGGCGATCTTGCCCGCCTCACTCCAGAGTTCCGGGGCGATCTGGATACCCAGCCGCTCGCAGGCTCCGGTACCGTCAGCCAACCAGTCGCGGATGAAGGTGGTGACGCCGACATGCGCGGCGTTGATGTAATGCATGCGCCGCGACGCCAGCTCGGGCGCCAGCTCGATCTCGCGGCACAACCGGCGGATGGCCACCGGGTTGCGCTCCTGCGCCATGTTGATCAGCGTGAGCGGCCGGCCTTGTGCAGCAGCCAGGATCGCCACGTGATGATCCAGTCGGCCGTCGGTGGCCAGCCAGTTGCGCGAGCCCAGATCGTCAAGCACGCTGCGCGCGCAGGCATCGGCAAAGGCACCGCGCTTCCCGTCTGCGACGTGCCGGTTCCGCAGCCCCGGAAACGCCAGCCCCACGAGGGTCAGGACACAAACGGCGGCGGTCGCAAACACCCGCAACCGCGCCAGGCGCTCGGTCACCGACTCGCTGCCCGCGTGTTTCGCCGCGGCATCGTCCGAATCCCGCTCGGACGCCAGCACGGCGCGCGCGGCCAGGTAGCGTGAGAACCAGTAGGCCACCAGGTAACCGGCGGTCAGGGAGACCAGCAGGGTCTCCAGTACCGGCAGGCGGCCGAAACGCAACGATTCGGTGGTCGGCGCCCAGGGCGCACACCAGAAGACGAGCCCCACCGTGACCAACAGGGCCATGTGAAAGAGCATGAACGCCCAGCCGGACCCGCGCTCGATACCGCGGCGGCCGGCCACTGTGGCGATAAGCCAGGGGAGCACCACCAGGACGGTCACCCAGATCCACCCCACACGCGGGAAAAAGCCCGCCACCTGACGCAGGTGTTGTCGCACCATGGACGCCGCCACCGACCGCCAGCCGGTGTAACCCGCCAGTGCGGCACCCTCCTGTCCGCTGAAGTGCCAGGAGGCCAGCGCGCACGCCAGGCCCGCACCCACGAGACTCAGCATCGCCAGCCCGAGCACCACGCGCCAAGACAGCCGGCGACGGGCATAGCAGACGACAAATACGCGGGCGACGAATACCGGCGCGAACAGAACGAAGAAAATGCTCTCCACCGCGCCCACGCCACACAAGACCGCCAACAGCAGGCCGTACCGGGCCCGGCCGCGCGCCTCGTAAATCTGCAGCAGATTCAGCGCCAGCAGCAGCAGCACCAGATCGAACGTCAAGTGATCCAGGCGTGTGGCTGCCGACCAGACGGCCGGGCTGAAGGCCAGGCCTGCCGCCGCGCCCTGCCCCGCCAGCAGCGCACCCCACCGGGCCTGTTCCGGCGTCGCGGCATCGCCACGAAACAGGCCATGGATCCACCGCACCACGACCGGAACGACCAGTATGATGGCCACGGCGCCGCACACCGCGCTGAATAAGTTGAGGCCGGGCACCGTACCGCCCGATGGGAGCATGCGCCAGATGACCAGGGTCAGCCGCCACAGCGGGTGGTCGCCCGACAGCCGCGGGTCAACCCCCAAGGCATCGGCCATGAAATGCGCGGAGCGCCCGGGAAAGACACCAATCGACAGTGTGCCGAGGTAGACCATGAGGCTGAACAGACCCATGGCAGCCGCCAGGATCCAGGCCCAACCCATTGGCGGCAGCCCCTTTTTCTCGACTTCCACCCCGTCACGAATCGTGACCTCTTCAGAAGACGCCTCGCACCGATGAGTCCTACCACGCATGCGACTCCCCCCATCGAGTTTGCAACGCAACTCCGCATACGAATACTGATACTGCTAATAACTATCTCAAAACGTCGGTCCAAAGGCAATGCGATTCCATTGCGATTTCGGATTGGTCGCAAACACGCTGGACAGGCGACGGATGCCGCCGTAACCTGCCCGGCATGTACTTAGAGTACTTCCAGCTCGACGAGTTTCCGTTCAACATCACGCCGGACCCGAAGTACCTCTATTTCACGGCCCACCACCAGGCCGCGTTCGACCACGTCTTATATGGCATCGTTCAGCGCAAGGGGTTCATCGAGTTGACCGGCGAAGTGGGCTGCGGCAAGTCGACGATCTGCCGTGCGATCATCGCCCACCTGGGCGACCTGACGCGGTCAGCGCTGATCCTCAATCCCTGCCTCAGCGGGCCGCAGTTGCTGCGGGCCGTGCTGGCCGACTTCGGGCTCAAGTCGGCCAGCCGCGACCGCTTCAGCCAGCTCGAGACGCTGAACGCCTTCCTGCTCGCACAGGCGGCGGCCGGCTCGAACGTCGTGCTGATCGTCGACGAGGCCCAGAATCTGACCGCTGGCACAATGGAGCAGATCCGCCTGCTCTCAAACCTCGAGACCGCTCAGTCCAAGCTGATCCAGATTGTGCTGTCGGGGCAGCCCGAACTCAAGGAACGGCTCAATGCGCCGGAACTGCGGCAACTGCGGCAGCGGATCACGGTGCGCTACCACATCCCGCCGCTGGCCGCGGGCGACGTCGCCGGCTACATCGACCACCGCCTGCGCGTGGCCGGTGCGCCGGCGTCGGTCTGTTTCGACGCTGAAGCCGTCGAAGGCGTGCGGCAATACTCGGGCGGAATTCCGCGGATGATCAACGCCGTCTGCGACTACGCCCTGTTGGCCGGCTACACCCTGCAGACACGGACCATCACCTGGGGTTGCGTGGAACAGGCGGTCCGTCAACTGGAGCAAGGCGCATGAGCCTGATCGAGGAAGCCCTGCGTCGCCGTGCTCAGGAGCGCACCGGCGATCCGCTCGCACCGCGTTCGGCAGCCGCTCCCGGCCCACAGCCCCCCCCCGCCGAACGGCCGCTGCCGACCGATCCAGCGGCGCGGCTGCGGCGCGCACCATCGACGCCCCCCGCCAGCGAGCGTGCCCCCCGCACCGCCCTGCTGGCGGTGCTGACCGGCGCGGTGGTGCTGCTGGTGTTGGCCGTCGCGGCCATCCTGCTCTGGCGGCCGGCGCCACCTGCCGGGCCTGTTCCGAGTGCGTCGCCGGGCACCGCGGCCATCCACCGCGATGCGGATGCGCCACCCCCCGCAAGGACCTCTGCACCGGCGGTCTGGCATCTGCCGACGCCGGGTGCCACCGCCTTGGCCGCCCAGGCCGACGCCCCCTGGCCAACAGCCGCGGCGAGCAATCCTCCCCCTGCCCTCGTGGCCGAACCACCCCCTCCGGAGTCGTGGGCCACGATTCCTGAAGCGCCACTCGCCACGACCACCAACGCCGTGTTCGCGCTCGCCCCGGCCGCCGGAGCGCCCGCCGGTGCCAGTAACCAGCCGCCGGCACAGGTCGTGGAAGCCTTTGCTGTGGACGGCTGGCCGCTCTTCCGAATCAATGGCGTCGCCACCGTCGGCCAGGTCACGCTGGTGATCCTCGACAGTGGCGAGATGCTGGGCGAAGGCGACGTCAGCGCGCGGGGTGTTGCGGTCGACCAGGTCAGCAAGACGGGCGCGCGCTTTCGTTGGAACGAACAGACCAAACTGCTGCGTAAAGGCGATCCGTCGGGCAGGCCTTCCCGCTAGATTTCCCGGAACGGGGGATTTCCAGCCTGAACCCTGACACCTGAACCCTGTTTCCCGGCTCTTGCAGGGGTTCTGCAAGCGCCTCATGAGACTTCGGCGCGTGGGCCATCGACCTTGGGGTGCGCCAGGAAAGCGAAGACGCCCCCACCCACTAGACTCCAGCAGAGCGCGCCCGCAAAGCTGATGAGCGCCAGGGCCAGCGCGGCAGCCGGCGCCACCCCTCGTACGCCGAACAGCGCCACGGTGGCCCACTCGCGCAACCCCACGCCGCCCGGCGTGAGCGGCAGGGACTGGACCAGCAAGATCGCGGGCACCAGCAGGAGGCAGTCCCAGAACGACACCGCGAGCCCAAGCGCCCGGCCAAAGGCGTACCAACTCAGGATGCTGCAGCCATGCGATAGCAGCGAATACCCCCAGGCCGCCGCCACCGCGGGCGAGAACTGCAGACAGGCGCTGGCCGCCACGCGCAGTCGCTCAAGCCGGGGGAATCGGCGCCGCCATCCGGCCGAAGCCGCCAGATACCGGCGACCCAGAAACGTCCGACCAGCCAGCACCAGCATCGCACCTCCACCACCCATCAGGGCCAGCAGCGACCCCGCAAGTACGGTCCGGCCCCATACGCCCATCGAGGCTACGAACACCGGCCAGCGCACCAGCATGCCGACCACGGCCAGAACCAGCAGCACCGCCAGTCCCACCAGCCGCTCCAAGATCACCGAACCCGCCGCTTCGACCTTGCGGTCCGGCATTTCCCGCGTGGCCCAGACCGCCTTTACCAGGTCACCGCCCGTCGTGCCCAGCAGGAAAGCGTTGAAGAAGTGTCCGATCAGGTAGATGCCCAGCGCGCGTCTGACACGCAAGCGTAAGCCAATCCGTTGCAGCAACAGTTGCCAGCGCAGCGCGGAGCACAGGAGCGAGCCGAAGATCAGCGCCAACCCGGTCAGTGCGGCGACCGGATGGTCCAGCGTGCGCGCCAGAGACGTCTGGAGTCCCGCCCGCCCAACATCCTGCCGCCCCACCAACCAGGCCAGCAGCAGCACAGCCAACAGTACGCGTGCCAGAACGCCCGCCAAACGTTTTCCTCGGGTCTGCATTGGTTGGACGGAGTCTAGAAGCACGTCGGGTTCTTGCCAAGCACGTTGCGCCGGAACTCACGCAACCATCTTGGCCCAATCTGCGCCATCTGCGGTTGGGCGCCGTCCGACCGGGTGCCCCAAGGGCCTGGGGCACCCCACGCGTCGGGACATGGGTTTTGCCTCGGGTTCAAGCAGCGGGCCGCCGGCTCAACGCGTCGGGGCTGACGCATTACCCCCGGATTGCGGGAGATGGAATACTGGAATGCTGGAATGTTGGGAAATGGCCCATCAGACAGTCCAATTGCCTGCGATTGACTGCTCAACAAACATCACCACCGTTCCAACTCTCGCAGTTTGAGGATTACGCAAGCCTGTTGACAACTCATCCGACTTATTCTATCGCATTCATCGTCTTCAAGGACCGAAGGCACACGCGACACGCACCGCATCCGAAACCCGCTACGATGAAACTGACCTCACGAAGCGAATACGCCCTGCTCGCCCTGGTGTACCTGGCCAGGCACCAGACCGAAGGGTTCATCCCGGTGCAGACCATCGCCGCCGCGCAGAGCATACCTCAGAAGTTCCTGGAGCAGATCCTGCTCGCGCTCAAGCGCGCGCGCTACCTGCGCAGCTCCAAGGGCAAGGGCGGCGGCTTCCAACTGGGCAAGGCGCCCTCCGCCATCTCGCTGGCCGAGGTCATCCGGTTGTTCGACGGCGCCCTGGCACCCTCGGAGTCGGTCAGCAAGTACTTCTATGAGTCCACGCCGATCGAGAAGGAGGACCGCCTGCTGGCGGTCCTGAGACCAGAAGGTGCGGATTCTGGAGCGCAAGCTTGAGATCGCCGACGAGGACGCGGCCGTCAAAGCCAAGGCGACGCCCGTCGTGACCGCCGGCAAGGACGGCTTTGCGCTGGCATCACCGGACAAGACCTACCAGCTCAAACTGCGCGGGTATGCACAGGGCGACGGCCGGTTCTTCATCGACGACCGTGCGGGCAAGGCCGTCGACACCTTCCTGGTGCGGCGCGCGCGGGTCATCCTCGACGGCGCCGTGGGAAATCCGTTCGAGTTCCGCGTGGCGCCGGATTTTGGCGGCGGCAAGACCGAACTGCAGGATGCCTACCTGGACTACAAGCCTTCAGGGCTAGTCAGTGTGCGGGTCGGTCGCACCAAGGTGCCGTTCGGAATCGAACGTCTGCAGTCCACCTCCGAGACGCTGTTCAACGAGACCGGACTCTCCACCGCTCTGACACCGAACTACGACCAGGGCGTCATGCTTTACGGAGCCGCGGGCAAAGGCCTGCTGGAGTACGCCTTGGGTGTGTTCAACGGCGGCCCGGACGGCGCCAGTGTCGACAGCGACACCAATGACGGAAAGGATCTGGCGGCTCGGATCTTCCTGATCCCTCTCAAGAACAGCGCCGTGACCTTGGTGCGCTGCAAAAGGGCCTCGCCTTCTACCTGGCGGCCGTCACCGAACCCATGGCGCGCGCCGCGGTCCGGCTGACGCTGCTGGCTACCGCGATCGCCAAGAGCGCGGTCGAGTGGCGCGCCCGGCAGCAACTCCGCGCGGCTCTGCGGCCGCAGGAGGAGGAGCTTCCCACATGAAGGTCGAAGTCCGTCACCTCACCAAGCGCTTCGGTGCCTTCAATGCGCTCGACGATGTCTCGCTGGACGTGGCCTCGGGCGAGTTACTGGCGCTGCTCGGGCCTTCCGGTTGCGGCAAAACCACCCTGCTGCGGATCCTCTCGGGGCTCGAGTCCGCGGACAGCGGTTCGGTGCATTTCGACGGCGAGGATGCCGCGGCCCAGACCGTGGGAATCCGCCGGGTTGGCTTTGTGTTCCAGCACTATGCCCTGTTCCGGCACATGACGGTCTTCGATAACGTGGCCTTTGGCCTGCGCGTCCGCCGCACCAACAGACCACCCAATTCCACGCTCGCATGGTGCAGGGCCGGGTTGCTGTGGCCGCGGCCGGTGAAGGCGCTGCCGATGCAGCCGGCGTGGTCGACGCGCCGCTGACGGCCTATGCGCGGCCGCACGAGATCGATCTGACGCGCGAGGCGGGCGGGGACGCGGCGGTCGAGGCCGTGGTGGTCCGCATCCAGGCCATCGGGCCGATCGTGCGCGTGGAACTGCGGCCTTGCGGCGGCGGTGCATTGATCGAGGCCGAACTCGGCAAGATCCGCTGTCACGAGCTCAATCTTCAGAGTGGCGAGCGCGTGTATGTGCGACCCTGCCACATGCGCCTCTTCGGGCCGGGAGATACCCCGAGTTAACCTGTCTTCGTACGCATGGCAGGCAAAACTTCTTTGTGTGACCTGCCCGTCCAGCCGCTGTACGATGACGCCGAGGGAATGTAGGGCCGAAATCCGTTCGGCCCTTGTCTGAAACCGGTCCTACGGGAGAAGTCTCTCATGACCCGGATGGAACAGCGCGTTGCACAGCCGAGGGTGGTGTTCCAACCCTTCGATCCGTACGGCACGGTGCGCATCTACCGGCGGCATCTGCCGCACTGGCGTCAGGATGGCGCCACCTATTTTGTGACGTTTCGTCTCGCGGATTCCCTGCCATACTGTGTGGTTGCCCGGTGGCAGGAGGAGGACGCGACGTGGCTTGGCGCGAACGGAGTTCTGGGTCCGTTGACCGAGCCCCGATGGCAAACCGTCTACGAGCAGATTGACGAGCGCCGCCGCCGGGAGTTCGAGAAACTAGCGGCGCGGCGGTTGCACGTGGAATTGGACCGGTGTCATGGGGGCTGTCTGCTGCGACAGCCTTTGGCTCGGGATATTGTGGCTGACGCTATGCGCCATTTCGATTCCGGGGGTTGGTGGCTGGGCGACCTGGTGATCATGCCGAACCACGTGCACAGTCTCGTGCAGCCTGTAGCCGGTTTCGAGTTGGAACGCGGACTTCAGAGCGTCAAGCGTTTTGTCTCCACGCGCCTGAGCAAGGCGGGGCTGAAAGAAACCGGCTCCTTCTGGCAGAAGGAGAACTACGACCACATCGTGAGGAACTGGAAGGAACTGGGGGCGTTCAGACGCTACATCGCGGACAACCCGTGTAAGGCCGGGTTGAGAGATGGCGAGTTCCTGCTGTACCGTGCGGCTTGGCTGGAGCAGCAGCCACTTCACTGACGAGGTCCCAACGGATTTGGGACCCACGGCGAACGTAGGGCCGAAATCCGTTCGGCCCTTGGCTGATGCAGTTCCAACGTATTTGCTCGCCGTACCACCGGCTCGACAGCCGGCACGGGTGTGTTACCTTCTGCGGCGGAGGTCCCGGAATGTCGGGATCGATTGGGTTGCAGTCACCACCCACCTTGAAGTATAAGGGATGTGATGGGGTGAGGCTCTTGCAGATCCCCTGCAAGAGCCGGGAAAAAGGGTTCAGGCGGAAATCGCATCCTGAACCCCGAACCCTGAACCTCCGCTTGCACAAACCGGAGGTTTTGCAGGCTCCTCGGGATGTACACGAAATGAACTCAAAGCGCGATCATGGGAAGAAGTCCGCTGGCAAGCCAGCTAGCGATTCACAGGACGACCTGCCGCCGGAACAGTCCGGCGACGCGGTTGACGCGCAGAAAACGACCGAGGGTGTCGCTGGCGGCTTCCCCATCGTGGGCATCGGCGCATCCGCTGGCGGTCTGGCCGCCTTCGAGGCATTCTTCGCCGGCATGCCGGCGAACACCGACCCGGGTATGGCCTTTGTGCTGGTGCAGCACCTGGCCCCGGATCACAAGAGCATTCTGACCGACCTGATCCGGCGCTACACCCGGATGCAGGTCTTCGAGGTTGAGGACGGCATGGAGGTACGGCCCAACTGCACCTACATCATTCCCCCCAATCGCGATATGGCCTTTCTGAACGGAATGCTGCAACTGTTTGAACCCGCGTTTCCGCGTGGCCAGCGCCTGACGATCGACTTCTTCTTTCGGTCGCTGGCGCAGGACCAGCACGAGCGGGCCATCGGCGTGGTGCTTTCGGGCACCGGCAGCGACGGCACCCTGGGCATTCGGGCCATCAAGGGTGAGGGCGGAATGGTCATGGCCCAGAACCCCGCCTCCACCGAGCACGATGGGATGCCCCGTAGCGCCCTGGCCACGGGCCTGGTGGACTATGAGCTGCCGCCGGCCGAGATGGCGGCCCAGCTCATCGCCTACACCACCCATGCCTTCGGCAAGCCGCCCCGGCCCACCACGACACTCCCCAAGACCGAGGGCGCGCTCAAGAAGATCTTTATCCTGCTGCGCGCCCAAACCGGCCACGACTTCTCGCAGTACAAGCCCTCCACCACCCGCCGCCGGATCGAACGGCGCATGGCCGTGCACCAGATCGAAACCCTGGGCGACTACGTCACGTTCATCCAGCGGACACCCGAAGAGGTCGATGCTCTGTTCCGCGACATGCTGATCGGTGTGACCAATTTCTTCCGTGACCCAGAAGCCTTCGCCGCCATCGAAGCGCAGGTCATCCCCGGACTCTTTGCCGGCAAGCCCGCCGACGCCGCCATCCGCGTCTGGGTGCCGGGCTGTTCCACCGGCGAGGAGGCGTATTCCCTGGCCATCCTGCTGGCCGAGCGCCAGCAGGTACTGAAGGCGAGCTTCAAGGTGCAGGTCTTTGCCACCGACATCGACAGCCATGCCATTGCCGCGGCCCGGGCCGGCATCTATCCGGCCGCGATCGCCGCCGACCTCTCGCCGGAGCGGCTGGCGCGCTTCTTCTCGTGCGAACCGGGCGATAACACCTACCGCGTCCACAAAGGCATCCGCGACATGCTGGTCTTCTCCGAGCAGAACGTGCTCAAGGACCCGCCCTTCTCCAAGCTGGACCTGATCAGTTGCCGCAACCTGCTGATCTACCTGGACGCCGACCTGCACAAGAAGCTCGTGCCGCTGTTTCACTATGCCTTGAATCCGAACG
>CAZZCT010000035.1:0-33884 GCA_964652365.1 uncultured Lentisphaerales bacterium
TGGGCATGCGCACGTCGGGGCGGCAGATTCGGCGGCAACGCTCGCAGTTTGAGGAGCGGAAGCACCGAAGCGGGGCGAGTGGCGCACGTCGGTCCGACGTGCGTGGCGGCGAGTGATCCGTGCGCCTCACCAGGGCCACTGCATCCGGGTGTCGAGGCCGATCTCCTGGCGCTGGCGCTCGGTCATCTCCGTCACGCGCAGCTTCACCCGCACCAGCACGCGCGGCGGAAGGCGCAGACGCGCCTGCAACCGCTGCGCAAAGGCGGTCGCACGCGGCACGTCGGGCTGCACCGCGAAGAGGTAGCTGCCCAGGAAGGTGCCGACCATGCGGCCCAGTTGCGCCGTGTGGCGCCGCGGGCGGAGCACGGGTCGGGCCAGCTCGAAATCCAGCCGCACGACGCGGCCGTCGGGACGCACCACAAAATTCGGCAGGCGATGGTCGGTGTCCAGCAGGCCGCGCATCAGCATGACCTCCGTGGTGTGCAGCATCTGTTCCTCGAAGGCCGCGGCCTCGTCCGCGCGCCGATCGCGCAGCAGGGCCTTGTACTCCTCTGTGGCGTCGCGGCAGACCCCCAGGTCCTCCTCGATCAGCACCTCGGTGTGGCGCGCGTCGGGATGGCGCAGGGTGAAGCAGGCCAGCGCCTCGGGCACGCCGACGTTGTCGCGGCGCAGCCGCTGCAGGGCGTCCCATTCGCGCCGCGCGATGGTGGTCCCGCTGGCGCGGCGCAGCCAGCCGCGCCCGCCGCGCCGGTTCCACAGCTTCACGATTACCGCCCGCCCGTCCGGGGCGCAGGTCCGCGCAATCAGCACATCCTGGCCGCGCTCGCGCAGCACCGTGAGGCTTGCCCGGCGGGTGCTGACCTCGAGCGCCAGCCGCTCGAGTTCGGGCGGGGTGGCCGGCGTGGCCATCATGCGCCGCACCACCAGCGCGGCGACCGCCAGCGGCAGTCCCGCCAGCAGGGCGTGGACCGCCACCGACGGCCAGGTCGACAGGTGCGCGTCGAGGAGCTGCAGCAGGGCCAGCAACGCAAGGATGCTGGTCGCCACGCCGGCCGTGGCCAGCAGGGACTGGCGCGCCAGGGCCGCGCGCGGCCGCGGAATGGCGGCCAGCAGGCAGATGTGGGCGGCGAGGCTGGAGAGGGCCATGCCGACGATGAAGCCGGGCAACCGGGCCAGCTGGTAGCCGCTCCAGGCCAGGACCATCCCGAAGGCTCCGGCCAGGTTGGCGGTGAAGAGCGCGCGCGGACGGCCCAGCGCCAGCGGGATGCGATCGATGGTGGCGTTCAAGATCCACGTCCAGACATAGAGCGCCAGCCACTGCGAGATGCGGCCCGCGCCGGCATAGCGCGTATCGTAGAGCAGGCCGAAGAAGGTCGGAGCAAAGGTCGCAAACCCGACGCAGAGGGCGCCGCCCGCCCACAGGACCGCGCCGCGGGCGCGCGTCGCAAAGGCGATCAGACGTTCCGGCTTGTCCTGGTACTTGGCCAGCAGCGGGAAGACCACCGTGTTGGTGAGCCGCGTGGAGACCTGGGTCGCCACGCGGGCGAAGGTCATGCCGATGCTGTAGAGGCCGAGTTCGCCAAGTGTCAGCAGGCGGCCCAGCACGACGCGGTCGAGGTTGGAGGCGAGGAAGCTCACCACGGTGCTCAGGAAGACCCAGCGGCCAAAGTGCTCGAGTTCGCGCGCGGCCTCACGGTCCCATCCCAGCCGGTCGCGCGGACCGTCGTTGAAGAGGTGGCTCAGGACCAGCCGGGCCAGGCTGCCGGCCAGACCACCGCCCACGATGGCCCAGACACTGCGGTCGACGTGCGCCCAGACGATCGAGACGAGCAGTGTCACGATCTGCGGCAACAGCGCCAGGGCGGTGAGCCGCCGCATCTCCATCCGGCGGTTCAGCGTGTGGAGCGCCGTGGAGGTGAACCCGCCGAGCAGCGCCATCAACCCGGCCACCGGCAGGACCGTGGTGAGTTGGGCCGCCAGCGGATCGCGGGCGCCGAAGAACAGCGCCGCCGGGCGGGCCAAGGCACAGGCGATCAGCCACAGCGCGAATCCGCGCA
Source organism: uncultured Lentisphaerales bacterium (assembly GCA_964652365.1). Lineage (GTDB taxonomy): Bacteria > Verrucomicrobiota > Kiritimatiellia > RFP12 > CAZZCT01 > CAZZCT01. Next base: position 2,058 of record CAZZCT010000035.1, read on the forward strand.
GGATCTGCAGGGTCCAGGCGGTGCGCAGGAACTTGGGTTCGGTGCCGCGCTTGTTCTGGATGATGCTGGGGCCGAGGCCGATGTCGGAGAGCATCTCCAGGCCCTGCATGAAGACGTTCACCAGGGCCATCAACCCGAAGGCCTCCGGGAAGAGCATGCGGGCCAGGATCAGGCTGGAGACCAGGCGCACCACCTGCGAGACGCCGTAGCCGCCGAGGGTCCAGAAGGAGCCGCGCATGGCAGTGTGCTTGGCCGAACTGCGGGGAGATGTGCTCACAGCAGCCTCGGGGTGAGAGGGGTTTCAGGCCGCGCGCCGGTATCCGGTCCGAGCGCCGCCGGACCAGTCGGCCGGCCGGCCGGTTGGCGGATGGCGAGACCCGTGATGCCGCCGGCCGAGAGCAACATGACGGGGTTGAACATGTCATTGAGCAGGTTGTCGATCATGAACAGGCCCAGCAGCACCGATAGCGGCGCCAGGGCGGCGGCGGGAGGCTCGCGCCAGGTGTGCACGGGATAGCGGCGCAGAAAGAGCACCTGCGGCAGCAGCAGGGTCAGCGTCAGGGCGGCCAGGCCGAACACCCCGTTCTGCCCCAGGGCAATGATCCACAGTCCATCGGGAATCGAGATCGGCACGCCGGCGTCGTCGCGCACATACGAGCGCTTCCAGCCGGCCCAGCCGAACACCGGGCGTTCGCGCGCCTTGCCGGCCAGGATGTTCTCGTTGACGATGCGGAACTCCAGCGACCCGGAGCGTTCGTTCGACGTATGCTGCTGCACCACGCGCAGCAGGTTCTGGGCATCCCACAGTCCCGTGCCGCGGGTGGTCATGTAGAAGACCGGGTAGATCATGATAAAGAGGAGCAGCCAGGTGCGCCGGGCGCGGGTGGCCAGCAGGATTGCCGCCAGGCCCAGCACCATCAGCAGGAAAGCGCCCATCGACTTGCAGAGCAGGAAGGTGACGACCACCCCCAGCACCGCGAGCTTCGACGGCAGCGGAAACACCGGCAGTCGTTTTCCCAGGTTGCGCCCGAGGGTCAGACACACGCCGGCCAGGGCGCCGCCGCCCATCCACATGGCGGTCATCAGCCCGTGCTTCATGAACACCACCGGGCGCCAGCCGCCGCCGCGCTTGGTCTGTCCGAATTTGTGGGGATGCCAGCCATAGACGGTCTTGTGCAGGCGCGGGCTCATCACCACCTCATACAGGCAGAAGGGCGCATAGAGCAGCGCAGCCAGAAAGATCCCCAGGCAGAGATCGCGCAGGGCTTCCGGCGTGTCGAAGTAGAGGCGCCCGATGAAATAGGGAATGCCCCAGACCGTGACCTTGCCGAGAAAGGCCGAAAGCCCGTCCCAGACGCCCAGGCCGTTGGTCAGCGACGAGCAGAACGATGACAGGCACCAGAGGGCCACCGGCAGGTCGAGCGGATGGAAGCGGATGCGATCGAAGGCCCCGCGGTTGAACAGGAAGGTGCCCAGGAGGATCCCGTAGCTGGCCGCGCTGACCTTGCTGTAGTTGGGCAGGCCGGGAAGCTCGTAGTCGTACTGGGGCAGGAACATCCAGGCCAGCAGGAAGCCCGCGATCACGGCATGGTGCGGCCGCAGCCGCCGGAAGAGGCCGAGTGCCAACGGAATCCAGCCGAACATGGTCAGCGGCACCAGCGGAGTCATGCCCATGGCGTACCTGGCAGGCGCGATCGAAATCTAGCGTGTGCGGATCATGCGATTCGTTCCGCGTGAGTGTGGCAGGGAATGGGAACGTAAGTCAACCCTCACAGGCCCAGCGGTTCAATCCGCTGATGGCGGCGCGGATCCGGTCGCGGGCGCCGGCGGCGTCAGCGCGGCGAGGGCGGCAGCCGGGAAGCCCCAGCCGCAGTCGCGCAGTTGAATCTCGTTCACCACCAGCAGGACCAGCGAGGCCGCCTCCAGGTGGCGCGCCAGCCAGGCCGGGTCCTGGACCATCGGCCCGCGGTCCGCCCGGATGTGGTTGAGCGTACGGCTGGCGCTATCGCGCGCGTCAGCCAGGTTGTAGATGAACCGGCGCTTGAAGTAGTAGAACATTTCCACCTCCCCGACCAGGCGGGGCTGCGCCAAGGCGTCCACGAACTGGAAACTGAAGCTGTCGCCCACGATCAGCACGCGCGGGACGGGCATCGCGCCCGCCGGCGCGGGCGACTCAATGCTCAGCCGCGGATAGGGCACCGCCGGCGGGCCGCCCGGCTCGAACCACCACAGGTTCAGCAGCCGGCGCAGGTCGAGGTCCGTGCCCTCGGCCGGTCCCCACTCGGCACCGGCCACGCGAGGCAGCGGCAGCTCCGGACTGTTCGGGCGGCTGCGCAGCAACTCGAAGAGCGCCTGCACCGTCAGCTGCGCCCCGTAGCCGTTCCAGTGGGTGCCGCCCGACGCGAAGAGCGGCGGGTGGTCGGCCTTCGCGTCCATAAACAGCTGGTGGCCATCCACCACGCGAACGCCTTCGGCCCGCAGCGCCGGCAGCAGCGCCTCGTAGGCATTGGTCTGGCCGACGGCCTGGCGACGGTCCAACTGCATGTCGGGCGGCAGATGCTCGGGATGGATCTCGACCTTGCTGGGAGCGACCACCACGACCAGGTCGCGCCCCCGCGCCGCCAGCGCCCGGTCGAGGCCCGCCAGCGCGCGCACGAAGTCGTCGCGGGCCGCGTCGCGGATGCCGATGCGCCGCAGGTAGTGCTGCACGTAGATGCGCTCGTAAAGCCAGTGGTCGCGTCCGATCACGACGTTCTGGTTGGCGCTGCGCACGGTACGCCGGAAGATCGCGTAGCCGGCCTGGTTGCCGCTCTTGACCAGCCAGCCGCGCAGACCGATCCGCTGTTCGAACCACGATGGAAACGCGCGGCCGAACTCGCCGCTGAACCAGGTTCGCCAGGTGAGCCGCGGCACCTCGGCCCGGTTCTCGACCCCCGCCAGGCGAACGTCGCGCGGCAGGTGCGTGAGCTGCTGGAAGAGGGGCAGGCAGAGGCCGGCCCAGAAGAGCAAGGCCAGGACCCCACGCGGATGCGGCGCCCATCGAAACACGGTCGCGATGTTGGAGGTGCGCAGCATGCTTCAGAACCGGTAGTAGATGAAGGGGTTGAAGCCACCGGCCGCCAGCGCGGTGGCCGAGGCCCACAGCAGCAACGCCGTGACTGTGCCGCGCGCCACCAGGGCCGCGGGGAGTCGGGCGGCGCCGGGCGGCGCGCCGACCGGCCACTCGTCGACCAGGCGGCGCAGGCCCAGCAGAGGCGCGCAGGCGGCCACGCTACCGACGATCAGGACCGTCAGGTTGCGCGGGTCGCCCAGTTCGGCGGCGAACCCGGCCGTCGCGGCCGCCGCCGCGGGCACACGGCCGGCCAGTGCCGCCAGATAGGCCCCGGCGTCGGACAGATCCGCGGCGCGGAACAGCACCCAGCCCAGCAGGACCAGCAGATAGGTCCACGGCACCCCGATGACGGCCGGGACGGGCCAGCGTCCGAAGCGCCAACGGACCGCGCGTTCAAGCGAAAGCAACAACCCATGGAACAGGCCCCAGGCCACGAAGTTCCAGGAGGCCCCGTGCCAGAAACCCGAGATAGCGAAGACGATCCACAAGTTGGCGTAGACCCGGAGCAGTGAGCCGCGGTTGCCGCCGAGCGGGATGTAGAGGTAGTCGCGCATCCACGTGCTGAGCGAGATGTGCCACCGCCGCCAGAACTCCGTCACGCTGCGCGCCACATAGGGAAAGTCGAAGTTCTCGAGGAACTGGAAGCCGAACATGCGCCCCAAGCCGATGGCCATGTCGGAGTAGCCGGCGAAGTCGAAATAGATCTGCAACGCGTAGGCGTGGATGCCGATCCAGGCGCCAAGGCAGCCGACCTGGCCATGGGCCTCGAACGCCAGGTCGGCCAGATGCCCGGCCGGATTGGCCAGCAGAACCTTGCGGGCCATGCCGAGTGCGAAGCGCCACGCCCCGCTCAGGAAGGTCTCGGTGTCGTGCGTCCGGCGATCGATCTGAAGCGCCACGTCCTGATAGCGCACGATCGGGCCGGCGATCAACTGCGGGAAGAGCGCCACATAGAGCAGGTAGCGGTCATAGCTGCGCGCCGGTTCGGCGGTGCCGCGAAAGACGTCGATCAGGTAGCTGATCTTCTGGAACGTGAAGAAGGAGATGCCGATGGGCAGGAGCACGCGGTTCCAGACGAGGGGCGAGACGTCCAGCAGGGCGCGCAGGGCGTTGAGCTGTTCGACCGCGAAGTTGGCGTACTTGAAATAGAGCAACAGCCCCAGGTTGAGGGCGATGGCCAGCCCCACGCGCAGACGACGCGCGGGCAACGGCGCGGCGCCTGGTGCGGCGCGCCGGGCCAGCAGGAAGTCGGCCGCGCAGGAGGCCAGCAGCACGAAGACGAAGCGCGGCGCGCCCCAGGCAAAAAAACCGAGACTGGCCGTCGTGACCACGAGGTTGCGACCGCGAGGCGGACACAGGTAGTAGATGGCCAGTGTCGCCGGCAGAAAAAGGAACAGGAAGATGAGCGAACTGAAGACCATGGCGGGTGCGTCGAAATGTACCAGAATGCTTGGCACCTGCCCAGTCCCGTGCGTCTGTCTCGTCCATAACTTCGGGCGACGATTACGGATTACGAGGGGATGCTCCGAATCGTCCGCCGACTCGCGTGTTTGATCGTCCTCGTCGTCGTCCTCGAACTCGATTCCCGAGGACGAGGACGAGCACGATCGACAATCCGGACCTCTGCCACAGTTACCATCCTCGAACATTCGAGGCGCAGCCGCGCGGCCGGCTCCTCCCTTTTCACGCGCACTCCCGCGATTCGCCGTTGGCGTGAATGCCGTCGCCTATGGTAACGTCTAAGGTGATAGGCGGTTGTCAGGGCTGAATGGCCCGGCCGCAGTTCGCAAATGGTCTGGAAGGAGTGCATCCGATGAGCATCCGTTACGGTTGGTATGGCAGGACAGGCAGCGTGTTGGCGGCGGCGGTCTTGCTGACGGGCGTCACCCAGGCGCAGGAGAAGGCTCAGGCGGCGCGCGAGCGGGTCACGGAACGACGCGCTAAGGTGGCTGGTTCCGAAAAGGTGCAGAATGCCAAGGCGGCGTTCGAGTCCCTGACTCCGGCGCAGCGGCAGGAGATGGCCAAGTACCTTCAGGGGATGAAGGGCGAGTACAAGGATGAGGCCAAACAGGTCGCCTCGCACGTGCAGGAGAACGCCGCCTACCTGAACAAGGTCTACGACAGCCTGACGCCGGCCCAGCAGCAGCAGGTTCTGAACGAAGTGGCCCGCATCCAGGCGATCCCGACCGAGCAGAAGGTCGAAACCGCCAAAGAGGTCGGAACGGCCGTGGCCACCGAGGTCAAGAGCATGACCCCGGAAGAGAAGGCGCAGGCCAAGAAAACGGCTAAGACTTTTGCCACGCAGGATCCGGAAGAGAAGGCCAAACTGGTGAAGGAGACGGCCGAAAGCCTGAAGAAGTAGACGGGCTTCTGAAGACTTCGCAATCCATCTGCGGGGGCCTGTCGGTCCGCGGCTTGAGCCCGACCGGCCCCCAAAGTGGGCCTCCACCCGCAACTCAATCGATCTCGGAACGAGGAATCTAGTAGGCGCCGGCCGCCGGCTGCGCTGGGCCGCCGCAGATGGCAGGGGTGGCGGCCGAGCCTACGCCCAATCGGGCAGCGCCCATGGCAATGAACCTTTCGGCGCGCGCGCGATCGCGGATGCCCCCGGAGGGCTTGACCGCGATGCGCCCGCGGGCCGTGTCGAGCATGACCCGCACGACCTCTTCGGTGGCTCCGCCCGAGCCGAAGCCGGTGGAGGTCTTGACGAAATCGGCGCCGGCCGCGATGGCCGCCTCGGTGGCGCGGGCCACGTGGGGGAGCGTGAGCGCCGCGGTCTCGAAGATCGTCTTGACGATGACCCCGGCCGGGTGGGCCACGGCGGTGACGGCCGCGATGTCGGCGGTCACCAGATCCCAGAGGGCGCTGCGCACCCAACCGTAGTTGACCACCATGTCGATCTCGCGCACGCCGAGGTCCACATAGCGCCGGGCCTCGTCGGCCTTGCTGGCGGAGAGGCCGCAGCCGTGCGGGAACCCAAGCACACAGCAGAGATCGGTGTCGGTGCCGCGACAGAGCCCACGCGCCAGCTCGATGTCGCAGGGTCGCACGCAAAGGGTGCGCACATGGTAGGCCAGGCCCACGCGCATCTCGGCGGCAGCTTCGGCTTGGGTCAGCTCCGGCTTGAGCACGGCGTGATCGAGGTAGCGGTGCAGGGGCAACGCCGACCCGGTGTGCCCGGCCTCAGCCATGGCGGGCGCCCGGTGGCGGTGTGGCGCCAGTCTGCCCGTAGTAGGCCTGCGGACCGTGCTTGCGGCTGAAGTGCTTGTCCAGGATGTGCCCGGCGATCGGGCCCTGGCCAGGAGCCAGCTGCAGCGTGCCCAGCGCCATGGCCGCCACCTGTTCCAAGGCCACGGCGTTGTGAGCGGCATCGCTGGCACTACGGCCCCAGGTGAAGGGCCCATGGTTGGCAACCAGCACGGCCGGCACATGCGCGGGATTGAGCCCGGCGAAGCGTTCCAGGATCACAGCGCCGGTTGCGGCCTCGTAGTTGCCGGCCACCTCGGTGGCGGTCAGGGGGCGCGTCACCGGCACCGGCCCGTGGAAGTGGTCGGCATGGGTGGTCCCGAAGCAGGGGATCTCGCGGCACGCCTGGGCAAAGGTGGTCGCGACCTGCGAATGGGTGTGCACGATGCCGCCGATCTCCGGCCAGGCCCGATAGAGGGCGAGGTGCGTGGCCAGATCGGAAGAGGGCCGCAGACGTCCCTCGACGACCTGACCGTCGAGGTCCACGACCACCAGGTCGTCGGCGCACAGCGTGTCGTACGACACACCGCTGGGCTTGATCACGACCAGGCCGCGGTCGCGGTCCAGACCGCTGGCGTTGCCCCACGTCAGCACCACCAGGCCCGCGTGCACCAAGTCAAGATTGGCGCGCAAGACCTCCTGCCTAAGCTGCTCCAGCATGCGTTCGTACTCCCCAGGCGGTGCTGCGCCCGCAACCCCATCGTTCGGATCACTTCCCGATTTCCGGGTTTTCCAGCTTGGCTTTGGTCGCGCCGAGCACCGCGCGAGGTCCTTCGTGGTGTCAACTCACGCCCCGCGGGCGCGCGAGCGGATGGCGATCAACTGCTTCATCACACCCTCGAGCGCCGGATGGCGGCCGGTCTGGCCGAAGGCGTCGTGCAGCGTCTGGTAGAGCGCGTAGAGCTCTGCGTAGGCTTTGGCGTTGGCCGCCTGGGGCCGGTAGACGGCGGCCTTGACGCCGGTCATGGCCTTCTGGGCGGCTGCGGTGGTGCGGTAGGCGCCACCGGCCACAGCCCCGAAAAGCGCGGCCCCCAGCGCACAGGTCTGCGACGACCGGCTGAGGCGCATGGGGCGGTTGCAGACGTCGGCGTAGATCTGCATCAGGAACGGGCTCTTCTCGGCGATGCCGCCGCAGTTGACGACCTCGCGCACCTTCACGCCGTGCTCCTCGAAGCGGCGGATGATGGTGAGCGCACCGAAAGCCGTCGCCTCGACCAGGGCCCGGAAGATCTCCGGGGCGGTCGAATGCAGCGTCTGGCCCACGATCAGGCCGCTCAGCAACGGATCGACCAGCACGGTGCGGTTGCCGTTGTTCCAGTCGAGCGCCAGCAGGCCGGAGGCCCCCGGGCGCGGACCGGTCGCCGCCTTCTCCAGGTTCGCGATGGCATTGCCGCGGCTGTACTCGGCCGGGCACAGGTGGCGTGTGAACCAGAGGAAGATGTCGCCCACGGCCGATTGCCCGGCCTCCAAGCCCACCATGCCCGGCACAATCGAGCCTGGCACGATGCCGCAAACGCCCGGAATGTCCGGCACGTCGGCGCCCGCCGGCGCCACCAGCATGTCGCAGGTGGAGGTGCCGATGATCTTGACCAGCGTACCCGGACGGATGCCCGCGCCCACCGCGCCATGATGCGCGTCGAACGCCCCGACCGCCACCGGCACGCCCGCCGGCAGTCTCACCTTGCGCGCGACCTCCTCAATCAGGAATCCCGCAACCTGGTCAGAAGGCACGGCCTGCGTATAGAGCCGGCTGCGCAAGGCGGCCAGGTCGGGCGACAGGCCCTTCAGGAAACTGGCCTCGGGCAGGCCACCCCAGGCCTCGGCAAACATGGCCTTGTGTCCGGCCGCGCAGATGCTGCGGGGCATGGTGAGCGGGTCGAGCTTGCCGGTGACGAAGGCCGGAATGAAATCGCAGGCCTCGACCCACGAATGGGCTGCGGCGAAGACCTCCGGCGCGGTGTTGCGGCAGTGCCAGATTTTGGACCAGAACCACTCGCTTGAGTAGGTCCCGCCGCACTTGGACAGGTAGGGCGCGCCGCTGGCACGCGCCGCGTCGGTGATAGCCGCAGCTTCGGCATGACCGGTATGGTCCTTCCACAACCAGGCGTGCGCGGCCGGGTTCTGGGCGAAACGGCGCGTCATGGCCAGCGGCCAGCCCTTGTCATCCACCGGCAACGGCGTGGAGCCGGTCGTGTCGATGCCGATTCCAACCACCTGATCAGCCGCGAAGCCCTTGATCTTGCTGGCCTGGCGCACGACCGACCGCACGCAGACGATGAAGCCGTCGATGTAGTCGGCCGGGTTCTGCCGGGCCAGGTTGGGGTCGCGGGGATCCAGCAGGATGCCAGCCTCGCCCGTCGGATAGGGATAGACCTGGCTGGCCAGTTCGGATCCATCGCGCACATCGACCAGCAGGGCACGGCAACTGTTGGTTCCGTAGTCGACTCCGATGGCATATTGGGCGGGCTTGGCGCGCATGGTCATCTCTCTCCAGTTGCAGGGCTGCCGGCCGCTCCACGGGGATGGCCGGACCGTCACGACCGCCCCGGTCTTGCACAGGCCGGCCAGCAACGATGGCAGCCATTCTAGTCGGCTTGGGGTGACGGTGCAACCGTCGCCTGTCGGTTACGTGTTTCAAGCAACATCCGGAGCGTGCGCCCGACCGGCTCCTGACCCTGCGAAAGCAGGGCTAGGGTATCACGCCCTTCATGCTTACCCAGGCCTCCTCGGAGCCTTTCCGCAAGTGCGCGCGCTCATGGTTGGCGTCAATCGCGAGAACCTCGATCCCGTCCTCGGTCTGGCCCACCCGAAGGAAGTAGTTGCGCTGCGTGGTCGTGTTGATGAAGCCGACGAATGGGCCGGACCGTCCGGTCGTGAATGCGACGACTCTCAGGTTTCTGGCGAAGGAGTTGGCGGGAACGGCGCGTGTCGAGACCGGCGCAGCCACGCGTGGCGGCTGGGTCGCCGTCGGCGTGACCTGTGCGGGGAGGCCCGTGTTCGGCGCGGGGGACGGCAGACTTCGGTGGCCGCTGCGGATGGCGGGCCGTTTCTCGGTCCGCGTCGCACCCGGATCGCTGACGGCAACCGAAGGCTCGACCAGGTCCGGGCCACAGACCAGGCGGAAGCCGAAGCCGCTGGCACTGGTGTCAGGGCGCAGGTCGCCGCGAAAGGCCGAACGGCAGCAGTCCGGACTGACGGTCCACCCACCGCCGCGACAGACGCGCACCGCGCCAGTGGCAGGCCCCACGGGGTCCGTCGCGGCGCCGGCCGGATAGTCCGCGTACCGGTCCTGGCACCATTCCGCCACGTTCCCGTGCATGTCGTACAGACCCCACGCGTTCGGCCGTTTCTGCCCCACCGCATGCGGCCTGCCAGCGCTGTTCCCTTGGTGCCACCCCAGCTGGTCGAGATCCTCCGTGCCGCCATACCTCCCCGTTCTTCCGGCACGGCAGGCAAACTCCCACTCCGCCTCCGTGGGCAGACGGAACCGCCGCATGTTCCCGGCTGCCGCTGACTGGCCGGCAATGCGGTTGAGATTCCCAATGAAGGCCTGGCAGTCATCCCAACTCACCTGCTCGACCGGATCCTTGACGCGCCCGGGCGGAATCGAACCGCCCCGCATCACCCGACTCCACTGCTCCCGCGTCACCTCGCACTGCCCGATCCAGAAACCCTGCGTCAGGGTCACCCGGTGCCGCGTCTCGTCCGACACCCGACCTTGCTCCTCCGCCGGACTCCCCATCAGGAAGCTCCCCGCCCCACACCAGACCAGTTCCATCGCCACGCCTCCGCCCAGGTCCACCGCGACCCGGTCGCCGGTCTGCAGGGTGCCGCTTCTGATCCGACTCGCAACCACGCGCATGCGTTCCGCTTCCTCGGCCACACGTCGGCGTTCCGCCGCTTCGGCCAGCCGCCGCGCGTTGTCGGCAACGCTCCGGCGAACCGACGCCTGGCGAACGGCATACGCCAACCGCTCGCAGGCGTCGCCATAGGCCTTACCCGCGTAGGCGGCCTTCGCCGCAGCGAACTCGGTCTCGCCGTACTGATCGAGCATTTCACGGTTCAGGGCCACGGTGCCCTGGAAGCGCCGGGTCAAGGCGTTCCGACGCAGCACCGTCACGGTGCCTGCCAGCCCAACGACAACGGTGACGACCGCAAGCACCCGGAGGGCGTTCTTGCCTCTTCCCGCACGCATCGTCGTCCGCCGCGCCAGAACTTCGTCCAGATCGGGCTGACCCACCAGCGCGTCCATCCGGTGGCGCGCGCGGCACAGGATCTCGTCCGCTTCGCGGTACCCCGCAAGTCCCTCGCATTGGAGCGCGATGATCTCAAAGTCCCTGCGCGTCGCGGCCACGGCCAAGGCCGCCTGGATGGTGGTGTAGGCCGCCTCGCAGTACGCCCGTTCCAGCTGGTCCCGATCGCTGTCTTGAGGCTGTTCCATGGTATTCACCGCAACGGCCCGACGCGGCCGGGGCAACCGATGAAGCTTGAACCCGACCGGCGCCTAGCTGCGAAGCGCCTCGATCTCCCCCCGGCACTGCTCAATCTCGGCATGCAGCGCCCGGAGCCGTTCGATCTTCTGCTGGTAGAGGGCTTCGGCCAGCAGGGCCTCCCCCTTTCGATAGAGTTCCTTGCCCAGGTCGTGGAAAGCCAGCGCGCACTTCCACCGGATCAGGAGGATTCGGAGAAACAGCCACGCCTCGTTGGCCTTCTGAACAGCCTTGTCGCATCCCTTCCTGAGCATTGCCTTGAGACGCGCCCATCGGCCGTGCCCCGCGGCCGCCCGTGCGCCCCCCGCATCCGTGTCGACTTCCGGCTGGGGCGGCCGCCCAAGCAACTGCATCTTGCGGCGCGCGTCGCGCAGAATGTCGTCCGCGTCGCGGTATCCCGCAATGCTTTCGCATTGGGCCGCGATGGCCTCGAAGTCCTTGCGCGTCGTGGCCACGGCCAGGGCCGCCTGGATGGATGCGTATACCGCCTCACGGTATTCGAGCCTCATCCGGACGATTTCGCCATCTTCAGTCGGTTCCATCGCTCACCCCGTGGATCAGAACGGCGCGCGGCGTGCTTCGCCCCGCTGGCGCGTTCACCAGTTCGCTGGCGGCGGCGGCCGGTCCTCCGCAGCCGGCGCAGCCTCCGCAACCGGTGCGGCCGGCGGCGTGGTTCGCGCCTCCCGCAGACTCCGGAGTTCCGCCTCCAACTGCTCGTCGCGGGCCTGCTGCCTGGCATCCGCGGCCAGTCGCCCGGCTTCGACGGCCTGCTGCTGACGTTCGGCTTCCGTCCTCAAGCGGGCGTTGATGGCCTGGCACAGCGCCGCGCGCGCCTGCTCCTGCCGGGCGCCCCCCTCCTGCTGTCGCCGGTCCATTTCACTCCGCAGATCGGCGACGGCCTGCTGCAGGACCGCGGAGGTCTGCCGGGTGGCGGCATCCGCATCCAGGGCCGTCGCCAGCGTCGTGAACGCCCGCGCCGTCGCTGCGGCGGTCTGGGCGGCCGCCCCGTGCAACGCGCCGATCCGCTGCTCCAGGGCCGTCAGGCGTTGCAGCAGCACGCGTTGATGGCGGGCGGCCGCGCGGTGTCCGGCGACCAGCGTGCCGATCAGGCACAGCAGCAAGGCCGCCGCGCCCGCCCAGGCCCCCGTCCGTTGCCAGGCCGCAAACGGGCGCTGGGTCTGTCGCAACGCGCCCAGCGCGTCGGCGTAGGCGGGGTTGGCGGGATCCAGCGACTGGGCCCTGCGCCAACACGCCTCGGCCTCCAGCAACAGACCCTGCTGGGCGCAGATCCGCGCCTGCAGGTCCAGCGCCGTGGCCTCGGTGCACTCGCCGCGCGCGCGCGCCTCGGCCAGTTGTTCCGTCGCCTCGGCAAACCGCCCCCGGCGGGCGAGCAGCCGGGCGTGCTTCAGGCGCACGCCCTCGGTCTCCGCCCGGCCCTCATGTTCTTCCTGAGCCTTCATAGTTGGTCTTGCCGCATGGGTTTAGATCACGCCGCCGACGCGCTGATCGACGGAGGCCTGCTCCTCGCGGGGAAGCAGGTTCGCGAGTTGACGGTTGGCGGCCTTGAGGCTGTCCACGTCGTTGTTGTTGATGGCCCGCCGTCCCTGCGCGATGACCTGTTCCGCCTGCTCGACGTCGCGCATGGACTTCAGGCGCTCGACCAGGCGATTGAAGCGGCCGACATGGTAGGCCGTGAGACGCTCCACCACCGAGAACCAGAGGATGTCAAAGTCGTCCGCAACGCGCTTCAGCATCCCCGGGTCACCTGATTCGACGGCCCGTTGATGCTCGGTGAGGAGCGCGCTCAGCCGGTTCCGGTCGGACGGCTCGCCATGGTCGTTGACCATGCCCTCGCAGTCAGTCTTGTTCTTCTCGGCCAGTTCGATGAGCCCCGGCCATTCGGCGGCGTCCTCGACCTCGTCCACGGCCGAGGCGAGATCCCGCACCCGGCGGTCGAGTTGCTGGAGCCCGTCCGGGTTCTGCGCGGCAGAGGCCACCAGCCCATCCACCTGGCGCACCAACTGTTCGTCCTCAATGCGCGCCAGGGCGGCGTCGGCCTTGGGCGAGCGGTTCTTGCCGAGTTTTCCGCGGGCCGCCTTCAGCCGCGTCTGCTGTTCCGCCACCTGCTTGCGCAGTTCGTCGAGTGACTCGTGCGACATCTGGAGCGAGAATGCAACCCCGAACTCCTCGTCCAGGGCGCTGACGTAGGCCTGCACCTTGACCCGCTGCGACTCGTCGATGTTCACCGTGACCTCGACCTGGCTTCCCACGGGCAGGTCGCGGCGGATGTCGGCCCCGGTGATCGTCATCTTGCCGATCAGGTGGTTACGCACAGCACGCGCGTTCTCGCCCTCCAGGACTGTAATGTGAAGCACATCTTCGGCATGGCCGGCGCGCAGCGCAACGACCGTGCGGTGGTCGTTGGTGCCGCGCGCGGGCAGCTTGGTTCCCTTCCGGATATAGGGGCACATGTCCTCGGTCGCCAGGCCAATGCCGATGGTGTTGGACAGCGGCGGCTTGTCCGGCACGAGACCGAGGGTGTAGGCGATGCGTTCAGGCGAAACCGGCAGGCGCGTGCCGGTGATGTCGCACACCTCGATGTCGTATTCACAGCGCCGCTTCTCCTCGGCGAACAGCTGGGTCATGAAGACCCCTTCCATCCCCAGGGTGATGCGTCCGGAGCGCCACTTCGTCCGCGTGTCGACGAACTCGATCGTGCAACCCTTCGGGTCGCGCCCGGTCGGCGCGAAGACGCGGCCGCCGATGTCCGGATCTGTCACGTTGCCGACCGGCTCGTGCTCAATCTCGATGCGCCACGTGCCGGAAGGCAGCGCCTCGGCCTCGCCCGTCTCGACGATGCGCTGGGTGCCGGCGAAAATCGCCGCGCCGCGCGCCACCACGGTCACAGGATCAATGCTGAATTCGAGCGGGGCGCCCAGTTCTTGCGCAACCGCTTCACGCATCCATGGGTTCAGCGTGGACCCGCCGACCATCAACACCTTGCTGAGGTCCTTGCCTGTCAGTCCCTTGTCCTTCAGAACCTTGCGGCAGAGGTTCAGGGCCCGCTCAACATACGGCTTGCCCACCGCAATCACGTCCTCGGGAGTCAGCATGTAGAGGAAGTCCACGCTCTTGCCGTCCGCGTCTTCGCAGAGTCCCTCGACGTACACTTCCGAAGGGGCGCGGGTGCGGCAGACCTCGATCTTGGCCTTTTCCGCCGCGTACTTGAGGTTGCCGATCGCCTTTTGCCACCTGGCGTTGCCGCGCTGGAAGTCCGGGAGTTTGAACTGGCGCACCGCGGCGGGAATCAGCTTCTCGGTCACGATATCCCAGTCCAGCAGCTTGCCGCCGAGATGGTTGTCGCCATCGTGGTTGACCACTTGGATCAAGCCGTCGCGCACACGCATCAGGGCGGAGTCGAAGGTTCCGCCGCCGAAATCGAAGACCAGCCAGTAGACGTTTTCGCTGGTGGACTGGAATCCGTACGCGAGCGAGGCCGCGACCGGCTCCAGCAGCAGGATGCACTGCTTGAAGCCCGCCCCGGCAATGCGGGCGAGGCCCGCCTTGACTTCGTCGTCCGAGGTGCCGCAGGCGGCGCGGCGTGTGGCGGCCGTCTGGGGCAGCTCGAAAGCCGCGGGCACCGTGACGACGGCGGCCCGGACCTCTTCGCCCATGCTGGTCTGCACATCCATCTTGAGCGACTTCAGGACTTCCGCGGAAAGCTCCTCGGGCAGCATCTCGCGACCGCTGCGGACGAACTTCTTGACCTCGCGCATGCCCATGCGCAGTTTGAACTCGAGGTCGCCATTGTCGGGGTCGTCCTTCAGTGCGTGCCCCTTGGCCTCCTCCCCCACGAAAAGATTGCCGCGCTTGTCGATCCAGACCGCCGAAGGCGTGATCACCGCGCCGGCCTTGTTGGGAATGGGCTTGGCATCCACGCCATCCACGACGGCGATCGTGCTGTTGGTCGTGCCGAGGTCGATTCCGAAGTCGATCGTCATCCGTTTCATGCTTGCGCTCCTGTTGCCATCGAGGCGGTGTTGCTTGTTACGCGGGTGGTCAATTGAGGCTCCTGTGGTGCGGGTGCGTCGGGAGACGGGGAAGCCGGGAGCGGCGCGGAAGAGGCCCCGGCGGGCGGCATGGGGCGCTCTGGCGGCACCGCGGCCGTCGGCGGCACCGCCACGAAGACCTCGGCCCGCTGGATCAGCCGGCCATGCCAATAGACCAGCGGCATCACCGCCTCCGTAACCTTCTCATGCGCCACGCCCTGGGTCGGCACGAAATCGAGTGGCCGCATCATCGCCTCGCCACCGGTGGGGTACCGCTTGCCCGTCGGATCGGCCACCTCCAGGCCGCACTTCCGCAGAGCATCCGTACCCTTGTTCAGCCGTCCCAGCGTGCGGCGGATGCGCGGGTCGTCGTCGGACGTGTCCTCGTTGTGCCATTCCCGCTTGAAGTGCTTGGTCTTGAGGTACCAGATGCAGGTGGCCACTTCGGCCAGCGCCGACAGCGGCGTTTCCGGAGGATCCACCTCCCGCACGAGCTCCGCCGGCTTCGGCAGCTCCGGCGTCGGCGTCGCGACCGGCTGGAGCGGCAGGATCGGGTTCGGAGGCCGCGTGATCCGCCACTCCGTCGGGTAGGCGCATTGGCGCAGGTCGTCCATCAGGTCTGAGAGACCAGCGATCTTTCCGGGCGGGTCCGCGCGCCCGCCGACGGCCTTGGGGGACTTCCGCTTGGGATGTGAACTGCGTTTCGACATGAGCCTCTCCTTGTGTGTTCAACCGGTGGCGCCGTGCAGTGGCATCCGCGCGGCAACGTTTCGAAACTACTTGTCCGGGTACCCGCACGTCCAGCATCGCAGCGTCCCTTCCCATGGTCTCAGCGGGCCGTGCCCCCGCGGACACTTGCCGGTCCGCGAGCCACCCTCCGTCCTGGACGCCGGTGTCGCGGCCCCGGGTAACGGAGGGGGCGAGGCGGTTGTCGGCGTGTAGCCGCATGTATAGCAGGTGGGCGTGCCCTTGTAGTCAAACAGCGGCAGGTTGCACTTGGGGCACGTCTTCCCGTCCGAGGAGGTCCCTGGCCCGGTTCGCGCGGCCGGCCGGCTGCTGGCCGAGGGCGAAGGCGACCGCCGGTTGGCGGACGGACTACGCGTCGTGGGGACCATTTCCCGCAGCACGGGTGACCGGCTGACCGTCCCGGTGGGCTTGGCTTCGGGACCGCCCTCCTCGGCGGTCCGATCGCCAAAGGTCCAGGACTTGTCCGTGGCGGCCACAACTCCCGGCGCCTCCATCAGGTCGCACTCCTGGCGGATGCCGGCGGGCAGCACGGGCTGCGGGTTGGCGGCGACGTGCGCGGCAACCGCGAGTTCGCGGGCGAGTTGCAGGGCCTCCGTGCGGCTCTGGATGGTCTGCCGACAGGCCTCAAACCGGGCGGTGGCCACCCGCTTGGCATCCGCCTTCGCCTGCAGCAGCGCATTCTGCGCGCCCATGTGCGCGGTGATCGCCTGTTGCTCCAGGTTCCGGGCCAGCGTGCCCTGCGTTTTCGTCGCTTCCAGGAACGTCAGCGCCGCGTCGCGTGCCGGGTTCGGGCGCCGGACGAGGCGGTCGAGGAGTCCCGCCGCGGTGGTCGTCCGCTTCACGACGGCCTCGGCCTGCGTGACGGCCCGCATCGAGTTCGCGACCCACAGTTTCCGGAGTTCCAGTGCCTCGACGGCGGTGGCCACCGCGCCCGCCTCGAGGGGGAAGCTCTGGTCGTCCTGGCACGTGGCGATGTGTTCGTGGGCGGCGGCGGCCTCTCGGACGGACTGGTCCAGGGCGTCGACGAGCGCGGGGAAGCGGTCCTCGTCTCCCGCCCACAGCGCATCCTCATGCCAGGCTTCGATGCGCTCCGGCCACTCCTGATGGTGCTGTCGGCATTGGGCGCAGCGCGGAACCACGACCTCACCGTGCTGGTATTCGACGCCCCGGCCCAGGAGGAACTCCACGCGTGTCTCGGGTCCATGGACCGGTACGCGGATGGATGCCGCCGCAACGCCGGCGCGTTGTCCGCAGTAGAAACAGGTGTCTGTGGCGGAACCGACCGCCGGCACCGCCACACGTCTGACGCGGCTGACCGTCAGCTTGTGCGCGAGCGCATTCGCATCCACCGTGCCGGTGAATCCGAACTCCCGCGCGTCCTTCTCGATGCCCTCCCGGTTTCGACGGATGCCCGGATCCTGTGGATCGAGCCTGGCTGCCAGCGCGAGATACTCCATCGGCTCCTGCAAGGCCGCCACGAGGATCTGCTTCCGCTCCGCGATGTTCCGGTCATCCTTCTCGGAGCAGGAACTGCACATGAACAGGTTGTTGCCCGAATGGGTGAACTTCACCCAGCTTGAATAGCTGCTCAGTCCACAGGCGAGACACGGCGGCATCATGTACGAAGGGAGTTCCGGATTCGGCAGCCGCCACGTGTCCGGCAGCTTATCCATGATCTTCTTGACCATGGGTCTGACCGACTGGTACTCGCCCAGGGCCTGGTTGAACTTCCGGATGCCCTTGACGCTCATGCTGTAGGCGGCGGCCCGCGTCACCGGGGGGCCGATCCGCTTGTCCATGACGAGCAGGATCTCCAGCGCCGCGTCGTAGTTGCCCGCCTCGGCCTGTGCCCGGGCACGCTCGAGTTCGGCGACCTCGGCCGGCTGAAGGGCCCAGTAGCCCGGGGCGCACCAATCGTTGCCGCTCTTGGCATTCTCCTGGTCGATGCGGATGTTTTCGGCGATCTGGTCGCGCAGTCGCTGCCCCATGGCCACCTGCTGGGCGAGTACCAGCAGTTTCTCGCCCTCGACCCAGTTGTTGGTCGCCTTGCAGTAGGCGATCTCCGCCAGATTCATCGCCTCGCCCACCTCGTCATGGACGCCTTGTCGGGCGAGGTCGCCGTCGGCGACGCCGTCGTGGATGGCCAGCAACGGCTGCACGCTCTGGTACAACTCGCGGACGATCCGATCGCCGTGCTGCGGGGTCTTGGCCCAACGGCCCTTGGCCGCGGCGACCGCGGCGGAGATTCGGCTGCGGAGCGGCTTGAGCGCCTCGTGGATTGCGTCATCCGCGTTCCCGGCACCGTACCGTGATCCGCGAATGACCTTCAGCAGCGCCGTGGCGCTGGCGGCTTCGCCCTGTTCGAAGGCCCCGACCGCCTGGCGGGCGAAGATCAACAGCAGCATGCGCGGCAGCGAGTCGCGGAGACGGCGGACAAAGCCGGTCGTCAGACGGGCATCGTTCAGCGCTTCCACACGCGACCGGACGTGGTTCCAGAAGGCGTCGTCCGCCAGCGCGGCCCGCCATGCGGCCAGGGCCGCGGACGCGCTCGCGCCCTGATCCGTGCGCTCCAGCGCCAGGAGGTGCTCCATGACGGCCAGGTTGTGCGGGCCGTGGCCGTCCGAGGCCGCACCGGCGGCCTGTCGTTTCCAGAGGACTCGCGCCTGCACCAGGTTCCCCGCCTCCAAGGCCGCCAACCCGGCGTCCCCTGCGGCCGGTGCGGAGAACCAGAAGAACTCGTCCAGAAAACGGGCGACCGGATCGTTCAGCCGCTCGATCGCCTTGGCGGCGGCCTCGGCAGCGGGCGGCGGGGTCAGGGGAAAGGGCCCGGCGGAGACCGTCTCCGTAGACAGCCCGAGTTTGCGCTGCATCTCCAGTCGCTTCTGCCGCTGCCGCACGTCCGCGGGGCCGGCGTTCACGGGGATCGCCAGCACGCGGAAAAGGTTGTTGCGGTAGAGATCGGTCGTCGCCAGGTCCAGCAACTCCTCGCAGAGCTGGACGCCTGAAGCTGCCCCGGGTGCTTCGCTCATGAAACCCCTCTCCCGCCGGTCATACGGAATGCGTCAGCCGTTCCTCGCCGATCCTCGCGGCGCGGGTGCGCGACCCTGCTTGCCAAAGCAAGCCGTCGAGACGTGCATGATCCCCTTGCGCCAGAGGCGGACGTGGCTCTCGTAGCGGTCGCGGATAGTCGCATCCTTGCCCATCGCCTCCTCCATCAGGTCGGCGGCAAAGGCGAGTTTGGCCGGGTCCACCGCCGCCTCAAGGGCCTCGGACGCCTGCGCCTGGGCGTCGGTCCGGCTGTCGCGGGCCGGCGGGCTGATCGCACTGGACTTCGCGGCAAACGAGGAGCGGCTCGCGCCCGCGGCCGAGGCGGCGGCGGGATTCCACCGCTCGAGATCGCGGAGCAGTTCGAGGGCGTGCGGGTAGCGGTCGGCCGCAGCCGTGGCCAGACACCGGAAGACGATCGACTCCAGTCCGGCGTCCACCCCGATGTTGTAAATGCTGGGCGGGCGTACGGGGCGCAGGAAACGGCTGGCGTCAGCGACGTCGCGGTCGCCCAGCAGCGGAAAGGGCATCTGGTCGGTCAACAGCAGGTAGAGTGTGGTGCCGATCGCCCAGATGTCGGCGGCCGGCGAGTCCTGGTTGTCGAGCGACTCGGGCGGCTTGAACCCGAGGGTCCCCTTCGCGCTGACGAGGAGCGTGAGCGGATTGACCGCCTTGGCCAGGCCGAAATCGCTGAGCCGCACCTGGAGTCCGTCGCCGCTGTATCCTACGAGTATGTTCTGCGGCTTGATGTCGCGGTGCACGATGGGCGGTGAGGCGGCGTGTGCCACGGCCAGCCCGCGGCAGAGCTGCCGTGCAATTTCGACCACCTGGGCGACCGGGATGAACTCGGAACCGAACGAACGCCAGTAGCGTTCCAGCGTACCGCCCGCCACATAGGTCATCGTGAAGTAGCCGAAGACGCCCCGCGCGGCCTTCAGCACATTGGCGTCAAAGACCTCCACGATGTTCGGATGCCGCATGTGCGAGAGCAGGATCGCCTCCGCGATGCTGGCCTCCGTTTCCTCCAGCGTGGCGCCGGCGGACTTGAAGACCTTCATGGCCTGCCGTCCCATGAAGCGGTGGCGCACGCGGTAGACCTCGGCAAATGCGCCCTCGCCCAGCAACCGCTCGACCTCGTAGGTCTCGCGCACCGTCTCGCCATCCATGAGAATGCTCATGGCGCCCTCGCTGCCTTCGCATCCGCCGCCCGTTCCCGCTTCGCCGGCATCTTCGGGCGCGGCGTCTTACGGGAACCGCCGTTTGTCGGGTCCGCGTCTCGCGGCATTGGGTGGCGAGTCTAGCCGCTCGGTATTCCGCCGTCCAGTGGTTTGTCTTCACGCGGACAATGGGTCGGCCTGTGGGGGCGGTCACCATCGGCGCGGGGTGTATCCCCCGCGGCCAGGACGAGCCCGGCCCTCCCGTCCTGCCCCGCACCGGCGACGGAGCGACCGTGTACCGCCATTCGCGCCCATCTGCCCGCGCACGGCCAGCCCCGTCCGGTGGCGTTCCCGGCAGCCGGGGTGAACCGTGCCGGCCAGGGGGCTTGTGGCGCGGCACGCCGGCCCGCAGTTTCAGGGTTGACCGGGCGGGTGTAACCGTTATTATAGTCCCAATTGATCTCGTGGGAGATTTCAAGGAGTCCTAGCCACATGCCGAATATCAAGAGTGCGGTCAAGCGGGTGCGCCAGTCAGCCGAGAACCGCGACGAGAACCAGGCCGTCAAGCGCACGGTCGCGACGGTCCGCCGGAACCTGCTGGAGGCGGTCGCAGGCGGGAACAAGGAGCTGGCCCAGAAGCGTTACGTCGACTATTCCTCCAAGCTCGACAAGGCGGCCAAGAAGGGCGTGATCAAGCCCAACAACGCCAACCGCATGAAGTCGCGCCTGGCGCAGCACGTGCGCGCGATGGCCTGAGTCCGACCCGCCGGCCGTACGCTTGACCGAACTGCAGCCGCTTCCCGCCTGCCGGGATGCGGCCTTTTTTGCTTTCGTCAACGGGGTACAGCGCGTGACCACCACGGCACCATCCGACCAACCGGGCCAGACGTCGACGGGCGCACCGCCCGCGGCGCGCCTCTTCCAGGTCCGGGATCTGGGTGTTGACGTCGGGTACGACACGGCCAACGCCCTTCAGGATTCACTGGCCATGGCCCGACGCGCGGGAACGTGCCCGGACACCCTCCTGCTGCTGGAACACGCGCCCGTCTACACCCTGGGGCGTTCGGCCACCCCCGCCAACGTACTCTGGTCGGACGAGCAACTACGGGCCGCCGGGATCCAGCAGGCCCGCACGTCGCGCGGCGGCGACGTCACGTACCACGGTCCGGGGCAACTGGTCGGCTACCCCATCGTGCACCTGGGCCAGGCCGGCCTGGGCGTGCTGGATTTCGTGACCGGCTTGGAGGAGGTGCTGATCCGCACCGCCGCCGCCTTCGGCGTCCACGCCGGGCGCGATGCGCGCAACCGCGGCGCGTGGGTCGGCAATGACAAGCTGGCGGCCGTCGGCATCCATGTCTCGCATCAGGTCAGCCGCCATGGCTTTGCGCTGAATGTGAACACGCGGATGGAGGATTACCGCGGCATCGTGGCGTGCGGCCTGCACCATGCCGGGGTCACCTCGCTCCAGCGCCTGCTCGGACACGCCGTGGATCTGCAGCAGGTCAAACAGGTCGTAACGGCCACCTTCGGCGAAGTCTTCGACTGCCGCCGGGCGCCGGATGACGGTGCAGAGGACCAGCCGCCAATTCCGGCCGAGAATCCGTAGTGGACCATCCGGGCCGGGTTGTGGACAATACGCCGCGTCGTTTGAACACCCCGAAATCCATCGGCGCGGCCATCACGGTCGCGTCGCAGCTCTTGGCCTGGCTCACCCTATGAACCGATCCACCTATACACTGCAGCGCGCCTGCGTGCGGCCCGCGCTCGAGGGCGCCTGGGATGAACCCGCCTGGAGCACCGTGCCGGTGCTGACACTGGACCACTGGCATGCGCGCAGCAGCGACCACCATCCGCGCGTCGAGGCCAAGGTGGCCTATCAGGACGACGGACTCTTCGTCTTCTTCCGCGTCCAGGACCGCTATGTCCTGAGCGTGAACACCGCCTACCAGTCGGCGGTCTGCCGCGACAGTTGCGTCGAGTTCTTCGTGGAGCCCCAACCGGGCAAGGGGTACTTCAACTTCGAGGTCAACTGCGGCGGCACGCTCCTGCTGCAGCACGTCGAGGACCCCACCCGCACGCCGACCGGTTTCCGCAAACACCGGCCGGTCGCCTGGGAACATGGCAGCCAGGTGCGGATCCATCACTCGATGCCGGCCACCGTGACGCCCGAGATCCAGTCGTCCGTGTCCTGGACGATTGAATACTTCGTCCCGTTCGCGTTGTTCGAAGCCTATCTGGGCGCCCCGTTGGGACCGGTGGCCGGGCAAACCTGGCGGGCCAACTTCTACAAGTGTGCCGATGGCTGTTCCCACCCGCACTGGGGCTCCTGGGCGCCCGTGTCGGGTCCGCTCAACTTCCATGTCCCGGCCTGTTTTGCGCCGATCCGTTTTGCGGAGTGATGCCATGACCCGGACGCGTGAAACTGAACTGCGCGTGGCCCGCGAGGCGGCCCTGGCCGCCGGCAAGATCCAGTTGCAGCACCTGCACGCGGGCGTGGCGGTGCGGCGCAAAGCCGACGCGTCGCCGGTGACCGAAGTAGACCGCCAGTGCGAGGAGTTGATCCGCTCGGCCCTGGCCAAACGCTTCCCGCAGGATGGCTTTCTGGGCGAAGAGACCGGCGCCAGCCCCGGCCCCAGCGGCCGGACCTGGATCGTGGACCCGCTGGACGGCACGCGGCCTTACTTGCGCGGCATCCCGACCTTCAGCGCCTTGATCGCGCTCGAAGAAGAGGGGCGGATGGTCGTGGGCTGCATCCACCTGCCCGCCCTGGCCGAAACCTACTGGGCGCGACAGGGTGGCGGAGCCTTCCTGAACGGCCGGGCCATCCGGGTTTCGACCACCGCCACACTGTCACGGGCGGTCTGCAGCGGCCTGGGGTACCTGCAGCGGTCGGGCCAGCCCGCAGCGGCAGCCCTGCGGCGACTGCTGGCCGCGGCCGATTACGCCTATGGCTTCATGGACGCCTACACCTACGGCTGCATCGCCGCCGGCCGCATCGACGGCTGCGTGAACCTGCTCGACAAACCGTGGGATTGCGCCGCCGCGGCCTGCATCGTGACCGAGGCCGGCGGCCGCTTCACCGACCTGCAAGGCCGCGAGACCGTTCACAGCGGCAACGCCGTGGTCAGCAACGGCCGCCTCCACGCGGCCCTGCTGGCCCCCTTTGCCCGCCGCGTGCGCGGCAAGCAGGCTCAGGGAACCGCTTCCCACACGCCGGCGGCGTAGTTGGCGCCCGCGCTGCGCAGATGCTTTGTCACCTTGCCGGTGGCATCGAACGTGTAGTTGTCCTGGCCATCCGGCGCGTGAATCGAGACGCTGCCCGCCGCGCCTTCTGCCATCTGCTCCAATGGCTTGCCGTCAGTCGTGAAGAACTCAACGCGCCGGTCGCCGGCGGCGGCCACCAGCGCCTGCACCTGCTTGCCAACCGCCGAGACCACCGGCGCGGGCGGCACCACGGGTTTGACCGCAACCGCTTTCACGACGACCGGCACCGGCGCCGGCTGGGCCGTCGGCGTAACCGACTGGCACCCCACGACGGCTACCAAGCCCAACGCGACAACAAACCCCTCGATGGTGCGCATGGTTCTGTTCTCCTAGTCGGGAGGCCGGCCCGACCGGTGCGTCCGGCGGTACCGGCCCCGTTGACGGGTATCATACACGCCCGACCACAGGTCGGGGTAACCAATAATCGCGGCTCCGTGCTCAGGCCACCGACACGACAAGCGCGCGCCATTCGGCCAAGGCCTGGCGCCGACTCTCCGCCCAGCGTTCAATCGGCCCGTCAAATTCGGCCGGTGGCGGTACCAGCGCCTGCCCGCACTCCCGGCAGCAGGCGCCCTCACCTGCGGCGGCGCCGCAGCCCGGACAGACAAACGCCAGGACCTCTCCGCAATAGGCGCAGTGGCGCGCGCGGCTCCCGCCGCCGATCGCGGCCGCCTGCGGTCGCGGCCAGAAGAGCAGCTCGCCCGCGACGACATACGGAACATTGGAGGGGCAGACTGCCTGTGGACAGAACGCCCGACCTGCCGCCGGCCTCGCAGCCGCCACGGTCGGTTGCTCGGCCTCCACCGCGACCCCCAGAAGACCCGCCAACCGCACCAGCGTGTCGCGCGCCACCACCTCCGGGCGGCCGTTTTCCAGCATGCTGACGGCCGATTGCTGGCACCCCGCCTGACGTGCCAGCTCGGCCTGCGTCAGGCCACGGGCCCGCCGCGCGGCACGCAAACGTCGATGGAGCGGCTCTGGAGTTGTCTCTGCCATGGTGTCGTCAGAAGCCCAGTATGCTCGCCACGGGCCGCGGCATCAAGCGCAATAAATCAAGCCTAAGGCCGCTTAAATATCAAGTTAACATGCTGATTGCCAATAGGTTATGTCTTATCAACAAAGTTATCAACAGCTGTTGATAACTTCGTTGAGATCGATTCGGGCGCATCCGCACCAAGCGTGCGCCAAGGGTCCGATCGGCGCGCGGGTTTGACGCCGCTGCCGATGCAAGGTTCACGCTCGCAGGCGACTCCGCCAAGACCATGTATGGCTACGGACTTACTGGCGACACCTCGAAGCGGAGCCTCGATCCCGATGATATCGCGGGCATCGTGCACCTGTATGCCGGCCTCCCCATGGTCACCCTGGCGCTGACGGGCAGTCCGGCGGCGGAGGCGGGAGTTGTTGCGACCGTGACGGCCACGCTGTCGCAAGCGAGCGCCTCGACGGTCAGCGTGTTTCTGTCGTTCACCGGGACGGCGACGCTGACGGGCGACTACACGCGCTCGGGCGCGAGCATCTCGATCCCGGCGGGCAGCGCCAGCGCGCCGGACTTCTACCGCATGCGCGCCGAACGGCCGTAGCCCCCAGGCGACTCGATCTGGCGTGGCGCGCACGGCGCGTGGTAAGCTGGCGCGGTGAATGCCACCCGTCAGCTCATCTGGGACATGGTCGCTTTCGGCTGCCCGTCCTGCGCACGCGCCATCGAACAAGCCGGCCGGCGAATCGCCGGCGTGCGCGAGATCCGCGTCGACCTGGCGCGGCACGAAATCCGCGTCACCTGCGACGCGGACCGTGACCCGACCGCGGCCCTCACGGCGCTGGTCCAGCGCCTCGGCCATGACCTGCGGCCGCGAACCGCCATGGACAGTCCCGGCCAAAGGGAGTAGGCTCGATGACGTGCTTTTTTCGGAGAAGGATGTCCATGAAGACCCTGCGCTGGATGCTGCCGGCGATGTGGCTGGGCTTGGCCGCGGGCCCGGCTGCCGCCGCCACCAATGTCTTTGCCATGCCGCGGCTGCAGGACCGGCATGTCCGCCTGGCGCGTGAGTTCCGCCAGGCGCTGCAGGCGCAGGATCTGGCCGGCATGGAGTCGGTCTCGCGCGCCGGCGCGGCCCTGCTGCCCGACGACCCGACCTGGCGGTACAACCTGGCCTGTTCCCTGGCCCTGTTGAAGCGTGACGACGATGCGCTGTCCGAACTCGAGCAGGCCATCGAACTCGGGTTTCGCGACGTGGCGCTCATCCAACGCGACTCAGATCTGTCGGCGCTGCGGAAGCTGCCGCGCTTCACGGCCTTGATGAAGAAGGCGCGTGACCTCAAGGATGCGCCCTCCCCCGGAGCCACGCGCGCCACGCCGATCCGCGATGGCGTGGCCTGGGTCAGCAGTTCCAACACCGTCTGGAACTACGAGGTGGGCCGGTTCGCCACGTTCTTCAACTTCCCCACCAACCTGCCCGCCGTCACCAATCCAGTCGTGAACCTCCCCGGCCCGGCCGGCGCCGCCGTGCGCGCCTGGTTCGCCGAGGGCACAGCCTCCGGCAACCGCGGCGACCTGTACGACAACCGCGACGCCGGCCATTCGCGGCTCGACCTCCGGCTGTTCCCGTATATGTCGGCCGTGGCCTACGACGACGACGCCCGCCGCAACGGCCTACACCACGGCCTGGCGCAGTTCCTGTTCAATGGCGCCACCCTGGGCAACTCCTCGACGGCGATGACCCAGGGACCATTCTGGCGCAGCAACGCCCGCCTGGCGCTGGCAGACACCCGTCACATCGCCTTTCTGGCCCTGCAGTACTATCGCAACCACATCTACTTCTACCCCGAACACCGCGACTACGACGCCGATTACCAGGGCGACACGTTCCCGGCCAACACCCCCTACCTGGTCGTCTCGCAGGGCTCGTCGGGGTCGGATCAGCCCTTTCTGCAGGCAGTCGCCTGCACCCTGGCGGCCTTCCGGCCAGAGGTCAAGCGGACCCTGCTGCAGACCGGGCTGCTGGCCCCCACGGTGCAATGGGTTCTGCGGGCCGGTCAGACCGGCGTGACCAACCGGGCCGACTACCTCAGCGGCCCCACGCATCCGCCTGTGTTCGACGCGCGCCGCCTCGATCCGCTGCGAATGGTGACCCTGGCCCACGACCTGACGACGAACGCCCTGCCGCCGCTGGCGGCAATCCGCATGGTCGAGGAGACCACCAAGCCCATGGGCAGCAACCTGGTCGACCACGTGGGCGACGAACTGTTGTTCGACTCGCCGGCCGCGATTGCCCGCGTCGTGCGCAGCCAGACCTACCAGCGCCGCATGGTCGTCAGCGCCGCCGGCAGCCGGGACGCTCGCGGCCGCCCCCTGACCTGGCACTGGGTGCTGCTGCGCGGCGACCCGGCCAAGGTAACCCTCCGTCCGCTCGATGCCGCCGGCCAGCGCGCCGAGATTTTGGTGGACTACCACGGGCGTTTCCCGGTGGCTCCCGACAGCACGCTCACCAGCTCACGCGTCGACATCGGGGTGTTCGCCGACAACGGCAGCTACCTGTCGGCGCCGGCTTTTGTCTCGCTCTACTACCTCGCCAACGAGCTGCGCACCTATGCCCCCGACGGCCGCATCCTGAAGGTCGACTACGCGGCGGCCGCGGACCGCTACACCGACCCGATGATCGCCCTGCCGCGCCGGTGGGTCGATGTCTATCACTACGACAAAGCGCTGCAACTCACCGGCTGGACACGCCTGCGCGGCGATCAGTCCGAGCATTTCACCCGCGCTGGCGCCCGCATTGAAACGACCGACGCGCTTGAGCGGCCGTTGACCGCCCGCAGCATCCGATACGTCGCGCGCTCGACCGCCGGCGACGACCGCACGCTGCCCGAGCTCGTCCAGGTCGACGGCGACACTCGCTGGACCTTCCAGTATGACTCGGACAACGACACAACCGGCCGGATCGCCTCCCGTGTGCAGGTCGCCGAATGATGCGTGCTCCGTCGGGCCGACAACGGCCAGAACCCTTCGCCGCCAAGGCCCGATCCTGACAGACGCCCCTGCATGAGATTCTGCAAACCCAAGAGAGCCCCCGCGCCAGTTGGCCCCGCCACCACGGCGGTCTTGCTCCGATTCCTGGTCGGCCTGGCCTGGCGCTACCGGACAGGCTGCATCTGCGTACTGGCGCTGCAGTTGCTGCTGCTGGCTCTGGGCCTTTCGGGGCTGGGCCTGATGGGCGCCGGCGTGGATTTCATCCGCTACGAGGCCGGCCGCAGCGCCCTGGCGGCCGCGCACGCGGCGGCGCCAACGGCGCCCGCCGCGGACGGCACCGTCGCGGCGACTCCGGCTGCGATCCCCAAACCACCGCGCTGGCCGTTTGACTGGACGCCGCCGCCCGGCGCGTCCCGGATGGGAATCCTGACTGGCGTAGCCGGAGCCATTCTGGTGCTGGCCCTGATCCGCGCCCTGCTGAACTACCTGTACACGCTGGAGGTCACCCGGCTGGTCCAGGGCCGGATCGTGCCCGACCTGCGCACACGGGTTTACGACAAGATGCAGCGCCTGAGCTTCCGCTTCTTCGACGCCAACGCCAGTTCGTCGATCATCAACCGCGTCACCGGCGACGTGCAGTCGGTGCGGCTGTTCGTCGACGGCGTGGTGATGCCGGCGATCGTGCTGCTGCTGTCGCTGGCCGTCTACCTGGTCTACATGATCCGGATCCACCTGTGGCTGACCATCGCTTGCCTGGGCATCACGCCGCTGCTCTGGTTCGTAACCGACAGCTTCGCCCGGCGCATGCGCCCGCTGTACCGCCAGGCCCGCGACCGGGTCGACGACCTGGTACTGGTGCTGAACGAGCACCTCAACGGGATCCCGGTCGTGAAGGGCTTCGCGCTGGAAGCGATCCAGGAGCGGAAGTTTGCCAGAACCAACGCGGCCGTGCGCGACCAGCAGAAGGTGATCTTCCGCCTGGTCAGTTTCTTCAACCCGCTGACGGCCTTCATCACCCAGCTTGGCCTGGTGGTCCTGCTGGGCTACGGCGGCTGGCTGGTGGTGCAGTACGAGCGGCTGCCGGACGCGACGGCCGCGGTGCAGGCCGGGCTCTCGATCGGCGAGTTGCTGGTCTTCGCGGGCCTGCTGCAGCAGTTCGCCGGCCAGGTCGCCAACATCGCCAACATCGCCAACAGCGTGCAGCAGAGTCTGATCGCGGCGCAACGCGTCTACGAGGTGCTGACCGCCCCGGTCGAAGTCGAAAGCCCCGCCGCAGCGGTGCGGCTGCCGCGGCCGCGCGGCGCGGTGTCGTTCCGCCAGGTCACCTTCGGCTACCGGCCCGACGACCCGGTGCTGGAGGCGATCGATCTCGAGGTCGAGCCGGGCGCCTGCATCGCGATTCTGGGCGCCACCGGCGCGGGCAAGAGCACGCTGATGAGCCTGATCCCGCGCTTCTACGATCCGCAGTCCGGCAGTGTTTGCGTGGACGGCATCGACGTCCGCCGCCTGGCCGTCGACGACCTGCGCCGGGCCGTGGGCATGGTCTTCCAGGAGAGCTTCCTCTTCAGCACCACCGTGGCGGCCAACATCGCCTTCGGCAACTCCAAGGCGACCCGCGCGCAGATTGAGCGGGCGGCCCACATCGCCGCGGCCGACACCTTCATCCGGGCTCTGCCCAAGGGCTATGACACGATCCTGCACGAGGGCGGCACCGACCTCTCGGGCGGCCAGCGCCAGCGCCTGGCAATCGCCCGTGCCATGCTGCTCGAGCCGACCATCCTGCTGCTCGACGATCCCACCGCGGCCATCGATGCCCATACCGAGGAGGACATCCTGCAGGCCCTTGAAAGCGCCATGGCCGGCCGAACGACCTTCGTCGTGGCCCACCGCCTGAGCACGCTGCGCCGCGCCGACCGCGTGCTGGTGCTGGACCGCGGCCGGATCGCGGCCTGCGGCACCCACACCGACCTGATGCAGCAGGTCGGCCTGTACCGCGACATCGTGGCGCTGCAACTGGCCGACGCCCCCTATGTGCCGAAGGGCGGTGCCGCATGAGACGCTGCCGCCCGCCGGTACCCACCCTGACCCACGTCCAACGCGAGGCCCGCGAAGCCGAGCGCCGTCCGCTCGACTTCGGCCTGATCCGCCGTCTGCTCACCTTCACGCAGCCCTATGCCGGACGGCGCAACCGCCTGCTGATGCTGGTGCTGGTGCGCGGCCTGCAGCTGCCCCTGCTGGCGTGGGCCATGGGCGCCGTGCTGGGCGGGCCGGTCAAACGGCTGGATGCGCGCGGGATCCTGTGGGGGGCACTGGGCTATGCCGTTCTGGCGGCCCTGACCCAGTACACCCTCATCTACCGCTCGCGCCTGGCCCTGCACCTCGGCGAGGACGTCCTGCACGATATGCGGCAGCGCATGTTCCGCCACCTGCAGACTCTGCCCATGCCCTACTTCAACGGCACGCGTATCGGCCGCCTGATCAACCGTTTCACCAGCGACGCCGAGTCGGTGCGCGTCGGCGTGCAGGACGTGATGTTCGTGACCCTGGTCGGGCTGGCCCAGATGGTCGTCTCCTCGGCGGTGATGTGCTGGTACGACCCGGTGCTGTTTCTGCTGCTGCTCGGGCTGGCGCCGGTCCTGTGGCAGCTGAACCAGTACTTCCGCCGCCGCCTCAGCCGCGTCCACCGCGCCGTGCAGGAGAGCTTCAGCCGCGTCACCGCGACCCTCGCAGAATCGGTCAGCGGTATCCGCGTGACCCAGGGTTTCGCGCGCGAGAACCAGAACGCCGGATTGTTCGGCGAACTGGCCGCGGACCATGCCCACTACAACCTGGATGTCGCGCGCGTGGCCGGCGTGTTCCTGCCACTGATCGAATTCAACAACCAGATCTTCGTGGCCGGGCTGCTGCTGCTGGGCGGCTGGCGCGTCTTCCACGGGGCCACCCAAATCGAGGCGCTCTACCAGTTCGTGCTGATGTCGAGCGTCTTCTTCGCGCCGGTGCAGATTCTGGCGAACCAGTTCAATTCGGCCCTGTCGGCCATGGCCGGCGCCGAACGCGTCTTCCGGTTGCTCGACACGAAGCCCGTCTGGCAGGATCCGCCCGACGCCGTGCGGCCGGTCCTGAAAGGCCGGGTCGAGTTCAACCGCGTCTCATTCGCCTACGTCGAGGGCCGGCCCGTGCTGCACGACATTTCGTTCGTCGCCGAGCCCGGGCAGACCATCGCGCTGGTTGGCCACACCGGCAGCGGAAAATCTACCATCGGCAACCTGATCGGCAAGTTCTACCTGCCCACGGCCGGCGAGGTGTTGCTCGACGGGATCGACCTGCGACAGATCGCCGGCGACAGCCTGCACCGGCAGATGGGCATCGTCCTGCAGCAGAACTTCCTGTTCACCGGCAACGCGCTGGAGAACATCCGCCTGGGCCGTCCCGAGGCCAGCGACGGCGAGATCGCGGAGGCCATCCGGCGGCTCGAGTGCACCGAGTTCTTCGATTCGCTGCCGGACGGCCTGCGCACGGCGGTGGGCGAGAACGGCGCCGGGATCAGCCTGGGCCAGCGCCAGCTCATCTGTTTCGCGCGCGCGCTGCTGGCCGATCCCCGCCTGCTGATCCTGGACGAGGCCACCAGTTCGATCGACACCCTTACCGAGGCGCGCATCCAGCACGCCCTTGCGATCCTGCTGCGCGGCCGTACCAGCTTCGTGGTCGCCCACCGCCTCAGCACGATCCGCCACGCCGACCTGCTGCTGGTGCTGGACCACGGCCGGATCGTCGAGCGCGGCACGCATGACGAGCTGCTGGCGCAGGGCGGCGTCTATGCCGACTTGTACCGCCAGTTCGTCCGCGCCGGCCAGATCCGGGAGTAGGCGCGGATCCCCGTCGGGATGCAGCAGCCCCCGTAGCTCGATCATCCTCGGTCGTGTCTCCCGCGAGGCAAGCAGTGCGCAAGGGTGGCCAACCGCACGCGCAGTATGCAAGCCGTCCGCGCGGCTGCGCCCGAGATGATCGTGGGCCAACGGCGGAATGTCCATCATCTCCATCGTGTTCGTTTTCGTCGGCCTCGGGAATCGAGGTCGACGACGATCCAACACAGGCGGCGGCGGACGATTACGGTGAACGCTTGCGTGCAGCCCCCTCGGAATCCAAATCATTGCCTGATAATTGCATCCCGAAGGGATGCCAGAACGTAGCCGGGGGTTGAGCGAAGCGATACCCCCGGAAGCCGGAGCGCGGGGGTCGCACCCTGAAGGGGTGCCAGAACTCCTGTGAGATCAGTGACGTGCGACGAGTGCCGGTTGTTCGGCGACGAGCCCGTCGCCCGCGCAGCGGGAACAAACGAGCCTGCCGCGCGGCTGCGCCGCGAACAAACGCGGGGGGTTACTGCTGTGGACAAAACATCCAACAGCGAACGTCGAATCTGGAATTGCACTCGACGTTGAGCGTTCGATGTTCAAAGGCGAGTGGCGAGGGGGGGGTGCAACTCCAGTGGCGCACGTCGGCCCGACGTGCGTCCCCAGCCAGCGACTTCGCTCTGTCCGCTTGGACATCCCGGCAGCCTGGGATCCCACTCGCCGCATGCAACCTGCCTTGGGCAGGCACCGTTTTCGCGCCGCGCGGATGCCCCAAGGGCCTGGGGCATCCCTACTGCGACCCCCGCCGGTCGACCGTGCCGACGTCGCCGTAGGCGGGGGTCCGTAGGCGGGGGTCAGGCCCATGACCCCCGCGCTGACACCAGTTCTATGTCCCC
>CAZZCT010000036.1:0-33868 GCA_964652365.1 uncultured Lentisphaerales bacterium
GCTGCTTCTTCGGGCCGCTGGTAATCGGTGCGGCCTATGTCGACCCGCGCCTGGCCGACGCCATGCAGGCCATGGGGGTCAAGGACTGCAAGCTGCTCTCGGACAACCAGGTCTTCAAGATCGGCACCCAACTGCGCGACCTGCTGGGACGCAACCGCTACGCCCTGGTCGCGATCGGTCCGCAGGCCTACAACCGGCTGTACGCCAAGATCCGCAACGTCAACCGCCTGCTGGCCTGGGGCCATGCCCGGGCGATCGAGAACCTGCTGGCCGGCGTGCCCGACTGCCCGCGGGCCGTGGCCGACCAGTTCGCGGCGCAGCACCAGGTCGAGCGCGCCCTGATGCAGAAGGGGCGCACGATCGAACTGGTCCAGCGCCACAAGGCCGAGTCGGATATTGCCGTGGCGGCGGCCTCCATCCTAGCCCGCGAGGGCTTTCTGCGGGCCCTGCGCCGCCTGGGCGAGGAGCTGGGCATCGAGATCCAGAAAGGCGCCTCGGCCGCCGTGCGCGAGACGGCCGTGCAACTGGCCCGCCAGCGCGGCCCGGCCATCCTGCTGACCAGCGTGAAGTGCCACTTCCGGACCACGGACCAGGTACTGGCGGCCATCGGCAGCAACCGCGCCGCCCTGGGCCCCGAGGGGGCCGCCGTCTCGCGCAGCCAGGAGGCCCCGCCCGGCGAGGCCGCAGGAAAACCGGCATGAACAACGTCATCATCGTGACCGACCTGTTCCTGCTGCTGCTGTGGGCCCGCATCTGGATCGACAGCGACCAGGAGTTCTATTTCAACCCCCTGCTCTCCGCCCCGGTGCGCCTGACCGACCGCATCTTCGACTTCCTGCGCCCCGTATTCATCGGGCTACCCAGCCGCGGCATCGCCCTGTTCACCCTGCTCTTCCTGCTGGCCTTCCGCGGCGCCGTGGTCTACAAGGCCGCCGCCGCCTGGTCGCTCACCGTGGGCATGGTGGTGCAGCGCCAACTGCCCCTGGAATCCTGGCAGGCCTGCATGCTCTTCAGCGGCCTGGAGTTCCTGGTATTCCTGGTACGCCTGTGGGGGCTGGCACTGCTGATCTCGCTGATTACGCCCACCCGGCGGCCCGACCGCGCCACGCTCGCGTTTCGCTTCTTTACCGTGCCGTTCTCGGTGCTGCCGCGTCTGCCGCTGGCGGCCTGTGTCGTGCTGCTCAACGTCCTCGTCATGCTGGCCTTGCAGCACGTCGGCGTCCAACCGATGACCGAGTCGATCGTCGGGCTCAAACCGCTTGACGCGGGGCTGGACTGGGCCCAACCCATCGCCGCGCTGGTGCAGCTCGGCTGGCTGACCGCCCTGTCGCTCTCGGACGTCCTGCTCATGGCCCGATCGGCCATGCTGGTATGCGTCTTCACCGGCCTGGGCGCGGCCTTGCTCCAGAAACGCGGTCTTCAGCAACTCTGCAATGAGGCCGTGCAGGTGCTGCTGGGCGGTTTCGGCCGGCGCCCACTGCTGGTTGGCATGATGGACCTGACCCCGATCGTCTACTTCATGGCGCTGGACTTCCTCTACCGGCTGGCGGTCGGTGTGTTGCACACCCTGATGACTAACGTACAGTGGGGCGCATGAGCTGGGTGACGGACAGCGCCGACGGCGCGCGCCTGACCGTGCGCGTCACGCCCCGCGCCAGCCGCACGGCCGTGGGCGAAGCCGAAACCGACTGGCTGCGCATCCGCCTGCAGGCCCCGCCGGTGGAGGGGCAGGCCAACACCGCCTTGCTGGCCTTCCTGGCCGAGGCCCTGGACGTGCCCAAGCGCCAGGTCGTGCTGACCCAGGGCAGCACGGCCCGAATCAAGCACCTGCGGATCGCCGGTCTCACGGCGGCGCAGGTCAAGGCACGCCTCGGGATTGCAGGCTGATCGCTGCGCCATCGCTGCGCGACAACGGAACGCCACGTTGACAAGCATAAGTCATAAGTCATAACATGGCGACATGCGGATAACCCTGTCGATACCTGACGCAGTCGCGTACCGTTTTCAAGTTGCCGTGCCCCCACGGCAACGGTCGAAATTGGTCACCCGCCTTCTGGAGCAGACCCTGGCGGAGAAAGAAGACTCGTTGGCAGCCGCGTGTCGGGCCGCCAACCGGGACACGGCGCTTGCCAAAGAGACCGACGAATGGCAAGCGTTCGACGACGGGGTTGCCGAATGAGCGAGCCATCCGTCACACGCGGAGACATCTGGTGGGTTGCACTTGACCCGACGCAGGGTTCTGAGATCAAGAAGACTCGCCCATGTGTGGTGCTGACCCACAATACATTGAACAAACTCCGGAAAACAGTCGTCGTCGTCCCGCTTTCCTCGGCCGCTCGCCCGCACCCCCCGATCACCATACCGGTCGCCTGCCAGAAACGGAAGGTCGTAGCCGTCATTGATCAAGTTCGTGCGGTCGCCAAACATCGGCTCAAATCCAAAATTGAGACCATCGCTTCTGACGATCTCGATTCCATTATCAGAGCCCTGTCTGCGATCCTTGAAATACGATGAGATCTCACAACCCTGCGCCAGACCGGCGCACCCAGCCTGATGGAACGGAACGTCTGAAATGCTGGCGCTCTTTCTCAAAACGCTGGTGATCTTCGCGGTGATCGGCTTCGGCTACCTTCTGCGCCGCCGCGGAACGATTGACGCGCCCTTCAACCGGCAGCTCTCGCTGGTGCTGGTGAATGTGCTCTACCCGGCGCTGATCGTGAACACGCTGGTGCGGCAGTTCACCTGGAACACGCTGCTGCAACAGGCCTGGCTGCCGGCCGGGTCGGCCCTGATCATGGTGCTGGGCTGGACCGTGGGCCTCGCAGTCCGCCGCCGGCTGCACCGCGACACACCGCCGGAGACGGCGTCGGTCTTTCACTTCCAGTGCACCATGAACAACTACTCCTTCCTGCCGATCATGCTGGTGGCGCAGCTCGGCGGCGACCGGGCCGTGGCTCAGGTGATCTACTCCACGCTGGGGGCCGAACTGTGCGTCTGGACCCTGGGTGTGCAGGCGCTGAGCGGGCAGCCGGCCGGTTGGCGCGCCCTGCGTCACCTGCGCTCGATGCCCATGGGGGCGATCGCCGTGTCGATCGCGGTGCTGCTGCTGCGCGAAGTGGCGCTGCCCACAGCCTGGCAGGCCCCGCTACTGGCGCTTGGCCGGCCGCTGGCCGGGATGACCCTCGACATCCTGCAACTGACCGGACAGGCCACGATCCCGATTTGCGCCCTGATCGCCGGCAGCCGCATGGCCGGCCTGCGGCCGCACCACCTGTTCACGCAGCGGATGGCGCTGACGGTGGCGGTGCGCCTGGCGCTGATTCCGGCGCTGGCCATCGCCATTTTCCGCCTCCTGCCGCTGCCCGCCGACGTGCGCCTGGTGCTGCTCGTCGTCGCGGTCCAGCCCTGCGCCCTCAACAGCGTCACCCTGGCCGAGGTCTACCGGGCTGATGCCGAGTTTGCGGCGGCCTCGGTGCTGATGACCCATCTCGCCTGCCTGGTCACGATCCCACTCTGGCTGGGAGCGGTCGGTTAGAGGGCCTGTCGGGCTTAGGCTTCATACGTTGCCTCCGCCACGTACCGACCTGCACCCAAGGCGGGCTAACGCCCGCAACCCAAGCGGTCGGAAGTCAGAAGTCAGCCAGCCGACCTCTGACTTCTTTCTATATTGTGGCAGTTCCCCATGCATGCGGTTCGGACAGAGTTACCCCGGCGTTCATTCGCGGCGCGGCCGCACGGCGAGCTTGCCTATTCTTTCGCCATGTGCCACAGTTTCGCTACTTGATTCGCGGGGGGCGGTCAAGCGTGGGTATCCGCCCGCGCGGCCGAAAACGCGGATTCCTCTCGCCTCACGGAACAGGAGGGCATCATGAAAGGGTGGACACAGCAAGGAAGGTTGTTCGAACTGTCTCTGGTTGCGCTTGGTCTGACGGTCTGCGTGGGGGTGTCGACGGCCGAGGTAGCTGTGAGTCTGGTGCCGGTGGGCAATCCCGGCAATGCGGCGGATACGATCGACGTGAACGGCGTGCGCTGCGGCGCCGTGGCCAACGTGTACCACATCGGCAAATACGAGGTGAGTAACACGGAGTATGTGGAGTTCCTCAACGCGGCCGACCCGACGGGTGCGAACCCGTACGGGATCTACAACGCCAGCATGAGCAGCGATGTGCGTGGCGGGATCAGCTATACGTCCGGCAACCCCAACGGTAGCAAGTATGCGGTTCGGACCAACATGGGCCCGAAGCCGGTCAACTTCGTGAGCTTTTGGGACGCCGCGCGGTTCTGCAACTGGCTGAACAACGGCCAGGGCAGCGCCAACTTGACGACCGGGGCCTACGTCAACGTCGGGGACCAGGCCAACTTTGCCAGACAGGCGGGTGCACGCGTCTTCCTCCCGACGCGGCACGAGTGGTACAAGGCCGCCTACTACGATCCTAACAAGGGCGGAGCGGGTGTGCCCGGCTACTGGATGTATGCGACGAAGAGCGCATCCACGCCGACCATCGCGACCGCCAACGCGACGGGCGGCATCAGCAACCCCGGAGCGAACGTCGTGAACTACTGGAAAGGCGCGGATTGGAACGGGCAGGATGGCAACGTGACCACCGTGGGCAGCGCCGGAGCCAGCAGCGCCAGCGCCTACGGCACGTTCGATCAGTGCGGAAACGTGTGGGAGTGGGGCGAGACGCCGGATATCAACGGCACGCGCTCGCTGCTGGGCGGCACGTGGGACGCTCAAGGCGCACTTTATCTCGCGAAGTCATTTTGGGGCGTCTATGCCCCGGCCAACGAGGGCAACAATATCGGGTTCCGCATCGCGGCCAAGGCCGACCTGGACTTCGGCGACGCGCCGACCACCTACCTGACGCTGTGGGCGAACAACGGAGCGTGCCACGTGGTCGGTCCCGGACCGACGCTGGGCGCAACCATCGGTGGCGACGCCGACGGCCAGCCGAGTTCTGGCGCGGATGGCGACGACAGTCTCGCGGGCGGGGACGATGAGGACGGCGTCACCTTCGGCACAACGCTCGTGCGCGGGTCGAACGTGACGGTCACGGCGACGGTCTCCGCGCAGGCTTACCTGTCAGCCTGGTTCGACTGGAACGGCAACGGCTCCTGGAGCGACAGCGGCGAGCGGGCCGTCTACGGGCAGGTGTTGACCGCAGCGCCCACGCTCAATTCCGTCTCCGTCAGCATACCTGCCGGCGCAGTGCCGGGGCCGACGTACGCGCGCTTCCGCGTTTCGGCTGCGGGCAGCGTGGCCGATCCCTTTGGCTTGATCATGGACGGCGAGGTCGAAGACTATCGCGTAACCGTCTACCAGCCGGCAGTCCCGGCGGCGTCGCTGAGGATCACGAGCGTGGAACCCGTCAGCGCGTCACCGCGGCAGATCCGCGTGCGCTGGTCGGTCACGAATGACACGTTCTACCGCGTGCAGGGGTGCACGAACCTGACGGTGGTGCCGGCCTGGTCGAACGTCAGTCCGTTAGTCGCGACTGGCGACTACACCCTGACCGGAGCAGCCTCGGACGTGCCGACGTTCCACCGGCTCGAAGCACCCTACATTGCACCGTGACCTGAAGCGCCTGGAACCCGATGCGCCCCAGAACCCCTGGCGTGTGACGCACAGCCGGTGCGTCGGGCGCCAGGGGTTCTGGCTGTCGGGATACGGCGGCGGAGACGCGAGTCGACGCCGACCGGTGCCGCCATGCGACGCCATGCGATGCGCTCGACACGAAGCCAGGGCAGGCGTAACCTACGGCCGTGTGCGTCTTGGAGAAAGCACGGTCGGACTCATGACTACAAAACCCATCCGTTGGCCGGTTCTGAACCATTACGACCGCGATCACGTGGGCCAGATTGCCCTGCCGCTCGGCGGCATCGGCACCGGCACCGTGGGGCTCGGCGGCCGGGGACAGCTGCGCGACTGGGAGCTGGTCAACCGCCCCTCCAAGGGCTACTCCCCGCGCAACACCTTCTTCGCATTGTATGCCAAGCCGGCCGAGGGCGCGTCGGTCACCCGCGTGCTGGAGGGCACGATCCCGCCGCCCTACGAAGGCGCCATGGGCTGCACGACCTCCAACCATGGGCTGCCGCGTTTCCGCCAGTGCACGTTCGACGCCGCCTACCCGCTCGGCCAGGTGAACCTGTCCGATCCCGATGTGCCGGTGACCGTACGAATCCAGGCCTTCAACCCGCTGGTGCCGGCCGATCCGGATGCCAGTGGCATCCCGGTGGCGGTGATTCGGTTCGTCCTGAAGAACCGCACCGCCGCGCCCGTCGCGGCGGCCGTCTGCGGCAGTCTCGAGAACTTCATCGGAACCGACGGACCCCGCGGCAAACCATCCCGGAACGTCAACGAGTTTCGCGCCGGCCCCGGCGCCTGGCAGGGCCTCTTCCTGCGTTCGGAGGGCGTCAGCCCGCAAAGCGAGTTCTGGGGCACGCTGGCCCTGGCAACCGACGCTGCCAGGATCTCCTGGCGCACGGCCTGGCCCGTGCTGAGCTGGGGCGACACGCTGCTGGACTTCTGGGATGACTTCAGCGCCGACGGTGCGCTCGAGGAACGGCAGGCCGCGGGTGCGGACGCGCCGATCGCCTCCCTCGCCGCGCGCGTCGACCTCCCGCCCCATGCCTCCCGGACCGTGACCTTCCTGCTGGCCTGGCGCTTCCCCAACCGCATGACCTGGACGCCGGCGGCCGGAAGCCAGCCCGCCGAATCGGCCACGCCGCGCGCGCTGACGCCGTTCGTGCGGACGCTCGACGTCAGCCGCTTCCTGCCCGCCGACCCGACTTTGACGCACTGGGACTACCCCGCCAACACCGCCGCGCTCGGGTTCGCGCCCCGCACCTTCACGGGCGACTTCTGTGAGCTGCACACCGAGATCGGCCAGCACCCGGACGAGGACCTGTGCCTGCTGTACCGCGGCCGCATCGCCTGCCCGGAAGCCATGCGCCTCGACCTGTTGCTGGGCTACGACGGTCCGGTGCGCGTGTGGGTCGACGGCCGGTTGCGCTACCACGACCCGCAGGGAACCAACCCCGCCACCGCCGACAGCGCGCGGGTCGGGTTCGACGCCGAGCCCGGCGAACACGAGATCCTGGTCTGCCTGGGTCTTAACCGCGGCCGCGCCTGGGGCGTCTTCCTGCGGCTGGAACGGACCGACCTGCCGCCGGGCGCGCTGCAGAACGATCACGCCGCCGCCCGAATGCCCCGGTTCCTGAACCAGGAGCCCGCTCCGTCCGGCGGCTGCGGTTGCGGTTCCGGCACCTGTGCGCCCAGTTCGCCGAACCGCATCGGCAACTACTATGCCACGCGCTATGCCGACGCCTGGGATGTGATCGGGCAGACGGCGCCGGCGCTGCCGGAGTTCGAGCGCCGCACCGTGGCTTTTGTCGGTGCCGTCTGCGCAAGCGACCTGCCCGCGGCGATCAAGGAGTCGGCGCTCAACAACCTCAGCACGTTGCGCTCACAGACCTGCTTCCGCATCGAGACCGGGGAGTTCTTCGGCTGGGAGGGATGCAGCGACGCGAGCGGCTGCTGCCACGGCTCCTGCACCCATGTCTGGAACTACGAGAACGCCACGGCCTTCCTGTTCGGCAAGCTGTCGCGCACCATGCGCACGGTCGAGTTCCTGCACGCCACGGCCGACAACGGCCTGATGAGCTTCCGCGTCAACCTGCCGCTCGCGCGTGCCCGCGACTTCGGCCTGGCCGCGGCCGACGGTCAGCTCGGTTGCCTGATGAAGCTGTACCGCGACTGGCAGCTCGGCGGCGACGAGGCCCTGCTGCGCGCGCTCTGGCCGAAGGCGCGCGCGGCGCTGGCCTTCTGCTGGATCCCGGGCGGCTGGGACGCCGACGCCGACGGCGTGATTGAAGGCTGCCAGCACAACACCATGGATGTTGAATACTATGGTCCTAATCCACAGATGGAGTTCTGGTATCTGGGCGCGCTGCGCGCGGCCGAGGAGATGGCCCGCCACCTGGGCGAGGCCGTCTTCGCCGACCGCTGCCGCGACCTCTTTACGCGCGGGTCGGCCTGGACCGACACGCACCTGTTCAACGGCGCCTATTATGAGCATGAGATCCGGCCGCCCAAGAGCGCAGACGACATCGCCCCCGGGCTGCGCGTTGGCATGGGCGCCAGCGACGTGCGCGAGCCGATCCTGCAGCTCGGGGCCGGCTGTCTGGTGGACCAACTGGTCGGCCAGTACATGGCCCATGTCTGCGGCCTGGGCTACCTGGCCGATCCGGCCAAGGTGGCGGCCACCCTGCGCAGCATCATGACGCACAATTTCCGCACGCACCTGTACGGACACTTCAACCACCTGCGCACCTTCGCGCTGAACGACGAGTCGGCGCTGCTGATGTGCTCCTACCCACGCGGCCGGCGACCGGCCCGGCCGTTCCCCTACTACAACGAGGTGATGACCGGCTTCGAATACACCGCCGCAACCCACATGCTCTACGAGGGCCAGATCGCGGACGGACTGCAGGCCATCGCCGCCATTCGCGCCCGCTACGACGGCCGGCGACGCAACCCCTTCGACGAAGCCGAGTGCGGCCACCACTACGGCCGCGCCCTGGCCAGTTGGACGGGTGTGCTGGCCTGGACCGGGTTCCACTCCTCGGCGGTCGAGCAAACGCTGACCTTCGCCGCCCGGCCCGGGCGCCACTTCTGGTCCAACGGCTATGCCTGGGGCACCGTCACCCTCCGCGCCGGTCCTGGCCAGGGCTGGCGGGCCTCGCTGAGCGTGCTGCATGGCCGGCTGCGCGTGCGGCAATTCCGCCTGACCGGTATCGGCGAAGCCCTGTTGCCGGTCGAGCGCCGCGTGATGGCACCCGGCAAGCCGACGCTTCTGCTGGTGCGCGCGCCTGCGACGAATGGCTGAGACCGCCTGTTGGCGGGGTCAGGTAGGCGGGGGTCAGGCCCTTGACCCCCGCACCCACCGGGCGGGCCAAGGGCCTGTCCCGCCCCTACCGACATGCGCCCGTAGGGGACAACGATTACGTACCTGTGACCGCGCGGCGCGACGCTCATTTGCCCTTGTGCGGTATTTCGCCATCTGCCATGCTTTTCGCATCGCGCATGGCGTCCTGCGGCATTCAGCAAAAGGGACGCACGCGAGAGGACCCTTCACTGCCGGCTACGTCTCTGTTTCTTCCCATGGACTACACTCGTCTATTTGGATTCCCGGCCAGCGCCATGGGCGAGGCGGCGGCGCGGTATGCGGATGCCGCGCGCCGCATCCTGATCATTGCTGGGCCCAACGGCGCCGGCAAGACCACGTTTGCGCGGCAGTACCTGCCGCGGGAAGGTAAGTGCCTGGATTTCGTGAACGCCGACCAGATTGCCGCCGGCCTAGCGCCCTTTGACCCGGCCTCGGCTGCCATCCGCGCAGGACGAATCATGCTGGAGGAGGTCCAGGCGCACATCCGAGCAGGCACCAGTTTCGCGGTGGAGACGACGCTCGCGGGGCACCGGTATCTGGCTGAAGTCCCGCGCTGGCAGGCCGCGGGTTATGCAGTGAAGTTGATCTACTTGCGGCTCGCCAGCGTCGAGCTGGCCGTCGCACGCGTGGTGTCTCGAATGGCCGAGGGCGGGCACGCAATCCCGGAGGACACCATTCGCCGCCGGTACGCCGCAGGCTGGCGGCAGTTCAACGAGTTCCGCCCGATGGTCGACGCTTGGGCACTTTTCGATAGCTCGGGCGCCGCCCCGGTTCTCGTTGCGGAAGAGGAGAAGGCGTGATGGAACGCGAGGTCACGGATCCGGACATTCTGGGCGCGGAGCCCGCACTCCAGCGCGCGGCCAAGGAAGCGCGGATCGTCGCCGCGTTCACCGACACGCCACTGGTGATCTGGGAGAATGGACGGATCAAACGCAAGCGCATTTCGCTGACCGAAGCCCGTCGCCTGCAACGCGAGCTGCGCGATGCCGGTTAGTGCCATTCCGACCGCCACGGCCAGCAGAAGCACATTGTTTGTTTTGGGGACCCAGACACGCTGCCATTGACGGACCAGCCCTGAAAAGACCACAATGGGCGCACGCGCAAACAAAGGGAGTGGGTTCAATTATGGTTCGTATTCGTGCGATATCCTTGGCGGTCCTGCAGGCTGCCGCGCTGGTGCTTTTCTCGGGCTGCGAGACCAGCGATGACTCCAACCCCCAGGCCTACTGGAACGCGGACGGGACACCCGCCGCAACCGAGGGGCCCGGCACGACGACGACCCCGCCGGCAACCGATGGCACCACCGATGGCACCACCGACGGCACCACCGGCGGCAACGCCTCGCCCGGCCAGGTCCCGGCCGATTTCGCCGGTGTCGTCTGGCTGCATGCCAACGTGTCCGGCTGGGCGCAGACGGGCTCGCTGGGGGGAATCAGCATCTCCGGCGACCAGATCAACTTGCCATACAACAAGAGCAAGGTCTGGCCTGCAGTGAACGATCTGAACGCCAACCCATGGATCTTCGTCTGGGAAGACGGAACCTGGTATGCCGCCACGTGGGAGTGGCTGAAGTTCGGCCAGACCACCAAGGCCGTGTCCTCGGTGAACGGCGACCACATCAAGAAGTCGCCGCTCAATGACTTCGTTCCGGTCTCCGGCACCTCCTACGGCTTCATGGTCAGCGGGCTGGCGCGCGATGATACGCGTAATGTCTACGAGCGCACCAATGTGGTGATGTTCCGCTGGCCCTGATTGGTTGCACCCGGGAGGTTCCATGCGCGTGACGCTCCGTGAGGCAGCGGCTCTGTTGTTGGCGACCGGTCTGGCCGTCGTGTGCGGTTGCGGATCGGAGGACGAGGGCAGTGGCAATGCCTACTTCGGTTCGGGCGACCCCGATCTGATCGTCTGCTGCGGCGACAGCATCACCGCGTCCTATCGCTATCCGGAGATCCTGGTCGGCATGACCGGCAAGACCACGGTCAACCTGGGCGTCGGCGGATCCCGCTCGGAAAACGGCGTCGGGCAGGTCAGCTCCGGCTTGGCCAGTTACAACCCCGGCCATTTGTTTCTGCTCTTCGGCGCCAACGATGTGACGGGCAACGTTGATCCGAATGCCACGGTCGAGAACCTTCGCGCGATGGTGCAGCAGGCCCAGGCGGCGGGAGCGGTGCCGGTGGTGGGCACCCTCACGCCCATGTACGGGGGGTTTGCCGCCTGGCAGCCCACCGTCAAGACCTTAAACGGCCTGATTCGCAAGATGGCCTCGGACGAAGGCGTCGCGGTGGCGGCGCTGGACTCGGCCTTCGGCGATGACCCCGTCCTGATCGGACCGGACGGGCTGCATCCAACCGAAGCCGGCAGCGTGGTGATCGCCGACGTCTTCGCCGGGCGGCTGTAGGCGTGGCGGACCGTGGCGGCGCACCCGCAGCGACGGCCGACAGTCCGTTGCGCGCATCCGCGATGCGAACCGCACTCGCCGTTTCCGTGCCACGGGACCCGGTGGTCATCCACCGTCACGGCGCACCGTGAGCCGTGCTCGCCGCGACACACGTCGGGCCGACGTGCCGCATCGCCTGCGGATCCTCAGCGTGAGCATCCTATCCTGACGGCCGCGGGCCGGGCTCCTCCAGCCGCTCGATCCGCGCTTCCAGCAGGGCGACCCGCTGAGCCAGCCGCGCCTGCCCCTGCCGCAGGATGGACAGCGAGATCGAGAAGTGGAAGAGCACCAGCAGCATGAAGCCGAACAACACACACACCAGGGCCGTGGCATAGCCCATGCCGGTGCAGGCTCGCAACAGGGCCACCACGCGCGGGTAGACGGCCGCCAGGGTCAACACACCGACGGTCGCGATCCACAGCAGCGCGTAGCGCTCGCTCAGCCGGCCGTGGCGGATCGCCTCGATCGTGGTCACCAGCACGCCTGCGCTCAGCACGCAGACGATCACGCGGATGCGCACGATGTAGTCGATCGAGATGGCGCCATTCACAACACGCTGGGGCTGGGCGGCAAAGACGGCGAGGGCGATCGCCGCCAGCAGTTGCACCACCCGGACACCGCGCGCGCGCCGGGCGGAAAAACCGTACAGACCCCAGCCGAGCAGGATGGCCGCCAGCACACCGGCCACCAGCCGGGTCGCCAGCGCATGGTCCCAGCCGGTCGTCAGGCGGACGATCTCCTCCTCGCGCAGCAGCGGATCGGCCAAAGCGAATACGTTCACGCGATGCCTCCCGCCACCAGTTGGTGCCGGTCGAGACGGCTATCCAGCCGGCGCGCACGCCCGACGCAGAGCGCCAGGAAGACCTTGAAGGCGAAATAGAGCGTGTCCCAGCCGCCGATGGTCGAATCGCCGGCCAGGCGCGGACGGAACCGGACCCCCACCTCGCAAAACGTGTAGCCCTGACGACGAAGCAACGCGATGGCCTCCGGCTCGGGGTAGTCGCTCGGGTAACTGCGCGCGAAGAAGTGCATGGCCAGGCGGTTGACCGCCTGGAAACCCGAGGTCGGGTCGGTCACGCGCACGTGGCAGATCCACGACAGAAAGCGTGAGAGGCAGCGGATGCCCAGCGTGCGCACCCAGGTGGACTCGATCGTCGAGGAACCCAGAAAGCGTGACCCGCTGGAAACGTCCACTTCGCCCGCACGCACCGGCGCGAGCAGCTTGCCGATCTCGGCGGGCGGATGCTGGCCATCGGCATCGGCGCGCACCGCGAAAGCATAGCCACGCGCGAAAGCGTAGGCGAACCCGGCCTGGACCGCGCCGCCGACGCCCAGATTGACGGGCAGGTCCAGCACGCACGCGCCGAACTGGCGGGCCACCGTGACGGTTGCGTCGGCCGACCCGTCGCTCACCACCAGCACATCCGCCTCCGGCACATCACGGCGCAGTTCCGGCAGCAGGTGCCGCAGACTCGCAGCCTCGTTATACGCCGGCAGAATGATCAGCACGTCTGACACGCAACCCTCCAGGGCCGCCGCACCGGCCGACCCATGCCCGGATTGTAGCACGTCCCACTGCGGGCGCAACTCCAGCTGCCCTCAAACTGC
The DNA here is from genome assembly GCA_964652365.1 of uncultured Lentisphaerales bacterium. Lineage (GTDB taxonomy): Bacteria > Verrucomicrobiota > Kiritimatiellia > RFP12 > CAZZCT01 > CAZZCT01. The sequence continues at coordinate 12,994 of CAZZCT010000036.1, forward strand.
GAGAGTTGCCGCCGAACCTGCCTCTCCGACGTGCGCATGCCCGTGCAATCACGGCTCACGAGGACGTTCGCCCTCCCGCCCCTGACCGCACCATTGCATTGACCTGGGCTCTGGGAGGGCGAGGCTCCTGCCGAGCCGCCAGCGCATGGTCGAGAGCACGAAACTGCGGCAGGCTTCGCGGCAACTCTCGCAGAACAGGGGCTGCGCACCCGCATTGTCGCGCGTACCCGAATGGAGTAGAATTGGCGTTAGGCGTGTTGCCATGGTCAAGGGCAGGCGCCACCCCACACCATGTCGCACACCTCGCCTCAGCTTCGCCGCCAGGTCTTCCGCGCCGCCATCCTCGCCGGCTGGCTGGCCACGGTCACGTGGCTGGTCGTCACCGAAGCCTACCCGCACCTCTTCTCGCGTACGCTGCACGGCTACCGCGCCCTGCTCGGCGACGTGCTGGCGCGCGACGAGTGGATGCGGGTGCTGGTGGATGGACAGCCGATCGGCTTCAGTCACGCGTCGATCGAAACCAGCGACGACAACCCCGCCGAGTTCACCCGCGTGCGCCACGAGATGCAGCTCGAACTCGACCTGGCCGGTTCACACCAGCCCGTAGACATCGAGCTGAACGTGAGCCTGGACGCCTGGCAGCGGCTCCAACGCTTCCGTTTCGCGCTGCGCTCGAAGGCTCAGCAACTGTTCATCGAAGGCCAGCGCCGCAAGGCCGACCTGTTCGACGTAGCCATCCGCACCCGCACCACGCATCAGGACCGGAGCATCCGCATTCCCGACGACACGGTCCTGAGCGCGATGGCACTCGAATCGACCCTGCGCGCCCTCAAGCCCGGCGACTCCGTGCGCATCAACACCCTGGACCCGCTGACGCTCGCCACCACGCCCCTGACCGTGTCGGCCTTGCGCCGCGAGCGCATCCCGGACGGGCCCACCAACGTGCTGACTACCGTGCTGGCATCCTCGGTCATGGGCCAACAGTCGCTTAGCTGGGTCGACGCCCAAGGGCTGACGCGCCGGACCGAAACCGCCCTGGGGTGGACGCTCGAGGCCTGCACCATGGCCGAGGCGTTCAACGCCCTGCGCTCTGCCCGCAGTCGTACGACCCCGGTCGATCTGTACCGCCAGGTGGCGGTGCCCTGCACGCCGGCGCCGGAAGGCGCCACCCGCCGGGCCCGCTACCGCCTGCTGGGAGTTTCCCTGGACCCCGAGCAGGTGCGGTCGAACCGCCAGGATCCGGTCATGGGGGCGGATGGGGTCCTGCGGCTGGAAGCCCGATCCTCGGCGGCTCCGGACGAATACCGTCGGGTTGCAGATCCGCCCGCCCACGCCTTGGCCGCCACCCTGACTCTGGCGAGCGACGCGCCGGCGATCCGCGCCCAGGCAGCCGCGATCACGCGCGGACTGGCAAGCCCGCTGGCACAGGCCCGCGCCATCCACGCCTGGGTCGCGGCCAACCTGCGCAAGGAGACCAGCATCGGACTGCCCACGGCGCTGGAAGTGCTGGAGACCCGCCGTGGCGACTGCAACGAGCACGCGGTGCTGGCCGTTGCCCTGGCCCGCGCCGCCGGCATCCCGGCCGTCACCAAGGCCGGCCTGGTCTGGAACCGCGACGCGTTTTACTACCACGCCTGGCCGGCCTTCTTCGTGGGCGACTGGATCGAGACCGACCCCACCCTGGGGCTCGACTGGGTGGGGCCCACCCATCTGGCCTTTGCCTCGGGTGACATCGCCGACCATGTCGGCATCCTGCGTATCGTGGGCCGGCTGAAGCTCGAACTGGAGGAGGCCGAATGATCCGCCTTGAGAATCTGACCAAGCGCTACGGCGCCCTCACCGCGGTCGATCAACTCTCGCTGGTGGTGCCCGCCGGCGAGCTCTTCTGCTTTCTGGGGCCGAACGGCGCGGGCAAGACCACGACCATCAAGATGCTGACCGGCCTCGTGCGGCCCACAGCGGGACGCGCCTGGATCGACGGCATCGACGTGCTGAGCGATCCGTTGGGCGCCAAGCGGCGGATCGGTTACATCCCGGACATGCCTTTCCTGTACGACCGTCTGACCGTGGCGGAGTTCCTCGAGTTCGCAGGCGAACTGCACGGCGTGCCGCCGGCCACGCTGCGCGGGCGCGGAGCCGAGTTGTTCGAGACGTTCGACCTGGCGGAGAGTCGCGCCATTCTGGTCAAGGACCTGTCGCACGGCATGCGGCAACGCCTGCTTTATGCGGCCACCCTGCTGCGCGACCCGCCGGTGCTGTTCATCGACGAACCGCTGATCGGCCTGGACCCCTACACGATCCGCACGATCAAGGCCCTGCTGCGTCAGCGCGTGCGCGCCGGACGCACGGTCTTCCTCACGACCCATATCCTGGCGCTGGCCGAGGAGGTGGCCGACCGGATCGGGCTGATCTACGAGGGGCGTCTGGTGGCGCTCGGGACGCTGACCGAGCTGCTGCAGCTGCACGCCGCGGTCGATCTCGAAACCCTGTTCCTGGCCGTTACCGGACGCCGTCCGGCATTGGCCGCGGTGCCGGCGCCCCGCGCCGCCAACGGCCTGTAAGGAGTCGGACATGGGTGCGCTTTGGATCCTGGCCAAACGGCGGCGGCGCGAATGGCGCAACGCCGGCCGCCTCGTGCGCAGCCAGCCGCTGCTGAAGCTGCTCGTGATCGGCGCCTTCGCGATCGCGTTCGAGTGCGGCCTGTTTCTGCTCTTCGCGGGCGGATTCCGGTTCTTGAACACCCTGGGGGGTGCCGGCGTCATGCTGCTCAACCGCCTCTTCGCGCTCTACTTCCTCGGCATGACGCTGATGCTGGTCGTCTCCGCGGCCGCCACGGCCTATGGCTCGCTGTTTCGCGCCGGAGACGTGGCCTTCCTGCTCACGTCCCCCGTCTCAATGGCCGAGTTGACGCTGGCCAAGTGGATGGAAACCACGCGCCTGTCGAGCTGGGCCTACGTCTTCATCGTGCTGCCGTTCGTCGGCGCTTTCACCTGGTTCGAACGGGGCAACCCGCTCTTTGTGCTCTGGACCCTGCTGTTCTCGATCCCGCTCCTGGCCGGCTGCTCGGGCCTGGGCCTGCTGCTGGCGTTGCTGCTGGCGCGCATCTACCCCACCCGACGCATCTGGAGGCGCACACTCGGATGGTGTGCTGCGGCGGGGGCGGCCGGCTTCGTGGCCTGGCTGCTGGGCGCCGCCGGCCACGTCAACCTGCGCGACCAGGTGAACCTGAACAACCTGGTGCCCGGCCTGCGGCTGGCCACGCACCCCCTGCTCCCGGGCTACTGGGTGTCGGAGGGGCTGACGGCCTGGCGCGATGGCGCCTGGACCCGCGGGGCCATGTTCTGGCTGCTGCTGGCGTCGACCGCCGGGGTCATTGGCCTCGCGGTCGAAGCCCTGGGCGCGCGGATCTTTTTCGACACGTGGGCGCGGGTGTCGGGATCCGGACGAACCTCGGGGCAGCCCTACCTGCTGCCGGGCCTGCGCCGACTGCTGCCCGTGCCGCCCGACGCGCGCGCCCTGATTATGAAGGACGTGCGGATCTTCCTGCGCGATCCGTTGCAATGGTCACAGGCCTTCATCTTCTTCGGTCTGCTGGCGCTCTATTTCGGCAACCTGCGTTCGCTGCGCTATCACCTGCTCGACGATGCCTGGCGCAACTTCATGGCGTTCCTCAACGCCTTCAGCGTGTCGGCCGTGCTGAGTTCGCTGACGGCCCGATTCGTCTACCCCCAACTCAGCCTCGAAGGCCAGGGCTTCTGGCTGCTGGGTCTGTCGCCGGCTTCGCCCCGCCGCATCGTGATTGTGAAACTCCTGGCGTCGCTGTCGGCCGTGCTGGTGGTGAGCGTGGCGGTGACGGCCCTCTCGGTGACGATGCTACGGCCACCGGCCGGCGCCGGCCTGGCAATTGCCCTGCTGATGGTGCTGCTCAGCGCAACGCTGGTGGCCATGGCCATGGGCCTGGGGGCCATCTTCCTGGACCTGCAGAACCGCAACCCGGCGGCGATCGTCTCGGGATTCGGCGGCACGCTCAACCTGGTGTTGAGCCTGCTGGTGGTGGTGGCTGTGCTGGCACCCTTCGGCGTGCTCTATCACCTGCGCTCGCTGGGCGCGCTGGCGCCGGCCCCCTTCCGCCTGTGGGCGGCAGCCGCCTGGGTGTGGGTGTTGCTGGTCTGCGGCGTGGCGGCGGGCTGGCCCCTGTGGCGCGGCATTCGCGAGCTCGAACAGCGCGACTATTGAGCCCCTTTTCGGTGCGCAGCCGATCTGTCGCGCACATCGCAAGACGGGGTTCCGCACCGAAAAGGGCTATGGCCGCCCGGATCAGGCGGCGGGAAGAAGCTGGGGCGTTGCACCTGAGTTCCACGCGGACGCTACTGGCTCAGCTCGCGGCTGCGCTGGGCAGCCGCGCGGATCGTGTCGCCCAGAATGGCGGCAATCGTCGAGCCGTCCAGCACCGCCAGGCCGGCGGCCGTCGTTCCCTTGGGTGAAGCCACGGCCTGGATGAAGGTCTGGGGGTCCTGTCCGGTCTCGAGCAGGTAACGCGCGGCGCCCAACATCGTCTGTTCGGCCAGCAGGCGCGCCGCAGCTGCAGGAAGACCCTCGCCCGCTGCCGCCGCGGCCAGGGCGTTCAGCAGGTAGGCGAAGAAGGCCGGTCCTGAGCCGCTCAGCGCCGTCACGGCATCAAAACACGGCTCCTCGAGCTCAAGCACCCGACCCGAACAGCCCAACAACCTCTCGGCCCAGGTGCGGTCGCCCGCCGTGGCCTGTGAGCCCAGACAGAAGACGCTCATGCCAGCGCCGACCATGACGGCCAGGTTCGGCATGACGCGCACAAGCCGCGTCTCCGAACCCACCCGCGCCTGCAACCAGGCCAGGTTCTTGCCGGCAGCGATCGAGACCACCAGGTGGCGCCGGGTCAGGCGCGCGGCCACACCGGCCAGCAGAGCCTCGAGGTCCTGCGGCTTGACGGCCAGTACGACGATCCGGCATGCGGTCACGACCTCGAGCGGCGCGTCCGTGGCCCGCACGCCGTAGCGCGACGCCACCTCGTCACGGCGCGCGGGCAGCACATCGCAGACCATGACGTCGGCCGGCCGCGCCACGCGCGCCTTCAGCAGACCGGCCAGCAGCGCCTCCGCCATCTTGCCGGCCCCGAGAAATCCGATCGTCATGGTTGCGACTCCGTTTCACTCGTCGATGCACAGAGCTGTTCACGTCGGGACGGACGGCCCGGAGGACCGTCCTACGGCGAGCCGCTCGGAGCGGTCGTAGCACGGTGCTCGACGCCGTGCCGTGAAGAAACCATCCAGACCTTCAAACTCGCGTCCTGGAATTGCAGCTAGAAAACTCTTAGATTTCTCGGAACGAGAAATCTAGGCGTAGCCACGCTGGGCCAGCAGTTCGCGCAGTTGCACCTGAAACTCCTGCACATCCTGCGGCGTGGGGCGGTAACCCGGCTTGGTCGGATTCAGCCCGAGGCGACCGAACTGGTCGAGCGACCACTTGGCCTTGGTGCCGTCGGAGAAAACAACGTCGCCGCTGACCAATGCACCCGCCTGCACCACACGGTCCAGGCTCACCTTGACCTTGGACGCCCCGGCGGCGCCGGGCAACGCGTCGTCCAACGGCGCCTCGTCCGAGCTTTCCGCGTCCGCATCGGCAACCGGTGCCTGAGGCTGTGGCTTGGGTTCAGGCTTATCCTTCAGCTTGGCGCCCAGTTCGAGCACCAGCAAGCGCACATCCATGTAGGTCAGGCCCACGCCGAACTCCGCCTGCAGACGCTTCTGGATCTGGGAAAGGTTGGCGCCCTCGGCGACCCAGGCTCGCACGGCCTGCTGTTGGCTCTCGGTCAACTCCATCGGGGGATCTCCTCGTAAGAACAGATTAGCTGTCCAGAATGATCCCACAGGCCCGGATGGGCGTCAAGCCAGCGCACGGCGGCACGGCGGTGCGCCGCGTGTCCCAGCCGCGTCCCGAGCGCCGGCCGACGCCCTATGCCGCGCCGGTCGCCGGCTGCCGGGCAGCCCGGTCCAGCAGTCGGGCTGCCTGTTCGACGAAGGCCCGCTTGTCGCCGTACCGACCCGGAAAGAAAGCGCCCTTGAACCCGGCCAGCACGAGTCGCCGAAAGGCCGGCCAATCGAGCTGCAGTTCGGTCGCCACGAGCGACAGTTCGCGGCAGAGCGTGGTGTTTGAGACTAGCCGATTGTCGGTGCCGATGGCGACCGCGAGCGCGCGTTCGATCATCTGCCGGACCGGGTGGTCCGCCAGGCTGCGCAGTTCGGGCGTGGTCTGGAGGTTGCTGGTCGGGCAGACCTCCAGCGTGATGCGCGCGAAGCCGATGTAATCCACCAGCTTCTCGACGTAGCCGGCGCGATCAACGATCCGGGGCGAGACGATCCGCTCCGGCGCAAAGAGAAAGGTGCCATGGCCGATACGCTCAGCATGGCAGGCCGTAATGGCTTCGTAGATCGATTCCGGACCATAGGCCTCACCGGCGTGCACGGTCTTGCGTAGGAAGTGCCGGTGGGCCAACTGGTAGGCTTCCACGTGATGACCGGCCCGATAACCGGCCTCCTCGCCCGCCAGGTCGAACCCCACGATCGGCAGACCCAGGCGGTCGCGGGCATCCACGGCTCCCCGCACGGTCTCGAGTGAGGCCAATGCCACGCGGTCGCGCTGCGGCGTACCGGCCAGCACGCCGATCAACCGGCTATAGTATTCGCTCATGCCGGCATCGAAGTTGCGCATCGCGCAGCAGATCAGACCAAAGGCGAACGGCATGTCGTCGCCCGCGGCCACGGCCGGCCGAGCGTGCTGTTCACGGGCCGCGCGCCGCATCCCGTCGTTGACGGCTCCCAAGACCGCCGCCACATCCTCGCTGCGCGACACGTGCAGGTGCGGTGCGAAGCGCACCTCCATGTAACGCACGCCTTCGGCGATCGCATCCTCCGCCAACTCGAAGGCCACCCGCGCGATGGCCTCGGGTTCGCGCAGCACGGCCACCGTGCAGGCGAATCCGCGCAGGTATTCGGCCAGCGAGGCGTACTGGTCGCGGAAGACCAGTTCGCGCAGGCCGTCGGTCGTGTAGCTCGGGAGAACCACGCCTTGGGCGCGTGCCAGTTCGATCAGCGTGCCCAGGCGCAGCGAGCCGTCGAGATGCACGTGCAGGTCGCTCTTGGGAACCCGCGCGATCAAGTCCGGCGTAATGTCTGGGGGGTGCATGCGGTCGTGCTCCTTTTGTGCGGGGTTCGCGCGTCCCGGGGGCTGCACGGACCGGAAGTCCGGCAGGGCCTCAGCGCCTTGTCCAGAGAGACCTACAACGAACAACAAGAAAACGAACCGCCAAGACGCCAAGAGCGCCAAGGAGATCGTGACTGCTTGGCGTTCTTGGCGCCTTGGCGGTTCATGTGGGTTGCGGGCGAAGCGCCGCATTGGCCTAGAAGAACCGTTTAATCACGCCGAGCGCCCCCTGCTTCCACGGGACACGGTGCGAAATGCCGGTGGCGTGGCGGAAACTCTCGACGTTGTCCAGGTACCACTGGAAGTTCCGCACCAGGGCTTGCTTGTTGGAGAAGCGGGGGTTGAACCCCAGGACGCGCTCGGCCTTCTCAATGCTCACGAACGAGTCCTCGCAGGCCGTCTCATAGACCCATTTGTAGAGCGGCGAGAGGTGCAGCGCCTCCAGCAGACGCAGCGCCCAGATCACCGGCCGCGCCGGGAATCCGATGATGTGCCGGCCATGCCCGGCGTGGTCCAAAACGGCCTGGTAGTCCTCGCGCATGGTGGTGAACTCGCGGGCGCCGATGTTGAACGTGTCGTTGACCCGATCGCGGTCGAGCGTCAGACAGAGCCAGATCGCTGCGCAGAGGTCGGCCACATCCAGCAGTTGGTAGCGATTGCGGCCATTGCCGATCATCGGGAAGTGACGTCCATCGCGGGCCCAGTCGTAGAACAGCGCGAAGACCCCCAGCCGTTCGGGGCCGATGAACGACTTCGGCCGCAGAATCGGCACGCACAGGCCTTGGGCACGGAAGCTCTGGCAGACCGCCTCCGCATCGATCTTGGCCTGACCGTAGGGACCGACACCCTCCAGCCGATCGGTCTCCAGCAGCGGGTGATGGTCAGGAATGCCGTAGACGGCGGTCGACGAAACGTGCACGAAGCGTTCGACACCGGCCGCCACGGCAGCGGCCAGCAGGTTGCGCGTGCCGTCCACCTCCGTAGTCATGATGTCCTGCGCCGTGTAGAGCGGCAGGGCCGCGGCCGTATGAACCACCCAGTGGACGCCCTGCATGGCCCGGGCCACGGCCACCGGGTCGCGAATGTCGCCCGCCTGCACATCGACGCGATCGCGCTCAGGGTAGTCGAACGGGGCGACGTCCAGCACGCGCACATGGCCAACGCCCTGGGCCAGCAGATGCCGCACGAGGTTGATGCCTAGGAATCCGCTGCCGCCGGTGACCAAAACGCGTGCATCCATGTGCGCAATTCTCCTTGCAGGCAAGCCAGCCAGCCGGCTGTAGGTCGAGAGCGTAGCGACAGGCCGGCCGAAATGTAAAGCACGGAGGTAGCCCGGCGGGCGCTCTCGGCCTGGCGGACTCACTTCCACGGGGACCAATGCCCCACGGAGATCTTGCCCGGAAGGCTAGGCGAAACGGGCATCCTCGATGCCGAAACGCGCCGCGAGGGCATCCACCGCGTCGGGCCCCGCACTGCCAAAGGCATAGGAATGCGGGACGATACGCTCAACCTCAAGCGCCTGCAGCGCGGGCGTGAAGACATCCCAAGCCGCCTCGAGCTCGTCGTCGCGGATGAACAGGCTGCGGTCGCCGCGCACAACATCCAACAGCAGGTTCTCGTAGGCGTCGGCAATGCGCGTCTGGCGATAGGTCTCGCCGTAACGCAGATCAAGTCGCGCGTTGCCCAGTCGCAGCCCCAAACCGGGGATCTTGTTGACGATGCTGACGAAGATCTGCTCCTCGGGCTGCACACGGATGACGACCTCGTTGGGCGTCAGTCCGACCACCGGGCTTGCCCCCGCCTCACGCGTCACGCCGGCCTGGCCCGTCAGCCGCCGGTACCAATCGTTGTCGGGCGTGCGGAAATGCACGCGGATCTCGGTGTGTCGACTGCCCAGTCCCTTGCCGGCGCTCAGCAGGAACGGCACCCCGCGCCAGCGCGGGCTCTTGACCTCCAGAACCGCCGCCGCGTAGGTCGGCGTGCGCGAGTCCGGCGGCACGCCAGGCTCATCGCGGTAGCCCGGTCGGCGCTGCCCGACGCAGTGCCCCTCAACATACTGTCCCACGACCAGGTTCTCGAGTTTCAGCGGCGGCACTTGCCGCAGCAGGCGGACCTTCTCGTCCTGCACAAAGCCCGCGCTGGGCTCCCAGGGACTCTCCATGGCAATCAGCGCCAGGATCTGCGTGAGGTGGTTCTGCATCACGTCCCGCAGGATGCCAAAGCTATCAAAGTAGCCGGCGCGCCCCTCCAGTGCCAGATCCTCGGACCAGGCCACGTGCACGTGGCGCACGTACTGCCGGTTCCAGATCGGCTCGAGGATCGTGTTGGCGAATCGCAATACCATCAGATCCTGGATGACCTCCTTGCCCAGGTAGTGGTCGATCCGGTAGGTCTGAGACTCGTCGAAGACCCGCCGGACCTCGCGCGTCAGGACGTCGGAGCTGGTGCGGTCGCGGCCAAAAGGCTTCTCGATGACCACGCGCGCCCACGGATCGCAGGTGCTACAGGAGGCCAGTCCGGCCGCACCGATCGCCGTGACCACGTCGGGGAAGACGGTCGGCGGGATAGCGAGGTAGAAGATCCGCGGGGCGGGGATCGGCCCTTCGAGGCGCTGCAACTCGCCGACAAGCCCCTGAAACCCCGCGCCGGTGTAGTCGCCGGCGACGTAGTGGCAGCGCTCCAGAAAGGAGGACTGCCCGAGGCTGCAGGTGCGGGCGTCCAGGTCGTCGCACACCAGACGCGGGGCCAGGCGTACCCGCAGCGCCTCGGAGGTCATCGCGGTGCGGCCATAGCCGCAGATCTGGCAGTTGGGCGGCAGGAGACCGCGCGCGTCGAGCGCGAACAACGCAGGGTAGATCTTGCGCGTCGCCAGATCACCCGAGGCGCCGACAATCACAAACGTAACAGGGCGGTCCGCTGCCATCGTTCATCGCTCCTCAGCAACCAGGACCGCAAAGGCTGGCAGGCCGGCCGCTTGCATCGCCTCCAGCATCTCGCGCGCCGGCGATTGTCCCGGCTTCTCGGCCTGCACCTTAACGATCCGGTAGCGGGCCAGGCGCTGCCGGACGACCGGATCGGCCAGCGTCGTGCGGTCCATGCCGTGGCAGCTCTTGCACCACGTGGCCCAGAAATCCACCAATACCGGGCGCCCCTCCGCCGCAGCCTGCCGCAACTGCTCCTGCCAGGCCTCAATATCTCCAGCCGCGATCGAGTCCGGCGCGGCGGCGCGGCGCTCCCCGAAGCCCTTCCATGCGAGCCGCCCATAGTGCAGGCCGAAGAGCACCACCACCACACCGAAACCGTACTTGATCCAGGACATCCAGGCGCCGGGCTTGGGCAGGAAGGCCAGTCCCGCGCCGGCCAGCGGCCAGGGCAGCGCCATCCCGACGCCCAGCAGAAATGGCAGGGCTAGCGCCACGCCAACGCCGGCCGCGTAGAGGCTGCCCGCGAGCAGCAGCACCGCCAGGACCACGGGCGCCACGCACGCGCCGGCCAGCAGGGCCGAGATGCCGCCGGCCGTCAGGGCCGCCGCCAGGCCGCGACCTCCGGCGCCGGCGCGCTGGAAGCGCGTCAAATCAATCAGAAACACGTCGAAGAGCGCGAGCGCGAGCAGCACGAAGACCACGGCAATCGCCAGGTTGAACCACGGCGACGACTGGATGGTGCCGAAGAAGCTTCCACTGAGAAGCACGGCCAGGCCAAGCAGCCCATAGACCAGCGCAATCCCACACCCGTAAGCCGTTCCAAACAACAGGCCGCGCGCGCGCGACCCGGCCTGCGCGCCGGCCCCGATCAGCCCCAGGTTGATCGGAATCAGGGGCAGGACACAGGGCGTGAGGTTGAGCAGCAGGCCGCCCAGCAGCACCAGCAGAATGGTCCACACCACGCCATGCCGCTGCAGGAAGGCTTGGGGATCGGCCACGAAGCCGCGCAGACCGCCGGCCGGTGCCGCACCCGCGTCCCGTCCTTCGGCGCGGTCGAGCAGCGCCAGAAACGCGGGGACATCCAGAAACCCGGCTGCATGCGCCTGCACGCGCCAGCCGCCCGTCCAGGGACTGCCGTCCCGGGCGACGCCCGATGGCGGCGCCGTGACGGGTGACGCCGGCAGACCCGCGCCCGTCAGCCTGAACGTCACGCGACGCGGCAGGAAACACAGGTTGTCGTTGCAACCCTGGTAATCCACGGTCAGGTCGAGCGGCTGCCGTTCATCCCCATCCCAGTCGTGCAGCGCATAGACCGCCTCAAACGAACGTTCGTAGACCGCCCGCTCGCCACCCTGCTCCGGGTCTGGCTTGAGCACGGTCGGCGGGCTGTGGCGGCTCTCCAGGCGGCCACCGGACACAGACACGCGGAACGCATCCGCAAACAGGTAATGCCGGGCCGGCATCTCGACACCCACGCGCACCTGCCATCCCTGCGTGACGCGATCAAGCGCCGTCGTGACGGCAAAGGGGGCGGTGGCGCGCGCGCTCCCGAGCGCCACCAGCCACAGACCCAGAATCACAGCCCTGATGCGCATGGTACCCTCCGTCCGGCCCGCTTCCGAACGGGCACGCGGACGGTCAGGCCCCACGGCCCAAGGATCCGCGGCCCGCCGATGCGGCGGCGCGGTCTTCAGCTCGCCTTGCCGCGCTTACCCAAGGTCTTGTCGACCATGAAGAGCGCGCCGCGCGACTTGTCGGCCATCTCGAGCATCCAGAGAATGTCCTTGTCGTTGGCTTCCTCCTCAACCTGCTCGTTGATGAACCACTGCAAGGCGCCCTGCGTGGCGAAGTCCTTCTCGTCGACCGCCAGCGACATGAGCCCGTTGATCGCGGCCGTCACGGTCTTCTCGTGCTCAAGCGTGTTCTTGAACATGGCCTGTAGATCCGCCCACGCGGCGGGGGGGGCGCTGATCGCAGCGAGTTCAACCTTGCTGCCCTGTTCCTCCAGGTACTTCGCAAAGCGGAAAGCGTGTTCCTGCTCCTCCTTGAACTGCACCGCGAACCAGTTCGCGGCACCCTTGAACCCCTTGTCCATGGCGTCGGCGGACATGGCCCAATAGAGATATGCCGAATACAGTTCGCGGTTAATCTGCGCATTGATCGCCGCCGCCATCTTCTTGCTGATCATCAGTTGCCACCTTTCCTTGCTCCAGAGGCCACCACGTGACCGACCATCGGCCCTGTGGGGCGCTCCCAATCAATCCAACGAACCCGTTAGCCGGGGCAGCACACCGACGACCGGCCTCAGGCCCCCGTCGTGCGCGCATAGTCTGCCAGGCGGCCGCCCAAGGCGCGGCACTGATCGAGCACGGCTCGATCCGGCCGGTACTTGACGGTCAGCGCGGGTTCGAGCGCCTTCACCTGCATGTCGGCGAATGTGGCCTGCACGTCGTCCATGCTTTTGGACGCCCAGCCAAATGAGCCGAACGCCACGCCGGCCTTCCCGGTCGGCCGCAGACCACGCAGATAAGTCAAGGCAGCGGCCATGCGCGGCATCATCCCCATGTTGAGCGTGGCGGTGCCCGCCGCCAGGCAGGCGCAGTCCATGATTTCCGGAACCAAGTCGGTGTCATGCACGGCCGCGAGATCGAGCAGTCGCACATCCACCGATCCCGCCATCGCCCCGTTGGCGATGGATTCGGCCATCTGCCGCGTGCTGCCCCACATGGTCGAGAAGAAGACCACCACCTTGGCGGCCGGCTTGCAGACAGCCCACTCATTGTATGCGGATAGGATGCGGCCGATGTGGCTGCGCCAGATGACGCCATGGCTGGGCGCCACCATCCGGATGGGCAGGGCCGTAAGACGCTTCAGCGTGGCCTGCACCTGGCGGCCGTAGGGCATCACAATGTTGGCGTAATAGGTCTTGGCCTCGGCCAGGATGAGATCCACCGGCAGTTCGTCGTCAAACCTTCGGGCGGTGGCCACGTGTTGCCCGAAGGCATCCATCGAAAACAGAATCTGCGCTTCAACGAGATAGGTCGCCATGGACTCTGGCCAGTGAACCATCGGCGTGTCGAAAAACTGCAGCGTCCGCGTCCCGAGCGACAGCGTCTCGCCATCCTTGACGATTCGGAAGCGCCAGGCCGTGGTGTCGAAATGACGCCCAAGCGCCTCGCGGCACTTCGCGTTGCAGACGACCACCGCATTCGGACACGCGGCCAAAACCTCGGGCATCGCCCCGGAGTGATCCGGCTCGGCGTGGTTGCAGACCACGTAGTTGATCTGATCGAGGCTCACCACCCGCGCCGCACGCGCCAGCAGTTCGGGACCGTAAGGCGCCTTCACCGTGTCGATCAACGCGGTCTGGGTGTCGCACACGAGGTAGGCGTTGTACGTGGAACCGCGTTCCGTACGGTAGCCGTGAAAGTCGCGTACCGCCCAGTCCAGGAATCCGGTCCAGTGAACACCCGCTACTAGTTCAGCATGCATCGTTGCAGTCATCCTCGCCGCGAAACACCCATTGGATACGCCACCTGCTGGTCAGGGCACAGCCTTCGGCGCCTTGCTTTCCAGCTCGCGCAAGTGCTGTACGTAGCCTGCTGCGCCGCCCTTGCGGTAGCCGGTGCGCCCGAGCACCTCGCCCTTGGCCGAAAGCAGCAGCACGGTGGGGAAGCCTTCGACCTGATAGCGTTCCATCAGTGCCTCATTCTGTTTCGCCGTCGTCTCGGGAAGCTTGCTGCGGCGGGGAAAATCTGCCAGGAATAGCACCAGGTTCTCGGTTGCGTAGGTCTGGAACGCCGGCTGACTGAAGACCTCCTGATCGAGCTTGATGCACCAACCGCACCAGTCGGAGCCGGAGAAGTCTGCCAGTATGGCGCGCCCGGTCTCTTTAGCCTTGGCCTTGGCGGCCTCGAAATCGTTCATCCAGGCCACTTTGTCAGCCGGCTTGACCGCGCTGGGCGCCACCGGAGCTGCATCGCCTGCCGCCTGCGCACTGCAGACCACGCCCGTAAGCGCCAGCAGAGGCGCCACCACGACCATCCAAGTCTTCACGGATGTTCTCATTTGCTTCCCTTTACGCGACGCCGTGCCGGTCCGAGGTCCGATGGGCCCGACTCTGCCGCTGTTTGTGCGAGGGAGTATAGCAGCCGTCATGCCATCCAGCAACCCTGCGCGCCGTGACAGACATGGAATGCAGACGCGTGCGTGCCGGCTAGACGTATGGGAAGTGGCCGCGAAAAGCCGCAGGTCGCTATCCGGAAGCGGCGGAAAATCGGTGCCTGCGAACGCCCGACGCGCGGGGAAGAACGCGGCTGCGGTCCGGGAATTTGCGGGGATCCCGGACCGCAGCCGCTCTGGAACGTACAACGGTCTTGCGTGGCGCGCGAGTCGTTGTACGCTCCTGAGCGAGCTGCGAAGCTACGGATTTTCGATCACAACCCGGTAGTACGGGTCGCCTGCGGGCACCGCATCTGAGACCCAGATCCAGCGACCGTCGCCACTGCTGTAAACCGGCGTGCCGGGGACCGGATCCCAGCCCGGACTAGCCAGCGAGGGCGACGAGCGGACCTCGAAGAAGCTGCTGGCTTGGACCGGCGACTGCACACTGGTCAGCGCGGTGGCTCCGTTCATGACCGTGAAGTCCACCTGCGGTTTGCCATCCGGGCGGATAAAGAAGCGCTGGATGGTAACCGTCAGCGCGTCATTCGCCACCGGATTCAGATTCAGCCCGTACTCGACGGACAGGCCGTAACCGTCGGTATCAGACCCCTCTGTCGCGCTCTTGCTCTTCAACCAGGCGGCCATGTCGCTGTCTGGAATACCGCTGGTCTGGTAGGCCGGCGCCAGCGCGAAAGCAACGTGGTTGCTGAGGTTGTTCTGCACGTCCGCCACGCTCCAGAGGTAGCTGACCTGGTTGGATGCGGCCGCCACGGTCACCCCGTTGGTTGCGAGGTTGCCAATGCGGTACCAGCTGTCAGCGGTGTAGACGATCGATGTCGCCCCGCCGCGTGCGATTTGGATCCCCGCGGGCGGAATGGTGACATTCTGCGATCCGTTCGGCTCAACAACCGAGAAGATCGAGAAGAACACGACCGGCGCCACATTCGGCTCGAGCGTCTGATCGCGGTTGACGGCGCCCGGCGTGTAGAGGCCACCGGATGGCTGAATCCACTTGAAGTCGGCGTGCTCGCTCCCGCCATTCTCCTTGTCCTCCAAGTGCATCGGCGCCGCGCGGAAGGCGCTCTTCGTGCCGACGTACTCATAGTAATGGGGGCTGTTTGTCATCGCGATGGCCGACGCGCCGTAGCAGATGCGGTGTTCGATCGCGCCCATGCTGCGCACCAACCGGATGCCGCCGTTCTGCGGGATGTTCTGGACGTTCGGCTGCACGCTGAAGACCTGCGTGACGTTGCGCACCTGCGCATCACCCCACAGGAAGAAGCCCCAGCCGATGCCAGTCGGGTCAGGCAGGCGGAAGCCAGGCGCCACCGTGCAGGTGTCCGACACTCCGTAGTCGGTGTAACGCACCAGGTCGATCCGCCAGCCGGCCAGCGAGACTCCAGAGGGCCCGACCACTTCCACGTACTCGTTCGTATCCTCGCCCGTCACGCGCCGGTAATTGAACTCGTTGATCCAGGCCGCGCCCGGCGCGCAGGAATAGACGAAGTAATAGGGCGACCAGCCCTGGGCCGCATACTCCGTGCTCAGGTTGCGCGGTGCATACCAGGCCGGTGAGGTGAATGTGCCGCTCTCCTGGAAGATAGGCGTTCCCACCAGGGTGTTGTGCGTGCCCCATACAACGTACTGCACGACCGCATCGATCGGGAAGGCCGGAATCTGAGCCCCGGTCGGTGTCCGGTAGAGCCGCTCGCCCACCTGCTCCAGTTCGATCTTGTGGCTGCCCGACGTATCGCCCTGAGTCCACCAGTTGGTGTAGCCCCACGGGGTGACGCCCGCGTGGTAGCTGAGGAACACCCGGATGCCCACCGGGTTCATCACGAAACGGCCGATCTCGGCTTCGACCTCGACCGCAACCCCTTCCAGAGGCTGCGTCGGCGTGATGCTCACAGTGCGGAACTCGTAGCCGGCGCGCACCGGTTCGGTCATCAGCACGTTGTCGATACAGACACGGTCCATGCCGGCATTCGTGGATGAGTAGATACGCAGCACCTTATTCTGCAGATCGTACGGCTCGACCCGGAAATACTGGTAGTTGCCGCTGGTGACCGTCAGGTTGGTCAGGAAGGTCCACGGCTCGGGCGTATCCTGGTCAGGAGCCACGCGCAGCTCCAGTCGTCCAGTCTGGCCAGGCGTCCATGCCCGGTACCAGAAGGCGATTTCGCCGATGCCCGTGCCGACCTTGGGCGTCTGCACGAAAGGCTGGTGCTCATCCAGCAGTTCGGCGCTCGCCACCCCATTCCGCGGGCTGTTGTTCAGGTAGCAGGTCTGGTGAGTCAGCGCCGTCGGCTCGAAGGCCCGACTGGTCTGCAGGCTGGTGATCAGGGTGTTGTAAGCCTGCCAGGTGGTGTCGTCACGTGGCGGGTAGTCGCGCGCCAGTAAGCCATCCAGCTTGAGCACACCGTTGATCGAGGTCGACTCCAGCACTCGCACGCGGATGCGGCCGGTGAAGTTGAGCCGGACCGACTGGTAGAAGCTGACGGGCGTGGCCGTGGGCGTGGCCACGGTGATATTGGTCACGGTTACGTAGCTACTCGGGTCGCCCTGGACGCTGCGCTCGATGCCGAACGTGACGCTGCCGCCGCTGGTGCGATAGTCGAAGGCGATGGACCCGATGCCATTGGTCAGTACCGGCGTCACGAGAGCCTGCACCATGTTGGTGTTGGCGCGCGACCGGTCAAACTGAACCTCGTTGCCGGTCGGGCCGCCGGAGGTAACCCAGCCCTCGAGTACGGCCCAACCCAACTCATCGCGCAGCCAGCGGTACTGCTGGGTGTCCCAATCGCTCCAGTCGTCGTAGGTCACGCCTTGGTAAGACGCTGGCTCGGCGTTGTTGTAGTTACGGGTCACGGCTCGCCACGGCGTCAGGGCCGGGTCATCCAAGACCACCGGCACGTCGCCGCCAGTGCAGCGAATCTGCACGAAGGTCTCGTCCCAACGTTTGAATGACTCGGTCTGAGGAGCGTAAGTCAGCGACTGCACCGTGATCCCCGAATGCTTGACGACGAACTTGGAGTAGTCCGGCACGCTCAGTCCATTGGCCGGCGCGGCGTAAATCGCCAGGGTCTGCGTCGGCACGACGCGCGTGAGCTTGCCGGCCGCCACGCTCCAGCGATTCAGCGTGGGCGCGTCGCGGCGCTTGCCACCCCAGTACCAGTGCGCCGTGGTCACAGTGCCGAAATCGGTGATCTCAGGCAGTAGCTGTGTCGCCCCACTAAACACCTTCAACGACGAAATCTGCGGCACGGCATCGAAGGTCAGAAAACCGACCGAACCTCCCGATGAGATGCGGTTGGCACTGGTGTCACGGAAGTTGACCGCACCCCGATTATCAATATTCACGGCCAGTTCGACGTAGGTGTTGCCGGCATCCTTTGAGACGTCCACCACGACGGTCTTGTCCAGCGCGATTAGGTTGCCGAGGAAGTTAGCCGCGGCGCCACCGGTTCGCGCGACCTCGGCGGGAACACCTTCAGTCCAGCGGTAGACGGCGATACGCAATTCGTCGTCGACGCTGGCGGTTGACGGATCCGAGTCCTGAATCAGCCGCACTTCGTAGAAGGTGCCGATCGACTGGAAGACCGGCTGGTAACAGACGATGGTCGAGAGATAGGCTTTGGCCGGCGAGATCTCCGATGCCTTCATCTTGGCGATGACCGTCTGCGGCAGACCCCACGCGAAGCCCTGCGTGTTAAGGGCGTAGTAGGTGTCGTTAAGCGTGGCGCGGCTGCGGTAGGTGAAGCTCTGGACGCCTTCGGTGAGCGAAAGCCCGCTGTTGCCGACGCATCCGCCACTGGTCTCGCTTAGCTGCAGGGCCTTGTTGGCCGTTCCTGCGGTGGTCGGATTGCGCTCGTCGATTACCCTGGCATCGTCGATCGTCCAACCGAAGGTGGTGGCCGTGGGCACGGTCTCATAGCCGGAATCCAGCGCCTCGTAGCTGAAATCCTCGCGGCGGGACTGGTCGAGCGTGTAGATATCCTGCGGCCAGACGTTGAAGTCGTTCGTGAAGGACTTGACCGCGTAGAGGCCCAGGCTCTCCTCGAAGTAGTATTGGCTGGCCTGCCAGTAGTCGAAGTTCTGGTAGACCGCGCGCTTGACGATGTAGTCGCGGTTGACCGTGTTGAAGCGGAACAGGAGAAAACCCTCGTATTCGAGCACCATCTGCATGTCGTTGGTCGCGTTCTGTTCGGCATGGCCCGCGATCGGCGGGTACGGGAGATCCTGGTCGTTGTCGCCCCACTGTCGCGGCGTGGCCTCGAACGCGGTGGCGTCATCGACGTAGCCTTGAAGTCCCTTGAACCGCCAGGTCAGGTTGGTGATGGCGTTCACCAGGGTGATTCCCTGCCAGGTGTAGTCGCCCACCAGCTCCATCGGCACGGTGGCCGAGGCCGGCTGCGTGTCGAGCACGAACTCGCTGCAATCGGAGCGGAAACTGCGGATGCCATAGCTCAGGAATGTCGCGGGGCGGGAGGCAACGTCCTCGTCGATATCCGGCAGGAAGGTGGGGCTCATATTCTCCACGTTGATCGGCTGCACGCTGCCGCCGGCTCCGCCCGTGCCGTCCGGATCGCGGCTGTAGTAGTAGCCGTCGAAGTCGCACCGGAAGTAGTAGTACATGATGCCGGCTTCGCGCTGCGGGATCACGCCTTCATAGTGGCCGCCGCCCAGGTGCACCGCGTTGGTCGAACTCCATGCGCCAGCCGTGCTCTGCCACTGGTAGTAGACGGAGACGCGACGGTTGACGGTCGGGAAAGACGGGTCGACATCGGTCACGACGCACCGCACCTTCACAGCCTGGTCGCGCGACGGGTAGCCAGGGTTGCGCAGTTCCTCGGTGATGCGCACGTCGGCCGGCGTGTAAGAAAGTGCCACGTTGTCGATCACGATCGCGCCGCTCATCAGGTTCGCAGACGTATCGCTCGTGTTGCGATCCGTACGCACAATTCGAACGTAGCGCACGTCACGTCGGTTGACCTCGACGGGCGAAGCCCGTTGGTGGAGCGGGGTCGAGCTCTTGGCCGGATAGTCAACGACTGCCACTGTGACCCACTCGCCATCTGTCGTGAGGTTGGTTGAAACCTGCACCGCAATCGCACCGCTGTAGTTGACGGCCCGCATGCTTGAAGTGAAGTAGAGGGTGCCGACGCCCTCGGCCAAGTAGGGCGACAGCAGGTAGGCGCCCTGCATGCTGCGCAGGTAGAGGCAGGGCTTGGTGCCGCCATCCGGTGCTGCGCCACCCCACGAGGTCACCACCGTGCCGACGCCCGCGTACCAGCGGCTACTGCCGCCCGACACCAACTGGTACCAGTTCGTATAGGGGTTATCCACATCCGGCGGCCAGGCAGAGGCCGGGTCCGCGGACCAGCCACTGAAGTCGGTGAAGCGCACCTCGCCCAACGACGACGAAACCGTGTAACTCTTTTCGCCGGTCTGCGGGTAGCGGATGGTCGCCGTCACGCCGCTCAAGGTGTAGGTGATGTGATACGAGAGCGCCCCGGCATTCAGAGCCGGCAGCGTATTGGTCCAGTTGCCTCCACCAGCACTCCCGAGACTCAACGGCTGGTAGACGCTTGACCCCTGCGGGGCGTAGGACAGCGTCGGAACGCCCGTCAGCGTGCCGTTGGCCGGCGGGATGTAGACCGTCACGCCGACTGGCTTGCCGTTGAGTACGCCGGCAGCAAAGGTGACGTTGGGATCGTACACGATCGCTATCTGCAAAGGCGCCGACCAGGCCGAGGTCTTGGTCGGATCGGTCTGGCTGCGGGCCTGCGCCAGCACGCTACGCACGCCAACCGTGGCCCAGGCGTGCGTAAGCGTGCCAGCACCCCAGCCGGAGACATCGCCGCCGCCCCAGTCGAAACGGTACTCGACCGGACTGCCGAACGAACTGCTGGCGGTGGCAATGAAGGTCAGCGACTGGGTGTTGGTGCCGAAGCCACGCACTGGACTGTCCGTCAGCGTCGGTTGCGTCACCGTCTCGACGTCGGTGCCGGTTCCCGTAACTGCGGCCGTCGGGCTGCCCGATGTCTGATCGGCTTGTACCGTTAGCGTGGCGTTGTAGGCGGCAATGGCCGTCGGTTGAAAGACCACCGCAACGTTGCTGCTGCTGCCGGCTGCCACCGTGAAGGCCTGCGGCTGGGCCGAATAACCGGCCGACGGCGCGAAGCTGACGGCCGTCACGTTCAGCGGTCCGGTGCCGTCGTTGTGCACCGTCAGGGTCCGGTGCGCCATTGTATTGGTCACGACGATCCCGAAGGCGATCGGCACGCCGGACAGGCGCACGATCATGGTGTTGGTGATCGTGAGTGCCAGCGGCGCTGACCAGGGCGAGGTGACCGTCGGGGTGACGGCCGAGCGCGCCTGTGCACGTACGTTGAACAACCCAGCCGTCTGCCAGGCGTGGCTCTGCGTGGCCGCGCTGGCCCAGGTGGAAGTCCCGCCATCGCCCCAAGCGAAGCGGTATTCGAGCGCATTGCCGTAGTTGTTGCTGGCCGCAGCCGTGTAATTCAGCGTGGCGGTGCGCGTGCCGGCGG
>CAZZCT010000037.1:0-33583 GCA_964652365.1 uncultured Lentisphaerales bacterium
GGCTTCGCGGCAACTCTCGCAGAACAGGGGCCGGCAAGCCTTCCCCTTGACACTCCCGCCGCGCCTCTCGTACCGTGAGCTCATGAAACACGGAGAGGCGTGAGATGCTGAGTTGCGAGGTGCACCCATGGGAGCATCCAAACGCGCCGTCGGGGATCACGTGTCTCACTTACACGAGCGTGGTTGACGGCCTGGACGACTGGACACTGGTGCGGAAACCCCGCGAAGGACGGACGTGGGTGGTCCATCTCCACGGGCACGGGTCTACCGGCGACCAGGTCTATACGCGGCCGGACATTCGCAAGCACTGGCTCGCACACTATCTGAAGCTGGGACTGGGAGTCCTGTCGCCGAACCTGAGAGGAAACGCCTGGATGTGTCCCGAAGCCGTGGCGGACCTGCATGCGCTGCTGGACCTCGTACGGCGGGAATATGGGGCGCAAGACTTCTGTTTCCTTTCCGGGTCCATGGGCGCCACCGGCAACCTCAGTTACGCGACGAGCCATCCCGAGGACGTCTCGATGGTAGCGGCGCTGTGCCCTGTGACGGACTTGCCCGCGTACCATGAGTGGTGCGGTTCGCATCCTGGGGGAGTCCGCGATGAGATCCGCACAGCAATCGAGTCCGCCTATGGCGGTCGGCCGGACCAGGTACCAGGGCGCTATGCCGGACGCCGCGTTGCCCGACACGCGGACCGGCTCTCCATGCCGTTGCTGCTCGCGCACGCCACCGCCGACGGCGTCGTGCCCGTGGAACAGTCCCGCGAACTCTGGCAGCGTCTTTCCGGCAAGCCACAGGCGACGTACCTGGAAATCGAAGGCGGCGACCACGACTCGCCGCTGCACGGCGGTGGGATGCTGGAATGGCTCGATGAGCAGTTGCAGCGGCTTAGTAGCCGCGAGGGAACGTAGGGCGAGCGGCGTCGGGCGCCGGCTCACCCCGGGGACGCACGTCGGGCCGACGTGCGCCACTGGGGCACCAGGTGAAGCGGGTGGTCGCATCCCGGCGGGAGGCCAGACCGTACCCGGGGGCTAAGCGCACCGCCACCCCCCGGAACCTGCGACGCAAGACGCCGGCAACCTGAGGGGGTGCTGGAGCCCACTGCGCGGCTGAGAGTCACAGCAGGCCACGCTAGGCCTTACGCGCCGCTGGCAAGGCGGTCGAGCCAGTAGGCCAGCAGCGAAGGCTCCGGGAGGGAGCGATCGAGCTGACGGTTCAGCTCCTCGATGCCGTCGACGTTGGCCAGCGCCTGGGCCAGCGTGAGTTTGGCCGCCCGCGCCTGCAGGACCGTCAGGTAGGCGGCGTTGGCCACCAGTTCGGGCGCGCCGCCGGAACGCAAGACCAGCAGATCGCGGTACCAACCAAGCAGGCACTCCAGCACGCCCATCCGGGACTCGCGGTACCGGGCAGATACGCGCGCGGCATACACCGCGTCGTCCTCATCGACCAAATCCGTCTCGGCTTCAGCTTCGGCCGCCACCTTGGCCTCGGCGTCTTCGAGCACCTCGGCGAGCACCGCCTGCACGCGGCCGGCCGCCGCCATGGCACCGGTTGGGCCGGTCCAGGCCGGCCCGGCCAGCACGTCGAGCACGCGCGTGCGCCAGGCCTCGGACAGCTTGGGGGCGCGATCGCTGACATCGAGCCGCTGGCAGCGCGAGAGCACAGTCGGCAGCAGAAATTGCGGACTGTCGCTGAGCAGGAGAAAGAGCGTCTGCGGCGGCGGTTCCTCCAGCGTCTTGAGAAAGGCGTTGGCGGCCTCCTCGGTCAGGCGGTCCGCGCCCAACAGAACCGCGGCCTTCCATCCGCCGCCGAATGAGGTCTGGTCGATGCGAGGCAGCAACTCCTCGCGGATCTGCTTGATGGCGATGACCCGCGACTTCTTCTCGGGCTGGATCCAGATGCTGTCGGGCCAGGTGTGCTCGCGCACCTGGCGGCAGGCGTCGCACATCCCACATGGGCCGTCGGGTTGTGCGCAGGCGACCAGTTGCAGCACGCGCACCGCCAGATCACCGGCGGCTCCGCGTGGCGCACCTGCGAGCAGGTAGGCGTGGGCCGTCCGGCCGTGACGGAAGGCGTGCTTCAACAGGTCAAAGGCAGTGTCGCAGTCCATCCCACGCGCCCCCTACCCTGCGGTCGCCGCCGCCGGCAGGCGGTCCGCGAAGCGCGTTGTCACGGCGGCCCAGACCGCGTCCGCCACGACCACCACGGGCTGGTCGCTGCCGATCACGCGGTAGCGCGCGGGCTCAGCCCGGGCCAGGTCGAGAAAACCGTGGCGCAGGCGCTCATGGAACGTCTGCGCCTCGCGCTCGATCCGGTCGGCGCCCGCCGCCCGGGCCGCGTTACGCGCCGCCACGCGCTGAAGCCCGGCCGCGGCGCCGACATCCAACAGCAGCGTGAGGTCAGGTTTGCAGCCGCCGGTGGCGAAAGCATTCAGCGCGCCCAGCGTGTCGAGGTCGAAGCCTCGACCGTATCCTTGGTAGGCCAGGGTCGAGTCGGAAAAGCGATCGCACAGCACCCATGTGCCTTGCTCCAAGGCAGGGGCAATCACGCGTTCCACCAGTTGTGCGCGGCTGGCGCAAAACAGGAGCACCTCGGCGCGGTCAACGGGCGCCTCGCCGGCGCCGTCGTGCTGCAGTAGGGCGCGGATGGCCTCTCCGGTCGGGGTGCCGCCCGGCTCACGGGTCGTGAGCACCGGCAGCCCTAACGTTTTGAGCCGCTGGGCGAGCCGCCGCAGGTGAGTGGACTTGCCGCTGCCTTCTGGGCCTTCAAAGGTGATGAACACACCAGGCATAGCTTCTCGCCGCGGCGGCGCAGGCTCACAGCCGGCGCAACCGCTGACCCTCCTTGGAATCGCGCACTTCCCAACCCTGGCTGGACAGCAGATCGCGGAGGCGGTCCGACTCGGTCCAATCGCGGCGGGCCCGGGCCGCGACCCGGTCGGCCGCCAGCCGGGCGATCTCCTCCGGCACCGCGTCCTGAGACGCGCGCCCGAAGGCCAGCACACCCAGCACGCTGTCAATCGGTCCCAGCAGCAGCGTCCGCACGGCCGCGGCCGCGGCTGGCTCGAGCGCGCCCTGCTGCAGCCGGGTGTTGCCCTCGCGCACCAGCGCGAAAAGGGCCGCCAGGGCCTCCGGCAGGTTGAGGTCGTCGAACACGGCGGCCCGGAAGGCCGCCTCGGCCTGGCCAGCCCACTCCGGCAGGGTACCGGCCGCCTGGCCGGCGGCCTGCGTCGCAAGCTGGTCGGCAAAGGAATCGACCCGCGCCAGCGCCGACCGCGCTGCCTCGAGCGCTTCGAAGGTGAAGTTGAGGCTCTGGCGGTAGTGGCCGTTGAGCAGCACGTAGCGGATTTCGCGGCCGGTGTAGCCCTTGGCCAGCAAGTCGCGGAGGGTGAAGAAGTTGCCCAGCGACTTGGACATCTTCTCGCCGTTGACTCGCAGGTGGGCGCAGTGCAGCCAGGTGCGGACAAACGTCTGCCCGGTGGCGCCTTCTGACTGCGCGACCTCGTTCTCATGATGCGGGAAGAGGTTGTCAATACCGCCAGTATGAAGGTCGAAGGTCTCGCCCAGATACTTCATGCCCATGGCGGAACACTCGATGTGCCAGCCGGGACGTCCGCGCCCCCAGGGCGAGTCCCAGCCCACGTCGCCATCCTCGGCATCCCAGGCCTTCCAGAGCGCAAAGTCGCCAACGCTCTCCTTCTCGTATTCGTCCTGGGCCACGCGCGCACCGGCCCGCAGGCCGTTGAGGTCCAGGTGAGCCAACCTGCCATAGGCCGGGAAACGCGCCACGCTGAAGTAGACTGAGCCGTCCTCCGACCGGTAGGCCAGCCCGCGCGCGAAGAGCCGCTCGATCAGCGCGATCATCTCGGGAATGTGGTCGGTGGCGGCCGGGTAGACCTCGGCCGGCTGGATGTTCAGCGTCTTCAGGTCGTCGAAGAAGGCGGTCACAAAGGGGCGCGTGAAGGCGGCCAGGGCCTGGCCGGTCTGGCGCGCGCCGCGGATGGTCTTGTCGTCGATGTCGGTGAGGTTCATCACCTGCCGCACGCCGAAGCCGGCCAGTTGCAGGGCCCGGCGCAGCAGGTCCTCAAAGACGTAGGCACGGAAGTTGCCGATGTGGGCGAAGTTGTAGACCGTCGGACCACAGGTGTAGAGCCGCACGCACCGTCCGTCCAGGGGGGTGAACTCCTCTTTGCGCCGCGTCAAGGTGTTGTGAAACTGCATGATATCCACCCGGTGTCGCGGCCCGTCGACCGCAAAACGCTTTTCCCCGTTCAATGACCGTCCGTGACGGTCGCCACGGCGAAGGCCGAGATGCCCTCGCGCCGCCCGATTGATCCCATCCCCTCCACCGTCGTGGCCTTCACCGAAACGGCGCCGACCTCGACCTCCATGGCCTCGGCCAGGCGCGCCCGCATGGCCGGAATGTGCGGCGCCAACCGGGGCGCCTCCGCGAGCACGGTGGCATCCGTGTTGACGACCCGCCAGCCGGCCGCGTGCAGGCGCCCCACCACGTGACGTAGCAGCATCAAGCTGTCCGCATCGCGCCAGCGCGGGTCGCGGTCCGAGAAGTGCACGCCAATGTCGCCATCGCCAACCGCACCCAACAGGGCGTCCATCAGCGCATGCGTCAGCACGTCGGCATCGGAGTGTCCCAACAGGCCGGTCACATGCGGAATCTCGACCCCGCCGAGCACCAGTCGCCGGTCGGCGACCAGCCGGTGGGCATCGAAGCCGATTCCGTTCCGAATCATGGCCCGGAGTCTACCGCAGTGCGTCCGTTCGCACAACCTCCACAGATCAGTGCCAGGAAGGGATTCCAATTTCCATGGCTGGCGAGGGCACGCCGGTCTCGGGCGGCGCGGTGTCGTTCACCCGCGCAAGCGGCATCCGCGCGCGACCGTCGGAACTCGCGTACTCGTAACGGCTCAACGTCTCGTGGTAGATCAGGCGGTTCTCCAGCTTGCGCCCCCATTGGAATCCCAGGCCGCCGGGTAATGGGTCGAGTACGACTGATTCGTGCGGCTCGGGCTCCCAACCCTGCTTCTCTGCCACGTGCGCATCGAGACAATACGCGTTGCCATCCTTGTGGATCGACCACCGAAAACCGGGGGACCAGACCGGAATGTAGCACCCCACGAAGTCGCCGATCGTCCGGGGCGGCGCGGTCACCGGGTCGAGCAAACCGCTCGGACGCCGGATCTTGACCATGGACTGCCGTTCGCCGTAGATCGACCAGTCCGCCTCATACTGTGCGTTGCGGTCCTGGATGACGAGGTACGGCTCGCCGGATCGTTCGTCGCGGCCAATGCGCGTGCCCTCCATGCTTGAGGGCAAGCACCCCCACTCCAGTCCGTTCGAGACGACATTCAGCGGCAGTTCGATGCCACGGCAGACCGAGTAGAAGACCCCGGCGCGCTGGAACACAGGGATTAACGTGCCCGGCCCGGCAATGACTCCGCGCGTCCGGTAGTGCCGGTTCGGCAGTTGGTACCACCCTTCCAGGCTTTCGGGACCGGCGGCGCGGCACCCGCTGATGGCTAGGCCGAGGAGCAGCAGCGACAGTCGGACGCAGGCGCAGAGCAGATTCATCGTGGAACTCCCAGTTGCCCGATCACTGATAGCCGGTTACTTGCAGCCGCGTGGGGCGATCTCCCGGGTCCGGGATCACGGCGCCTCCTCGGAGTCGCCGCGCGCCAGTATACCCCGGCGCCAGGTCCAACCGCGCGGGTTGGCCAGCAGAGCCTGCAGTTCCGCCGAACGCTGCGTCGCCAGGCGCTCCGCCTTACCGCTGAGGGGAGCACCCATCCGTGCATAGGCTCGCAGCGCCGGCAGGGCCTCGAAACCCAGACATTGGAGGTAATTCACGTCAAGCGTCCGTCCGGGTCCGTTGGCCTCGCGGCAGGTGCGCACGTTATAGCGTGCGATGAAGGCATCGGCCGGCCACCACGCATACGCCAGCAGCACCGCCAGCAGTGCCACGGCATTGACATCGACCAACCAGCGGTTGGCGCGGCGGACGGCGATCCGCCATCCGATGGCCGCCAGGCCGAAGGCCACCAGACCCATCCAGACCAGGGCCTCCAGCCGCAGCCGTGTGAGCATACGGGCATCGATGTACAGGTGTAACCGCCAGGCTGCCGAGAGGGTGAGCTGAACGTTTTGGGCCAGCCAGAGCCACACCAGCACGCGGGCAGCGCGGTGAGCCTCGACGGCCCGGCCTGGCTGGAAGAAGAGCAGAACCAGGGCGCCTGACAGCAGCGCACTGGCCACCAGCGGATAGGCCCCGCGGTGGGCATAGGCGGCATGGCTCATGCCGACCGGCAGCGCACGGCCACCCCACAGGTAGATGAGATCGACCACCGTCTCCAGCAGGAAGATCGCGTTGACCACGCCCAGGCACCGCAAGGCCAGCGCCGGCTGTTCGGAAGGCCAGGCCCAGAGCGGCAGCGCGTCCGAGCGCTCCACGGCCGGCTCCGGCGCGCCGGGCAGCGGCGGCGGGCGGACGCAACGGCCGGCGCGTGGCGCGCGCATCCGCCAGAGCCCCCAGAGCACTCCGGCAACCACCGCCCAGAAGCACACGCGCGCCAGGGACGGCAGCCGCACCCATGCCAGAATCTCGAGCAGCGCGCATACGGACTGGTCGATGCCGCGGCGGATGATGGGATTGGCGACCGCGAAGAGAATCAGAAAGACCGTACCCAGACCCACGGGCAGCACCCAGCGCAGCAGCGTCCGCAGTGCGGCGCCGGTGGCGCGCCACGGTCGGCGGCGGCGCCGCCGCAGGAGTCGCCGGTCGCGCCACCCCCGCGCCGCCAAACCGACTGGAACGCGGGCGGCCGCCGCGGCCCAGTCCCCCGCGTGTCGAAGGCCGGGAGTTGCCCGTGCACCCGCCATCGCGCCCAGTGCCGTCAGGACCAGCCCGCGGCCCAACAGACCTCCGCGATAGACCACCGCACCGGCGGCCAACGACAGCACGGCCAGGGCCAATGCCAGGGCGCTCCGGTTCGTAGGCCGGGCCGGTCGCGCCACCAGCAACAGCCCGACCAGCAGCGGTACCGCGCCGTAAAGCCAACCGCAAGGCTGCCGGTAGAAAGACCAGTCAACCAGCGCGGTGACGCCGACCACGGACAGACGTAACCACGCCGTGGAGGCGAACGTCCGACGGAGCGTGCAGGGTGGGCACGGCAGCGGTTCAGCAGCATCGTTCATTGAGGTTCTCCTCAGGGTGGCGGGACGGTTGCCAGAGACCGAAGGCCACGGCCACGGCAGCGCACTCCCAGCCAAAAGGCAGGTAGCCGGCAAAGCCCAGCACCGGCATCTCGAACAGGCGGAAACGACCGACCCCCGGCACCTGGTAGATCCACCGCGCCAGGCTGTATTCGTTCCACAGCTCCCAGAAGAAGCCGCAGACCAGGGCCGCGAGCGCCAGGCGGACCGGCAGGCGCCAGTCGCCGCGGCCGAGGCCGTCGAACAGGGTGGCCTGCCCGGCGGCGCCCTGCAAGCCGCAGAGCAGCGCGACCGGCGCCAGCCACAACAGGGGATAGAGCGCGTTCGGCACCGCTGGCAGCACGAGCAGCCCCACGCCGCCCAACACGGCCCCGAGCAGTCCGAGCCGGCGCGGTCGCGCCGGGCGGATCGCGACCCAATCGGCCAGGCCGGCTGTGACCCGCGGATAGGTGGCCAGCCAGTCGTGCATGCCCAGCACGGCCGGCAGCACCGTGGCGAAGGCGGGTGTGGCGAGCAACAGGTAGGCGGTGGCCGAGAGGTCCTGTACCTGTTCGTAGCGCCAGTTTTCAACGGTCCGGTTGAGCCATTCGAAACCCCACCAGAAGAGGGCGCTGACCGCCGCCTGCGCCGCCAGCCGGCGCGGCGCGGCACGCAGCAGGCACGTGCCGGTCCGCCGCTCGACCAGCGCCTGGAGCAGCACGATGAAGCCGACCCAGAGGGGTGTGTAGGTGTGGCGCTGGATGGCGGCCAGCCCCGGCAGGCGCGTCCAGGCCGCCACCCACCAGGCGACGGTCCAGGCCAGCGCCGCCCAACCCCAGCGTGGAAAGCGCGAGGTCGCGCGCGGCGCGAGTGCGGCCGGCAGGCACCACGCATGCCGCGCCACGCGCACCGCCACCGGCAGCACCGCCGCCGCGATGACCACAGCCAGAAATGCGAACGCACCCCAATGGAACCCCGCGTGCCGGATGAATGACCCCCGTGGCGGAAACTGCGTCCACAGGGCCGCTGGCCGCCCGGCCCAACCGGCACCCGCCACCGGCAGCAGGGCCACCGCCACAAGCGCGAGCGCGGCCAGTCCGCGGTCACGGCGCGCCGCGGGGTATCCTCCTGGAGAGTGCTCTGCACTACAGAGTATTTGGGCCGGCGTTTCCATGGCTGGTTGGGTTCCGACAGATGATCAGGCGTTGGCGCGGGCCGGCAGCGCGTGCGCCGCCGACGCATGTCGGCGGCCGGTCACGGTCGCACCCCGCTGCGCCTCCTGCGCCTGCTGCAGCACCGCCTGCAAGCACTCCAGGTAGCTGCTGAAGCGCGCGAGGCCCTCGTTCGTGGGGTGCACGGTTGTGCGCGGTTTCTGGTCGACGAACGCCTTGGCAAGCCGCACCGCGCCCTGCTCCTCGAGCGTCTTGAGGTGGCGGTTCAGATTGCCGTCGGTGAGGTCGCAGGTGTCGCGCAGGACGGTGAACGGCAACCCGCCAGGGCTGGCGCTGAGCGCGGCCATGACCGCCAGCCGGCTGGGTTCGTGGAACAACCGTTCGAGTGTGGCGGCGGCTGGAAGGGCGATGGTGGGTGTCGGTTTCATGGTTCGAGAGCCTCCCGGGGCGAGCGTAACAGTCGGTCGGGAACAGCCAGGGCCAGGCCGCCGGCCAATTCGCCGAGGCCGAACACCAGCCCCATCGGACGCGGATCGGTGAAGGTCACGCCGGGCAACAGCAGGAACAGCAGCCCCGCCAGCAGGTAGAGCAGCCCCACCCCATAGTTGGCCAGATGGAGGTTGCGTCGGTAGGCCATGTGGACCAGCCCGTAACTGGTCATCCACGCGCCGGGCAGCAGATCGTAGGCGTGGTTGCGCGCCAGCGCCCACGTGATCGCAGCGCCGGCAACCAGCGCCGGCAGGGCCTCGATGGCCGGCAGCCACTCGTCCGGCCGTCGCCAGCGCGAGCCGGCGACCAGCCACAGCAACAGTGCCCCGTAGTTGACGGCCGCCGCCAGGCCGGCTACCGCCAGCCAGACCATCAGGTGCACGCGCGGCACCGCGGGCAAGTCGTTGCACTGCTGCACCAACACGGCGCCGAGCAGCGCCACCAACCCGCCGATTATCCGGGCACGCGCCGAGAAGCCGCGGAAGCGCAGGCGGTCGCGCACGACTGCCTGCAGCCGCCGCACCTGCTCCAGCGCTTCACTGACCGGGATGTCGGACATGGTTTCTCCCTTTCGACGCAACCACGGTAGCACTTCGCAGAGTGCTTTGCAATAGAAAGTAAGGTGGCCGGCCACGCAGGTCTGCGTGCGAGCGAAACCGCCCTCGTCTTCGCTCACGGGGTCTGCGGCACCGACGGCACGGCGCAGAGCACCGTGCTACGGCCGCTCCGGGCGGCGCGCTGTAGGACGGTCCTCCGGGCCGTCCTTTGTCGGCAGCGGTCTCTCCATCCGTGGGGCGCATTCTCCGGACGAAAAGCAGTCCACCCTCTGTGCCTTCGCCCTCGGAGGGAGTTGCGTTCTCGCCACGGAGCGCGAACCTGTGGTGAGCCGGAACGTCCAACACCGAACGTTGAACGTGGGATTGCACTCGAAGCTGAGCGTTCGATGTTCAATGTTCGACGCCGCTCACGCCAGGCCCGGCCCGCAGGGCGCCAGGGCCACGGTGAGGTAGGAATTCGGCACCTTGTCGCCCTCCCGGCGGGCGAACCGCCAGATCCGGCCGAGCATCTCGCGCACGGTCGCGGCATACGCCGGATTGCGCGCCTGGTTCACCAACTCGTCGGGATCGACGCGCAGGTCATACAGCTCGTCGTCATCGAATCCGTTCAGAATATACTTGAAGTCGCGGGTCGTGACTGAGCGCTGGGTATAGTAGAGCTCGACCCCATCGCACTGGGTGTGCAGCTCGTCGCGCCAGGCGGCCGGAGGCGGCTCATCGCGCAAGAAGGGCATCAGCGACTGGCCCGTCAGGCCGGTGTCTGAAGTCAGTCCGGCGGCTTCCTGGAAGGTCGGGCCGAAGTCGGCCAGAGACACGAAGGAAACCTCGCAGCGGCCGGGATTGAGGATGCCGTCCGGCCAGCGCATGACCGCCGGCACGTGGTACGCGCCCCGGTAGCAGGGAATGCCCTTGGCAAAGAGCCCGTGGTCGCCCATGTAGTCGCCGTGGTCGGCACAGTAGAGCACCAGGGTATTGTCGGCCTGACCGGTTGCGTCGAGCGCCGAGAGCACCTCGCCGAAGAGTTCGTCGAGCCAGGTGCACATGGCCAGGTAGTGGCGGATGGCCTCGCGCACCTCGCGCTCGGAGAGCTGGCCCCAGAGGTCACGGCGGATACGGCGGACGATCCCGGGCTTGCCAGCCATCGTGTCGCAATAGGACGGCGGCAGCGGAATCCGCTCGAGGTCGTACATTTCCAGATACCGCGTCGGCACGTGATACGGGTCGTGCGGCATGGTGCAACCGAGATAGAGAGCCCAGGGCTCATCACGGACCGCGAGCGTCCGCAGCAGGGCAATTCCGTCGTCGACTACGTTCTCGTCGTGGGTAACGCGCTCGGTGCCGTGCGGCCAACTGCCGTAGAGCTGCGCGTTACCCCAACCGGGCCGCAGAAGCTGGCCCTCGGCCCGCGCGCTCACCGGCGGCTGCGCGGCCAGTCGGTCGTAATTGGCCCAGCCCTGGCCATGCTCGTTCGGGCGGTGCCCGGAGATCCGTCCCACGTGCTGCCAACCGCGGTCGGCCGGACCCTCGGTGACGCTCACGTGCCACTTGCCGGCGTATCCAAGCTGGTAACCCGCGTCGCGCAGATCCTCGCTCCAGCATCGCACACCGGGTTTGAGTCCACGCGACAGGGCCCAGTCGTTGCAGACGTTGTTCCACACGCCGTGGCGGCTGGGATAGAGGCCCGTCATGAACGTTGCGCGGGATGGACAGCAGTGGGGCGACGGGCAGAAGGCGCTGGTAAAGGTGACCCCCTGACCGGCCAGGCGATCAAGGTTCGGCGTGATGGCCCGCCCCCACGGCGACAGCGTGTCGGCGCGCTGATGGTCGGTCATGAAGATGAGAATGTTTGGCTGCTTCATAAAGGTCCTGGACGTCTCCTGGTGCGGGCCATCGGCCGCAACCCGGATGAACCGCCAAGGCGCCAAGAAAGCCAAGTATTCACGACTTCCTTGGCGCTCGTGGCGCCTTGGCGGTTCGTTCTTCTGTTACTTGCTCTGGTTCTCCCAGGATAGGGCATTTGTGACCCCGTCTCAGGGTTTTCGCGCCCGCAGGTCGACCCAGCCGTCTGCCCGCACCAGTGTGGCGCGGCCGGCCGGCTCGGTCCGTTCCAGCGCAATCACGCCCGGCTGGTTGGAGACAAACATCCAGGACCGCAGATCAGCTTCCGAAACCGTGGGCAGCGCCGCACCAGCCACGGTGACCTCAACGCCTCCCATCTCGGACACCACGTGCAGTAGGCCACCGCCCTTGATCCGAATTCCGTCGGCCGTGACCTCGACCTGCTCCAGCGGCTGATCGCCCAGCACCGTCAGGGCGTTGGCGGCAACCAGGTACTTCCCGCGCGCGTTGCGCACCGTCAGCATACCTGAACGAAGCGGTCCCAATTCGGGTGCGACCAGGCCTGAGAGTGCATCGACCCCGGGCGCACGCCAGGTGCCGACGGCCGCGCCGCAGGATGCTGCGACTGTGAGGTCCGGGGTCACGATGGCCTGCATGCCAACCGGGCCCGTCAGTGCAAGCCCAACGCGCTTCTCCTCGACGAGCCGGTTGAGGATCGGCTGGAGTTGCGTGGCGGCGAGTGCTCCGGCATCGAACAGAACCCCGCCTTTCATCCCCTGCCCCTGCCAGAAGACCAGCGTCGGTTTGCCATCCTGCTCCTGCAAGATCGACGCGCCGCCAGGCGCCACCTGGTACGACTCCAACCGCTCAACTTCGCGACCGCGCGCAGCGGACTTGCCGAGAACCGGCAAGACGGCCTGCTCCCAGGGCCAGTCGGCGGTCAGCGTCTCCTTCAGGTCGCCAGCCCGGGCCGCGCGGTTGGCATTGTCGGTCGAGACCCAGCCGTTCACGTAGAGCAGCCCGGGCGTATTGCGCAGCCAGGCCGCGACCGCCCCAATCGTCTCCTCGCGCAACGCAGCCTGAGCCTGGCCGCTCAGGCCGATCATCCGGTAGCCGCCGAGCTCGCGTTCGCCCAACTGGTTGACCTGGGCCAGGCAGTCGAAGGCGTTGACCAGGTCGAAACCAGGAGCGCGCATCCCCTGCGGCCCGACCAGCAGCACATCGTGCGGGTGGCGCGGAAACGGCAGTCCGGCCAGCACGTTCACGCCATCCTGGATCAGCTTGCGCTCAAGCAGGAAGCCCTGCCGGAAGTGCTCCTTCTCGCGCGCCTCGCGCTCAGCATAGGGGTCGGCCTGGAGGTCCGGGTCATCGAGGTCGAGATCGACCGCCGCCGCCAGCGTGCTGTCCGGCTTGGCGGCCTTGATCTCGTCGGCAAGGCGATAGGCCTTACCCAAACCGCGAAAGCTGTGTTCGAGTCCCTTGGCGAAGGTCGGGCTGTCCGGCACCAGATCCTCCAGATTGACCCAGACACCGTAATCCTCGCCCTTCCAGCCCACGTGCACGAAGAGATACGTTGAGAAGAGTCCGGTGTGCCCGCCTGCCAGCCAGGTGCAGATCGAGTCGGCACTGGTAATGTCCTGCAAGCTGTGCAGTGGCGACGTTGGCACCGCGGTCGAGTGCTGGATGGAGGTGAGGTTAAGCCCCAGGCCGACCCCTACCTTGCCCTGGTTCAGCCAGAGGACCGGCCGGTCGGGCCAGGTGGTCTTGAGCCGCCGGATCATGGCGTAGCGCGTGCGGCTCGGCGCGGCGTAGTAGTACGCGGCGGCAATGTCGAAATCCCACAGGCGGTCGTAGGCGCAGGGTCCGTTCTGGTCCGGCATGAAGGTGGCGACCTGGAACCCCGGCCGCAGCTTGCCGTAGCGCAAGCGGATGTAGTCGACCATCGCGTTGAAGCCCTCGATCGCGAGGCGCTGTTCCCAGTCCCACCAGGCTCGATTCTCGACCGCGCTCAGCTTCTCACGGTCGCCCGCCACGCGTGCCGGGTCGATCCCGGCCTCGCGACAAAAGAGCCGCCACCCGCGTTCCCACTCGTTGTACGGCCGAAAGTACATGGACTCTTCGCCCAGCACCACGCCGTCCATGCTATCGATAAGGTTGGTGAACTCCGCATCCATTCCCAGCCAGAAGCCATCGCGCCAACTGCTATCCAGGAAGACCTGGGCCGGGTTCTTGGCCGTGCGGTTGGCACGCAGCAGGATGACCTTGCCGGCGGTATGTGCCGCGCGCAGGCTCGCGACATCCTCGCCCCGCGGCAGGTTCAGACCATAGAAGCCATCAAAGGGGGTGCGTGCGCCATTGGGCGGAAGCCCGCAGTTGAAGGTCATGTTGCTGACCGCCGAGACGCGGTTGACGGGTGGGCGCGCTGCCGGCAGCGGTTGGTTCCGGCTGCGTGCCAACGCCTCGTCCAGGTAAAGCCGCGCGGCCGGATCGGTGGCGGCGGCTTGGGCGGCTTCGATGACGGTGCGGTCATCCGCGCCAGCGATACTCGCCGCCACAGCCGCGGCCTGCAGGCTGACCAGACGGTGCGGGTCCGCCAGCAGACGCGCCAGGTGCGGCCGGGCGCCGGCCGGACTGCGTTGCGCCAGGCCGCGCAAGGCCCGGGCGCGGGTGTGGGGGTCTGGGTTATGCGTTGCCGCCGCCAGGTCCTCCATCGACTCCGGCGTGGTCTCGCGTGTCAGGGCGTCGACAATCTGGCGACGCACGTACATGTGCTCGACCGCCAGTTCGAACCGGCGACGGGCGCGCGCCTCGCGCGGCGCCTGGGGCACCAGGCGTGCGCGCGCCGCCTCGGCCAGCGCATCGTCGGGCTGGTTGGCCAGCACCGTCAGCCGTTCCTGGTGCGCCCGGACCGCGGCGTCGGGCAGGGCGGCCACGAGTGCGCGGACCACGTCGGCATGGGGGTCGTCCAGCCCTGCCTGCACCTGGGCGGCGTCGAGCGCACCCAAGCGTACGAGGCCTCTGACCGCCTGCGCCCGCAGGGTTGCGCGAGAGTGTGTGCGCGCCGTCATCAGCGCGGGCGTCTCGGCGACCGTGCCGCGAACCGCCAGCGTTTCGAGCGCCTCGGCGCAGTCGGGCGCCACGGCCAGGCAGGCAGCCGCGCGAACCGCCAAGTCACCGGGCGGCTGGCCGCGCCGGTCCAGAGCCCAAGCGGCCAGGAAGGCCGTCTGCACGTCAGGGTCAGCCCGCAGCGTCTCGAGCTCCGGTGCCGCCGCGGCGACCAGGTAGTGCGCCAAGGCCCAGGCCACGGCCCGTCGCACGACGGGCTCCTCGGATGTGGCGGCACGCGCCAGCAAGGGCCGCGCTGCCGCCGACTTCAGAACGCCCAGGCAACGCAGCGCGCCGGCCTGCTGGAGAGGCGTCCGCACACCACCAAGGGTGGCGAAGACGCCGCCAACGGCCAGGTCATCGGCCCCGCTGTGAGCCGTCCCGCCATCCCCCAGCGCCGCATCGACCGGGTCCTGCCCAGCGCGCGCCACCATGCCCACGAGTGCCTTCTCGATCGCTTCCGGCTTGCAGCGGTTGACCTGGCAGAAGCGGATCGCGATCGACTCGCGCTCCGTGCCCAACAGGCTGGGAATCGCCTGTTCAACCATCAGGATCAAAGGCGCCGGCCGGGTCACAGTCCGGTTGTCGAGCGAGAGCATCTGCCCGGCACGTACGATCGCACTGGCTGCCCAGCGGTCGGCGGGCAGACGCGCCAGGTGCGGCCGCAACATCTCCAATTGGGCCTCGCCGGAGTTGCTCAGCCACTCCGCACGGAGCCGCTGCGCCAGAAAGTAGTCCTCCACGAACCCCGCATCGGCCGCGGACAGCTTGGCGCCGAACGGGAGCGCGGTTGTTCCGATTTGCAGTTCGCCGGCCAGCCACGCCGCGACCGACTGCAACGCCGCGGGTGTAGCCGCGGGGTCCGGCCACGGGATGCTCGTCGACCGCACCGGTCCAGTGGTGTGGATCCGCACCGTGAGGACGCCCGCCTGCCACTCGGCGCGCACCAGCGCGTCGACGTCGACCAGCGCCCGCACCGCGCTAAAGGTCTCATCCTGTGACCGGTTCCAGGCGGAACCCAGGGCAATGCCAGCGATGCCGGCCGCGCGCCGTTCGTCGACCAGCACCACGCCAGGCTCGGCGTCGAGCCATTCATACAGGTAGAGCGCCAGGCACTGCTCCACGCAGGCCGCGCGTTCACGCAGGTCGGACGAACCCATGGCTCCGCGTGCCGGCGGCACCAGCACCCGGCACGGTGCAGCCTGAAGTGCTCCGCACGCGCACAGCCACGCCACGCTCAACCGCGCAACCGCAACCAATGACCGCCGGTTCACCTGAGCCGTCCAACCACGTACTGTGTCTTGCATGTTCCGTTCACCAAACCGCTGAAGCCGGCGCGCCCATCGGTACCGTTTGACCGGTGCGAGTATACGCCAACCGGCCCCAACGCACAGCAATTCTCACTCCTGATCTCGCCTATGTGTTCCGTTCAAGATCGCCTGACGACGCCCGCAATCTGATTTCACTGGGCGCTGGCGTGTGTCCCGCTACTCCTCTGCGGCCGGGCCGTCGGCGGCTGCCGCAAATCGCTTCCGCGTGCAAGCCGTGAGGCGCGATCCCGCCAGATCGGTTCACCGCCCGCGCGGCCATCGGGCCAGTACCCGGCGGACCGCCGCCGCATCGCACCAGCCATGGCACATCGCAACCCAGAGCCGCGCCTGCCCGAAGGGGGTCGCAGCCGCGTGTTCCAGAAAGCGGTCGAACGACGGGAACTCGGCCACCGCCGTTTCGGAGACGTACGGAACATAGAAGGCCCGGTCGCCTAGGGCGGCCTGCACATCCCAGATGCGCGTAAATGGATAGTGGGCCTCGATCCCGAGGATCGGGAAGTCCGCCCGTGCCAGGGCCGGCAGGTGGCGGACATAGTCGCCGCAGCAGTGGATGAATACACCGCCAAAGGCTTCGGCAATGCGCTTCAGGCGCGGTAGTTCATAGGTTTCGTAGAGATCCGGGCTGAGCAGCGGCAGGTAGTCCTGCGTGATCGAAACGCCGCGGCCGTCCGGCAACACGACGTGCGGCCAACTGTTGCCAACCAACCGGCTGGGTCCCACACTGGCGCGAAACCGCTGCAGGTAGGCGATCAGCGTGTCGGTCACCTGGCCCAGCGCGCGGCATACCAGTTCCGGAGCCTCGATCAAGCCACAGATCAGTTCGGTCTGGTCGGTCAGCAGGGCCAGCGTGTTCATGGGGCCCTGCAGATCCGGGGTGCGCACAAAGACCTGGTCCGTGCCCAACCGCTCGCAGACTTGGCGGTGCAGTCGCACGGCCAATCCGAAATCCGACTCCTCGAAGCTGAGCCGCGGAGCCAGCCCCTCCAGCTCGGTCACCGTACGGGCCACGGGTGCGATGTGCTTGCCGCCACCACTGGACGCCGGGATGACCCGGCCACCCCAGATCGCTGCTGTGGATACCGTGCCGAAGTCCGGCCAGAAGGTCGGCAGAATGTCAGGCTCCGCGCCGGCCGCGTCGGCCGCGATACAGGCACAGGCCCGCGCCACCATCTGCTCGGAGTCTGGACACTGGCGGTAGTCAGGCGCCGTGTAGAGACTGAAGATGGGTCTGGAATCCGCCCCGCTCAGGAATCGTCGGAAGCGGTCGAGAGATGCCTCGATCCGGTCGGCACTGAAGTGCGGCGCGCGCATACGGTACTTACTCCACCAGGGTGAACTGCCGCCACAGGTTCGGCAGGGCGTTGACGCTCGAGTTGAAACCGGCAAAGGTCAGCCAAGTGAAGGTTCCCCAGTCACGCGTGTCGCTCTTGCCAACCTTGGTCTGGTCCCACACCGTCATCGAGAGCCGGAAGGCCCCGCCCGGCTGAAGAGCCAGCGGGTGCAGGCTGGCCTTGGAATAGGCCCATTCGTAGACCCAGCCGGTGGCGGTACGGATGACCGCAATCTCGGCGCCTTCGGCGCTCACCGGCCCGCTGGGAACATTGCCCACGCGCATGAATCCGGCCTTCCCGCCCTGCAAGGGCCCGAGGTGCTCGCGATAGTAGCCGGTATTCAGCGACTCCCCCATGTGCCAGCCCCAGGGATAGAGGCAGAACATGATGTTGTCGTCGTTCCATCCAACCTGGTCCGTGCCTGTCACCACCGGCACGCGGTCGGTGATCTCCGCGGCGAAGTAGAGCCGCTCGTTGTCCCAGCGCGTGTAGAAGCGCCCGCCGAACTCCGCGGGGTCGCGCGGTCCGCGGTGCCACTTCTCAAACGGGATCGGCATGAGATCGGCCAATTGCCAATCGGCGAGGTCACCGTCAATCTTGATGGGTGCCCGCGCCTTCACGCAGGCCTGGAAGCTGACATCATCCTCGCAGGTGATCTCGAAGCCGCTCGCGTCGGCGATGGCGGCCTTCATCTCGTAACTCACGGCCAGGTTGGCCTGGTCGCGCGCCACGGGGAAACGGATCTCGGTTGTTCCGTGCGGACCGACGGCATACGCACGCTCCATGGTGGCGGGCTCAAACCCGGCTCCGAAGAAGCGGTTGGCGACGCGCACGGTGCCAGACATGGGCTTGTCCGCCAGGCTGCGGACGGTCACGGCGACTGCCGGATCCTGGTTCGGGGTCATGGGAACGCCGGCCAACTGCGCGGTCAGGATCTCGCCGACCACGAGCGGCTGCTTCAGGACCGAGCGCAGCACCTCGCCGTCATAGATGCGGGTCGTGAAGGTGTAACGGCCGGCAAGTCGGTCGGAGGAGACGGCAATGGGCAATTCCACCCGACCGTTCTGGCCCGGCCCGAACGTGATGGTGGCCGGTGCCACCTGCGGCCAGGTGCCATCGACCGTGGCCACCACCCGCGCCTGAAAAGATTCCGTCCCCAGCGGCGGCACGGTCAGTACTGCCGTACCGAACGCGCCTCGTGCAATGACCGGCAACACCAGACCTCCGGCCACGGACTTGAGCACGCCGGCCGCGCTGGCGGCGGCATGCAGTCCGGCCACCTCGCCATCGAACAGCAGGACCAGCGGATCGGGGGTCGCAACCACCAGTGATGTGCTGCCGCGCGGAACCACGCGGTCCTCACGGCCGTAGATGTCCTGAATGACGTACGGCACATCCGTGCCCAGCGCCAGTGTCGTGGGTGCGTCGGGCTCGCGCAGGAACAGGTAGCAGATCGTCTTGCCGTCGCGGGCGTAGACATAGGCGATCGTGCGTGTCGTCGGCTGGAAGACAGTCTTGAAATCGGCACACTCCACGGCCTGGACGAAGTTGTAGTAGGCCGTGGTCTTGAGCATCGGCATCAACGAGGCGCCACGCTTGTCCGTACCGTAGGCCCCCCTGCCCCAGTCACCATCCTGGATCGCCTCCGCAACGCGCGGGCGATCGACGTACTGCATCCACTGGAAGCCGTCGCCGGGAAACTCGCCACGCTCAATCGCCTGGCGCAGGGGCGGCTCGGGCGGACCGCTCACATACATCAGGAAATAGGTGACGCGGTCCATACCGTGGGCATGCGCATCGAGCATCGAGGTGATGAGGTCGCGGCTGCTTTGGAGTTGGTCGTTGCCGCCTACGCGCGCGAACTCGGTGGAGATCAGGCGCCGTTCGAGGCCGAGTTTCTTCAGCTCCTTGCGCAGGCGCTCCGACGCGTTCCAATCGATCGACGAGAGATACACATGGGTGTCAAAGAAATCCGCGACCTCGTACAGCTTCTCCTTGAGGATCAGGTCGACCTGCTCGTCGCTGGAGTTGATGCCCCAGGTCATCATGCCCACCGGCAGGTCGGGGAACTCGCGCTTCAGTGCCGCGTATGCCTTGCGCTGCAGGTCGAGCGTGCGGACATCAATGTGGCGTTCGAGTCCGGAAGGCACGACCTGCACGATGCGCTGGCGGTTGGCGCGCACGTAGGCCACGATGTACGGCACGTAGTCATCCACCTCGAATCCCTTGCAGCCCGGGTTGAGCGGGTCATCGATCAGGGCCCAGTCGGGAACATTGCGCGACATGTCGCCCCACGGGTGGTCGGGCTTGCGGCCGCGTATCTGCTCCAAATTGGGGCAGTAGACCATTTTTGGGAAGGCCGGGCCGGGTGCGACCGTGATTGGCCCGCCCTTTTCCGGCTGCGCCTTGCGCCAGCCGTTGTAGTCCCACTCGTGCACCAACGAGGCCCCCATCTTGTCGATGAGCGCCTGGCGCGTGTGGCGCGACGCGTCGTCCAGAAACCCGCCGCCCTCAGCGAACTGGATGAAGCGGCACCGGGCATAGTCACCGGGCTCGATCGGCCGCGGGTTGACCACGGCGTAGGTCACGGTGTCCTCGGCCAGAACCTTGTCGCCGTCCATCAGTCGGGCGTTGAGGAAGAACTCGCGGCCAACGCCCTTGGCAGCCGCCTCGGGAATCACGGCCGAGCATCGCAGGTTGTGGGTGCGCTTCGCGGCCGGCTGTTTGGGCAGCGTCACCGGCGCGGCCTCCGCGAACGAGAGTGTTCCCGTGGCGACGTGGAAGCGCTCATAGTCGGTGATGGCGTAACGGACCACGGCGTTCTTGAGCTCACCCACCGGCTGATCGTCAGTGGCATACAGCAGTAACTCGAAGCGCAGCGGGTCGTCGAGGAAGAAGAGATTCGCATTCGCCGCGCAGCTCACCTCCAGAGCGAAGCGTGATGCGGCCGGGGCTTCCTTGCCGAACGTCATCGGCCCGGCCGAAGATGAGGCGACGGCCGCGTCTGCGGTGGCGGCCTGCAGGCTGATGTCCGTGAAATAGCACTCGCCGCGCGCCATGGCCTTGGGCCAGCAGAGCCGCAGGCGGAAGTAGTCGCCCGAGACCCGCTTCACGGCCTCGTAATACTTCCACTGCAGTCCCTCACGTGTCAGTGTGTGGCGGAACTGCGGAATCTGGCGTTTGTCCTCCCACGGCAGCCAGGTCCAGTCGCCCTTGCCGGCGAGTTGTCCCCCCTTTGCATCGCAGGCCACCAGTTCGAAAGCCGCGGCATAGGAGAAGTCCTTCTGAACGTCGTAGTTGTCCGCTCCCCAGAGCCCGACCTGCACCGCGGTGCCGGGGTTCTTGAACACCGGGCTGAGCCAGGCGCTGTCCGCCTCGAAGTCCTGGAGCTGTCGGATCACAAGGCTCTTGCCGCCCGGCCTCCGGGCGACGTCGGACACCGTCGCATTGTGCACGGCGGTCCAGCCCTGGCCGCCATCGGCCAGCGACGATTCGTAGAGGGCCTCCCCGCGCACCAGCGTCGCCAGCGCGGCCAGGGCCAACAATCGCGGGGCAATGTTGAGACGGTCCATCGTGTGCTCCGTTGCGCGTCTTCTTGCAGAGCCTGCCGGCTTCGCAAAGGTGATGGGTGTAGTCGTTCAGCCGGCAGCCGCGCTTGCCGCTCAGGCCCAGCATGCCGCAACTGTGCGGGTAGTGTCCGGTCAAGAGCGCGGATCGACTTGGAGAGCATGTGGGCCCCGCGCAGAAGGCGTTGCGGAACAGCACGCCATCTTCGGCGAAACGCTGGAGGTTCGGCGTCTCCACCGCGTAGCCGTACGGTTGGATGTAGCGACCGGTATCGTGCGAGTGAAGGTAGAGGACGTTGAGCCGCTCATTCATGCTGCGTTCAATTCTCGCGCCGAGGAATAGCGCCACCGAACCTACCGTGCGCCTCCGGGCGAAGCTCCAGGAACCCGCGTCATTTGGCCGGTTGTGCTTCGGCCGCCGGCCCCGGCGCGTTCACGACGCAGCGGAAGCCGGTCGGGGTCCAATCGCGCACGTGCGGCGGCATGGCCATGCGCGCGGCCGTGCGGCTGAAGCGCTCGTCGTACAGGCTGCACCCGCCGCGCAGCACCTTGTGGCTGCCCTGCTCAGGACCGGTCGGGTTGCGGTCCGGTGCCTGGCGGTAATACTCGAAGGCATACCAGTCGGACACCCACTCCCAGACGTTGCCGGCCATGTCGAGGGCACCGCAGGGACTGGCGCCT
This sequence comes from uncultured Lentisphaerales bacterium, assembly GCA_964652365.1. GTDB lineage: Bacteria > Verrucomicrobiota > Kiritimatiellia > RFP12 > CAZZCT01 > CAZZCT01. The sequence continues at coordinate 21,277 of CAZZCT010000037.1, forward strand.
TGCGGGCAGCTCCCCACCGGGCGGAACCCGGCGGTGAACTTATAGAGCGTTTCCTCCATGCTCACGCACCGGGCGGGATCCCAGGCGTTGCCCCACGGATAATCGCGTCCGTCCGTGCCGCGGGCGGCCTTCTCCCACTGCGCCTCAGTGGGCAGTGCCGCACCCGCCCATTTGGCATAGTCGGACGCTTCGTACCAATTCCCCTGCACGGCGTAGAGAGCTTCGTCACTCTTGGGCGCGGCATGCATGCCCTGGCCCCAGGTGGGCTTGAATTCGCGGCTGGTCGCCTCGCAGTGCTTGCGGTACTGGGCGACGGTCACCGGGTGCTCGTAGATCCAATAACCGTCGAGTTGGACGGATTTCTGCGGCCGCTCGTCGCCGCCGCCTGCGCCCTCGGGGCTGCCGCGCAGGAAGGCGCCGTCGGGCACCCAGACCAACTCGGAGCCGTCACGTTCGTTGACGGCGCTGGCGGGGCCGGTCACACGCACACGGGGCGGCACCGCCGGGGCTTCGGACAGGGCCGGCGCGGCGGAAACGGGTTTCGCAACCGGAACCGCCTTGGCGCCCAGCGTCTGCACCGGCAATTCCAGCCCGGCCGCCACGCCGCCTTCGACGGTCGGCGGCGCACCCACGAGCGTGATTTCCAGATGTCGCTTGTCGACCACCGGCTTCAACTCGACCGCTTGCCAGCCGGCCGCCGCGGTCGTCAGCACGGCCGCGACGCCGTCGCCACGGTCCAATTGGATCACGACCTCGCCGCTCGCCTCGGGCTTGACCGGCAGCTTGGTGGCTTCGGCGTCCGAGACGGCGATGACCGTATCGAAGCGCTCGTCCATGTAGTCGGCCCCGGGCAGTCGTTCGCCCGCCTTGATGCCCTTGATGCCGCCCGGCACGGCGTAGCGCAGGTCCAGCAGTTGGTCGATGCCGCCGCCCTTGATCGAGACCTTCGCCAGTTCCGGCACGGGCAGCGCCAGCAGCCAGCGCGTGGTGAACACTGATGGAGTGTCAAGCTTGCCGGTATAGGCGCGCTCCACGCGCAGCCCGCCTTCGGCGACCCGCACCGTTCGGAGCAGGCTCCGACTGGGATCGAATCCGTAGTGGGGCGGCGAGAGCACCAAGTGCGTCTCCAACCGGTCGGGAGCCGGTTGCTTGAAGTTGCTCCACACCGCCGACCAGTCGTCGTTGGCGCGGCGGCCCACATCGGCGGCCTGGTCGACCGGCAGCCAGATCTGCGCCGAGATCCGCTGGAAGACGTCCAGGTAGCCGCTGTTGCCACCCTGCACGGCCAACAGTTCCTTGCCGCTGGCCGCGTCCACGGCGCTGACGATCTGGCCTTTCAGGTCGGGACAGACCGCCGCCGTGATGGTCTTGCCCGCGAGCGACACCAGCGGCCCGCCGTTGGCGGCCGCATATCCCGCGATTGTCCGCAGCACGCCGGACTCGCCGCCGCCGTCCATGACGATCCCCTTCTTGGCCCGCATCAGGGCGGGCGGAACGCGCGGGTCGCCTCCGGGCACGAACCACGCCTTGCCGTCGCCCGCGAAAGACACCGGCCCCCAGGGCTTGCCGCTGGAGGCGACCTCGTTGAGCATCACCACGTCGAGAGACTGGCCGCGCGCCGCGATGAGATTGGCCAACCGGGCCGGGTCGGTCTCCTTTGTAGCCGCGTCGAACGCCTGGTCCATCGCCTTGGTCATCCGTGCGAGAACCGACGGCGGGAAGAGCTTGAGCCGCAGCAGCGGCGTCCAACCGCTCCACCGCACCGCGCTGGGAACGTGCAGGCTGTCGGCATAGGCATCGCGAATGATCGCCAGATAGTCGTAGACGTGCGCGCCGGCCTTCTGGCCGTAGTTGTCGGTGCAGAACTGGCGGATCAAGCGGTCGGCATCGGCACCCGGATTCCACGCCAGTTTGAGGTAGAGCCAGGCCAGCAGGTCATTCCAGGGACCGCCGCAGTACTGTGGGTTGACGCCATAGATGCCACAACCGTGCATGTATCGCATGTTCGGTGCCAGGTAGAAGACCGAGGGCCAGTCGGCGCGGTAACTGTCCCAGTTCCAGACGGTCACGCGGTTCGGGGCGATCTTCGGCCACTCGGCAATGGCGCGGGCGTAGTCGCGGTTGGCGGGGTTGCCGGCAATGAGTCCCACCTGGTCGCCGGCCGCATTCTGGCTGCGGGCGCTGGAGACGACGTTGATCCAGAGGTTTGAGTGGGGGCGCAGCGTCTTCGGCGCGTCGAGCGTCTCGAAATAGGCGAAGGTAATGGCCTGCGCCTGCGGATAGGTTCGGGCCACCCGGTCGAGCGTACGGTTCAATGCCAGTATGAGCGGCGCCGCCTCGGACTGCTCGGACTGCACCAGCTTGCGGCAGGCCTCGCACTGGCACCCCGAGAAGCCATCGCCCTGGGCAATCGAGAAGGGCTGCGACCAGTCGATCTTTGCGCCGCGCGCATGCTCAATACGACGCGCGATGCCGTGCTCAAGACCGGTGGCGAGGTAGGTCGGCAGGTCGGGGTTGGTGCCGCAGATACCGTAAGCCCAGGTTGGTTCGCGCTTGCCGTCTGCGTTCATCGGGTAGAATCCGGGATGCTCCGCGAAAAGGCCCTTGGTGACCACGGCACCGCTCTTGTCCTTCTTGTCCTGCGGCGGCAGCAGATCGTACATGTTGTGGCCGGCTGCCAACGCACCGCTGGTGGCGTCACCGGGGAAACCGATGCCGCGGTTCTGGAGAATCCAGGGGTAACTGCCCATCCAGAAGATGATGCCGCGGTTGGCGAAGGCCGGCTCCTGGAGATCGTCAATCGCCGGCAGTTTCAGGTTCGCCTGCTTCGGAACCACTTCGAACCCCGGCCCCGCATAGCTCAACCCCTTACGGGCAAAGGTGTAAAAGCGACACCCCAGGTGGTCCTCTAGCAGGCCAAAGACGGCATAGTGCAGCCCGAGTTCCGACGCGGCCGTCAGAACCAACCGGTTGCCGTCACTCTTGATCCGGTAGGCCTGGCGTGCCGTTGCCCGCTCGCTGGCACCGGCCACACGATCGACCAGTTCCAGCACGATGGCGGGCCGGTCGCCGGCTTCAGCCACCGTGGCGACGGACTGCAACTCGGCGCCCGTGATCTGCTGAAGGTAATGCGCCAACTCGGCGACTGGCGCTCGGATGTGCCCCTGCCGGACGTGGTTATCGGCAAGGCCAGCGGCGGGCGCGGTGTGGCCGTTGTGAACGATCACGGCCCGTGCCTGTCCGTTCTCCGCAATCGTGATGGTCGCCGCTGGAGCCGACGACAGCGTCGCCGTCAACATCCCCACTGCCAGCCTGGTGGTCCACGCGCGAGACGTCATGTCGAGCTCCTGCTTGTTGTTCGGCATGGGGCCCGGTCGGATGCCAGCAGTCAACTGGCCGGAGCCGCATCATGCAATATACAGGCAATATACAACCTGTTTACCTGTAGCCGCAACAGCAATACTTGCGGTTCGTCTCGAATGGGGGCGTGGATGCCACGTAGGCGCCAGGCGGGCGGGTCAAGGGGCTGACCCGCCCCTACCGGCGCGGCACCGGGGTGCGCGTCGGCGCGACTGGAACGTCTTCGTAGACGCCCTGCAGGTCGACGCCCACGTCGGTCAGCCACCCCACACCCTGCCCGTCGAGCACCACATCGATCCAGACCAGGCTGTCCAGCGCATCCGCCGGCACGTCGAGCACCGGAGTCTGAATGCGCCGCCAATCGGTCGTGCCTGTAACCGGCTCGGACTCGATCGCCGGCAACCACTCGACGTGCGGCGTCGGTCGCCACAGAAACCGATGATAGCGCACCCGCATGAACATCCCCTTCCCCGCCACGCCCTTCGTCTTGACCAATCCCGTTAGCTGGAAGCGACTTGCGGCCGGGATCTGCGTGGGCGGGGATGCCGACCAGACCGTCTCGACCGGTCGCTCGTTCGTGATGCGCAGCGCACCGATCTCATGGGCGCCGACCTGACGGTCCCAGACCTTGACCGGCGGTTCGGTGCGGAAGGACGACGCGTCCTCCACATCGTCAATCACGATCGGCCGTTTGAGGTCGTTCCGCCCCAGCGCCAGGCGCGGGTAGTGATGGCTGCGGTAGTCGTCGGCCACGATCGGCACGATGCGCGCCGCCCGCACATAGGACGCGGACTCTTGCCGGTCGAGGTACTTGACGCGGTACTGCCACGCATGCACGGTTCCAGGTGCGATCGGCGACGTGACGCGGCCGCCGCAGTGCAGGTCGTAGTACATGTCGCAGATCGCCCAGTCGGGCTCGAGCGTGGCCGAGTCGACCTCCACCACCGGATTGAGCTCTTCGCCGAAAAAGCCGGCCATGGTTCCGGGCGCGAAATTCAGCGCCGCAATCTTGTGCTGGTAGTGCATGGCATGCTGGTGCGGGAAGTGCCACGGCACGCCATCGCGATCCACCATCAGCGTGAAACTGAAGCGCTTGTGCGGGGCAAACAACATGCAGCGGCCAGTCCCGGATGGATAGACGTTGTTGAACTCGATCCACTTGCGCGAAACCGGCTGGGAGTCCGTGCAGACCAGACGGGTTTGCACCGTCCACTCGAACCGGTTCGTGTCGGGGTTGACCGCCAGCAGGGCCACGTGCTCACCCTCCCAGGCGCCCGCCTGGTCGCGCGAACGCCCGGTCAGGCGCAGACGTTCGCCGCCGTCCAGAATCTCGGGCCGGATCTCGGTCATCTCCTCGCACACGTGCGGCAGATGCAGGAGCAGCTTGAGGCCCAGGACATACCCCAGATGCGGCTCGGCGTAGACCTCGCGCAGCAGCGAACCGTCGTCGTCCGGCGAGACCAGCATCCAGTCGATGTACCCCTGTGGCGAAACCATCGCCACGGTGCGATCGCCGTCGTTGATCGCAAAGCACTCCAGATTGAGCGGCGCCAGGGTCAGCTTCGGTTTTCTCATGATGTCCTTTCGTCCGCCCGCAACAGGTGTTGCGGCGGTGCAGGTTACCCTCGTTGGCGGAAACCGTGGCGATCCCAAGGCAGGAGCATATCACACCGGTACCAGACGTGCACCGCTGGATTCGACCAGGGCGGCCATGCTGTAGAACGGTCCTCCGGGCCGTTCGCGCACGGCGCAGGAGCACCGTGCAACATCGCTAGCAGAACGGGCCTACTCGACCGTGGCGCTGCCCCACTGGGCCGGCTCCAGCCGGGCCTCGTTCGGTACATCCTGGGTCACGCCGGACGAGAAGCTGTGATTGCTCCAGTAGACGCGCGTGGCGGTGGTGTTGCCGGTCTCGTTGCCGAAGATGTAGCCCACGTCCATGCGCTGGGTTGTGCCGGGCTTCGGAACAAGTCCCAGCTTTGCCAACGGCAGACTGACCGCAGCCTGGAAGCCGGCATCGGTCTTCTCGTATTTCAGTTTGACGTCGTCCCAGACCTCGATCCGGTCGATCGACTCCGTGCCGGTAGGCGACGTGAAGACGACCGGCTCCCCCTCGGGCTTGGCCAGCTTCGTGCGGTAAACCACGGCCACGGGCTTGCCGTCGCGCCGCGACACCAGCACGCGCAGGTCGCCCGGCGCCGGCTTGTCGCGCTTCGGGTCGGCATTCGCGTCAGTGGCGAGTTGGATGTCCAGCAGATTGCCGCCCTTGAACAGCATGTTGATCTCCGGCGTGCTGTTGACCAGCTCGAATGGGGATCGGACCTCGTAGCGCATGAGCAGATCCGTGGCCGTATAGGCGGCCTTGACCGTGAACCCGCGCTTGAGATCCACATCCAGGGTGACGCCGCGGAGGTTCGTCCAGTCGGGCGTGTCGGACGAACTGCGGGCCAGGACCAGCGACTGGGCCTTAGCCTTCAGCGAAGACCACTCGGCCAGGGCGGCCGCCGCGGCCTTCGAGTCGGCGGCGGTGAGCGTCACGCGGCCCTCGAAGCGCTTCAAGCCGTTCAGTCCCAGGACCTCGAGGACGCGCCCATCCTGGTCGCCGCCCAGCAGGTACCATCGGCCGTTCTTGAGTTTGGCTAGTTGGCCCGTGAACCACTCGCACTGGATCTGGTCGGCCCCCGTCTCGCCGCTCCGCCCGTCTTTCATCACGGTGCCGATCGGCACACCATCCGTGGTGATCAACTGGCACTGCCCAAAATAGCAGGAGTACCCCGTGATGCCATCGGTGATCCCCAGGTTGCGCGTGCAGCCGTAGAGCTCTCCGGCCTTGGGGATCGGGAACTCGTACATGTCATGCCAGCGGCAGCCGACCCGGTAGCGCCACTGCATCGTACCAGCCTTCGACCAATAGCTGATGGGCCACAACTCGGTGCGATCAAGGTTCTTGATGTCCGAGCCGGCATAGAAGAGCACCGAACCGTCGTCGGGGTTGACCGAGAGGTCGCTGGTGTAGCCATCCTTGCCGTAGTCGACCTGCAGGAACGTGGCATCGTCGTACAAAGGCACACCGTTCTCCTGAATCGTCGCGGGCGAGATGCGCTGCCAGTACAGCACGCTATACATGCTGCTGCCATAGAAGTTGAGGTCCGCATCGACCGTGCTGTGCGTGCCGTTGGCCTGCAGCTTCGTCTCGCGGGTCTCGTCGGCCTGGATCACGCCGTCACCGTTGCGGTCCTCCCAGAAGAGCCAGGGCGTCTTGGCAAACTCCTGCCAGTCCTTGGCGGCGGGTCGCCACGAGAGCGCGGCGTAGGGATGGATGATGCCGGCGGCACCCTCGAACCGGTCGCCGCGCCGCACCCAGAGGAAGTGGCCGCGAACTCCGCCACCGTAGCTGGTGCCGGAATGCATGTACTGGCGTCCGTTCTTCGCGGTGAACACGATGTTATTGACCATGTGCGGCCAGAAGTAGGGCGTGTCAGGCCGGGCGTCGAACATCACCGCGGAGGGTTTGGATGTGCCCTTGTCGAGATCGACCTCCCACTCAACGTTCTGACAGTAGACGCGCGTCGGGTCGGCAGGGTCCATGCAGATCGGGGTGGAGACAAAGGCCGGCCCGAACCGCTCGTCCAGCAGGGTGCCCGTTGCGGAATCCCAGATGCTGACGCGCTTGGGCGAGAAGTCGTGCTCCATCACCCACAGGCGGCCCGCCGCATCGACCGCCAGGCCGGCGGGATTGAGCACGGTGTCCGGGTCCCACTTGCCGGCACGGGCCGGGCTGAGGTGACCGTCGCCGGAAGGCGGCGGGTTGTCCATCTGCCTACTGCCGGGCTTGCCGATGCCGCGCACGAACACGCCGTCCTTGCCGAACACACTGACGTTGTGCAGCTTGCCGCGGTTGCTGACGAACACGCGCCCGTCCGCCGCCACGGCCAGGGCGTGGGGTCGATCAAGGTTGGCGGTGATGAAGGGGACAAGCTTGCTGTCGGCCAGCGTCAGTTTGTGGACGGCACCGTTGGCCAGCACCAGCAAAGAACCGCTGCCGGCGGCAGCCAGGTCGCCAGCTCCGGGTACCGTCAGGCGGCGCAGCAGCTTGCCCTGACGGGCGTCATACTCGGCGACCTCATTAGCGGCGGCACAGGCGACGTAGAGCTTGCCGTCCATCCAGGCCAGGCCGGTGCAGAGTGTAGCGGCCACCCGCGGAGGAGGTTGCTCGGGCGCTCCGGCCGCGGCCTTCGTCTTCGGGCCTTCGACCTCGGCATTGTGCTCCGCCCACAGCTCGCCGCGCAGAAAATTGAGCTGCTTGCCGTCGGCGACGCCGTAAGCTCGGATCTGCTTCTCCAGACCGAGGTAGACGAACACCCACTCGCCATCGGTTGCCACAAACTCGCCGCCGATGCGGTACCCCCACTGCTTGGCGCCCTTGGCATCGACGCCGATCAGGCCGGTGCCGGCTTCCGAGCCGTCCCACACCAGCAGGCCTCGCTCGCCGGCAAAGCAGACGTCGGTCGGACAGCCCCAGTCGCCGCCCCAGGCCCCCTTCCCGTCCGGCGTGTTGTAGCCGGGCCGGCCTCCGTTCGACACGGAAAGCACGTATTTGGTGCTGATCGCGTCATGGTAGACGCCCTTCCACGTATAGTCGCCGGGGGGCAGCACGCGGCCGGCGCTGTCCAGTCCATCCCACCGCTCGGTGACAGCACCCGCCGGGCGCGACTGCGCGGCCACGATGTTGCGCACGCGGTCACCCTGGTCGTTGATCAGCGTGATCGAGGTGACCTGCTCCTTTGGAAGCTGATACGCCAGCACCAGCGGCAGTTGGCGCACCGGCGGCAGTCCCTGCTGCGTCAGCTCTTTCGGCAGGTTGCCCTTCTCGGCAAAGATCATTTTGCCCCAGCAGCCGGTCGACTGGTACGAGAAGCCGGCATGGGACATGAGGTCCACGGCCCAACCGCCGCCGTACGAGTGCAGGCCGGTGGCATCGCTCCATTGGATCTGGATGGCCGATGCGCTCAGGTCACCGGCCTGGAAGGGCCGACGGGCTCCCAGCGTGGTCCAGGGAATGCGGTACTCGAAGGTGAAGCCCTTGCCGTCCGGCCATTTCGTGTAGACCGCCGCATAGCGGTCGGTCGGGACCACGCCCTTGTGGTAGCCGTGCTCGTCATGGTAGTTCATGCCGTACTTGCAGTGCAGGACCGGCTTGCCGCTGCCGGTGTGGTGCCAGAGCGTCACGTGCACGAGCATGTTGGTGGGATGGCGGTCGTAGGCGCCGATCTTGAGCGGATAGCCGAGGTTGGGGTCGAGCGCCAGCCGGAACTGGAAAGCATCGCCGTCCCAGCCGAAGTCCGGGTTCACCGCCGGATCGGCCTGGTTCAGCAGGGGCGTGGGGTCCGCCACGCGGCTGCTCACGTAGAGGGCCTCGCGGTCGTACATGAACGCGGTCCGGGCGCTCTGGTAGTCCATCGAGGCTTCAACCACATAGGTCAGGATCTCGCCGCTCAGATCCCAGTCCTTGAGATCGCCGTCCACGGCCACCTTGCCGGGGGCCGGCACCACGAAAACGCGCTGGTTGTGATACACACCCTGGGCATGCAGAGCGGACGCGGCCGCCAGGCACAGCGCGCAGTAGAGGGATGTCAGTCGAACGCGAGATGGATGGTGCATCGGGCTAGTCTCCTGAGGCAATAGCATATCACAGCAGGTAGGTGCGGTTTGGTTCCAGTGTCGTGATGGCCGCGCCGGTGCAGGCGTCGACCGTGCCGCGCTCAGCCGGCGCCGCGCGGAAGGCGAAGAGCACCGCCCGGTCGCCGCCGTCCCAGCGCACGCCCAGACCGTCCTTCAGCACCGTGCGGCGGATCATGCGATGGCGCTGGTTGCGGTAGACGTCGAGCAGCTCCTTGATCGCGGCCACGCTCGGGGCGTGCCACTGCGCGCGCGGAACCATGTGGAAATGGAGTCCCGGCACGCGCTTGTGGGCAATGCACTGGAACAGCACATCCAGGGGTTCCGTACCCTTCAGGATACGCATTTCAAAGGTGTTCGAGTGGTCGTCGCCGCCTTCGTTGTACCACAGGCCGATGGCGGTGTTATAGGAGTACCCCAGCAGGTCACCCGCGTAGATGTTGCCGCCGTGCAGGCCACAACAACCGTGACTGCTCAGAGTCGCCAGGGCCTCGGGCTGCAGGTAGAGTCCCGCCTTGGCCAGGTCGGCGTAGAGCCCCGCCATCTGCGCAAACTGCGGGGCCATCGTGCCCTGCGAGTAATCGAGCTGCCACCAGCCGAGGTTGCTGAAACTGTCCCACAGAAAGCCCGCCAGTCCCGTGCGCTGGCAGGTGTCGATCAGGCGTTCGCGCAGCCAGTCCGTAACCGGCGTGTTCAGGTTGAAGGTCCAGCAACTGGCCGGGTAGCCCGTGTCGGGGTGGCGGCCCGACTCGCGCCCGGCAAAAACGCCGCAGGCGCCCCTGCCCAACCGCTTGGTCTCCGGGTTGTTCTGATCGTTCAGGTAACTATTCGGCGAGGCGTGGGTCGACATCCAGGAGAGGATCTTCACACCCTTGGCGCCGGCCCGTTCGCAGAGCCGCTTCAGCCCGGCCTCGCCGCCCCAGATCTCGTTGACCCTCCAGTCCAGAATGCAGCACATGTTCTGTTCCCAGACCTTGGCCAGGATGCTGCTCGAACGCGTCTCCTCCGGCACGAGGGTGCGTTTGTACTCGGCGTAGGCCTGCTCGTGCTCAAATACGACGTCGATGAAGACGTAGTCGCCGTGGAACTCGGACGCCACGTCGACCACCTCCTCGTAGGTCGTGTCGAAGCTGATGTTGCGCCAGACGTTGTGGCTGAAGACGATCGCGGGCGGCGCCTCAGTCGGAATGCCGAACTGTGCCTGGCTGCGCTCCTGCTCGCGATCCTGCAGCCGCGTCCACAGGTTCAGGGCGTCCACGTCGTCGAGCCGGTCGGGGCAGTGCAGAATGGTCTTGGGGTTCGTCACGACCCGCTTGGCCTGCGTGAACAGATGCATGTCCAGGCAGCGAAGTTCATCCTCGCCGGCATTGGTTTCAACGACGGTACGGACCAGCGATACCTGGTCGAACCAGCCCACCAGGATTCCGGCTTCGCCATACTGCAGGTCGAAGCCCGGCAGCAGCGACCAGCGGGCCCAGAGATTGCCCGGCAGTAGTGTCGCCCACTTGTCGAGGCCGACGGTCGAGTAGGTCGTCTCCTTGCCCAGCCGCACCCGCGGCGGGGTCAGCCAGTTGCGCAGGCAGATCGTGACGTCGTCGAGATTGCCACCCACCTCCCAGGTCTGGCGGTCCACCAGCCGGTGGATTGGCAATTCGCCGTCGTACTCAAACCAATAGCGAAAGCCAGAGAAGGTCCGGCCGTCGATCTCGGCCGCGGCCGGCTCAATGCAGATGTCGAGGCGAGCCTCGCAGGCCGGGCTGTCCCAGCTCGCCGTGCGAAAGCACAGATCGCCGGAACAGTCGCGTCGTTCGCGAAAGAGCACGTCGGGGTTGCTGAACGCCGTGGTGCGAATGACGGTCGTCTCGCCACGACGCGCGATCTCGTTCAGCCGGAAACGGCCGAATACGTCACCTTCGTAGGTGTCGAACCAGGGCAGGAAGCGCGTACCCGGGTTGCGGAGCGCCGCGCCGTTGACAGACACGGCGCCGAGCGAGCGCAGTTCGTCGCCATCGCATTCCAGGGAGAGCGTCGCCTGACCGATCGTGAGAGGGATGGTTTTCAACATGCTGGAGACTCCTGAATTTGCCGGGGCAGTCTAGATTTCTCGTCCCGAGAAATCTAATGTTATTTTTGGGCGCACTCTGTCGCGACAGTCGTTCGAACGCAAGAAACCACCTGCGATCGAGGCGGACTGAGTCTCACCGGCATGCCGCCGCAGGCTGGCGGCCGGCCACGTGGCCGAGAGCATAGCGATTGCCTGGCGCGAACCATGCGCCGGCCGCATGCTTGTCGAGCGCCTGCCGGAACAACTCGCCCCGGTCCTCGAGAATGACACCGTGCCCGTAGCACATGTGGTCGAACGGGACCTGCGCCAGCCGTTTCAGGCTCGCAACCAGCGCGGCCGGATCGTGCCCCTCGTCGCCGGCCCAGCCGGGCAGTCCGTCGCTCATGACCACGTCGCCGCTGAACAGGCAGCGCTGGTCGCCGACCGACACCAGGTAGCTCAGACACCCCCGGGTGTGTCCAGGGGTATGAAGGACGTCGATCGTGAAGCCGCAGCGCTGGATGCGGCGACCGTCTGCCAGCGTGCCGTCCATGCGGTAGGCCCCGCCGGTCGCGTCCATGGCGCCCTGGGCCTCCCATTGGCCCTCGGCCGGAGTCAGCATCTCGCGATGGCCGAGCAGTTCGATGCCCTGCTGTTTAAACAGGTGTCCGCCGCCCACGTGATCGACGTGACTGTGGGTACACAGGACGGTGCGGACATCAGCGATACTCAGCCCCCAGTGGGCCAGGTTGCGGCAGATCCGTTCATGGCCCCAGGTCGTTCCGCAGTCGATCAGCAGAATGCCATCTGAGCCGCGCAAGGCATAGACGTGGCAGTCGATGTGCCGCGGAGTCATCCCCAGCCAGGAGACAACACGCATGTCGGGCAGTACCGCGTTGCCGAACTCGCCCGGGTTCACATGCATCATTTCGGTCTCCTCCTCTGCGCCTCTGCGGGAGTCATTTTTTCTCGGGTTCCAACGGCGCAAATGACGGGCGGCGAAGCTGTGCCGACCATTTGCTGGTTCGGTCGTCTCATTTCAGTGACGTTCATCCGCAACCCGGCGGAGTTGACCGCTCCAACATGGTCTCGTCCTTGGCGAACTAACGTGGCTCCGAGAGCAGTTCATCGTCCATGATCGGGACCGGTCGCGTATCCTTGAGATCTGGGACCTTGAAATACACTTCGATACCGTCGGGATCGACGAACTCGGTCAGGACGATA
>CAZZCT010000038.1:0-33554 GCA_964652365.1 uncultured Lentisphaerales bacterium
GGCCCATCAGCAGCACGCCCTTGGGAATCCGGCCGCCGAGCCGGGTGAATTTCTGGGGCGCCTTGAGGAACTCGATAATCTCCTGGACCTCCTCCTTGGCCTCCTCAATCCCGGCCACGTTCTCGAAGGTGACCTTCTGCCGGTCGCGATTGAGCATCTTGGCGCGGCTTTTGCCGAAGTTCATGGCCCCCATGCCGGCCGAACGCACCTGGCGCATGAAGACGAAGTAGAGCAAGCCAAGCACGAGAACCACCGGCAGCAGTTCGGCCAGCAGCCGGCCCCAGACCTCGTTGGAGTAGGTGACTTCCGGGTCGATCTCGTACTGCTTGAGGTAGTTCCGCAGCTCCTGCGTCTCCGGCATGACGTTGACCCAGAAACGCATGGGCAGCTTGGTGCCGTCGTCGATCTTGCCCTTGCGCGTGCCGCGGATGAACGTCTTGCCGCCCGGTTCGCGCACCAGTTCGCACTTCTCGACCAGCCCCTTCTCGACCATCTGCCGGAAGACGCCCTCGTTATCCAGCTTCTGATAACCGCGCGGCCCCCCCGAGAGCACCAGCACCATCGTCAGAATCAGGGCGAAGACCACAATCCACGCGGCCATGGCGCGCTTGGGCGGCATCTCATCGCGGTGCTCGCCGCCGGGCGGCACGGGGGGGGGCTGGTTAGCCTTGCGCCGGTTATTCTGGGGCGTATCGTCCATGGAGCCTTTCGATGTCGCGCCGCGACCGGTCCGACGGTCCTAGGCGTGGAAGTATGAGCATACCCCCAATCCGGCCGAAGGGCAATACCTAGGAGCCTGTCCTCAGACTGCGAGAGTTGGAATGGTGGAATGCTGGAGTGCTGGAATGGTGTGACGACTGGGCTCTGAATCCCGCATCCCATGCGGAGTCTTGCACGGGGGAGCCCTCCGTGGGGGGGAACTCAGGCGGTTCGCATTCCATCCATGCCATGGTGAGGTCTGCTGGGAAACGAATCGCAGACAATTGGACTGTCTGATGGGCCTTTTCCCAACATTCCAGCATTCCAATGTTCCATCTCCCGCAATCCGGGGGCCTGTCGGGCTTAGGTGTCGTACGTTGGGTGTCGTACGGTGCCCCAGCCGCTTACCGACAGGCTCCCAAGTCCGACACGCTGCTGGGAGCCCGAATTCCGGTGCGGCGGCGCGCCACTACCGGTATGATCAGCGACACCATGACACCGGACACCGAGATCTCGGGAACGATTGTCGACGTGGTCGCCGGTCGGATCTACAGCGGCCGGATCGTCATCCGCGCTGGGCGGATCGCCGCACTCGAACCCACATCGAGCGCCGGCCGGGCGACGATCCTGCCGGGGTTTGTCGATGCGCACGTGCACGTCGAAAGCGCGATGCTCACACCCGGCGAATTCGCGCGGGCGGCGGTGTGCCACGGAACCGTGGCGGCGGTGGCGGATCCGCACGAGATGGCCAACGTGCTGGGCGTGGCCGGCATCCGCTACCTGATTGACGAGGCCGCCCATACCCCGTTTGTGTTCGGCTGGGGCGCGCCGCCGTGCGTTCCGGCCACGCCCTTCGAAACCGCGGGCGCCGAACTGACGGCCGAGGATGTGGCCGGGCTGCTCGACTGGCCGGAAATCACCCATCTGGCCGAGGTCATGAACGTGCCCGGCGTGCTGAACGGCGATCCGCAGCTGCTGGCCAAGCTAGCGGCGGCACGACAGCGCGGCAAGCCCGTCGATGGCCATGCGCCCGGGTTGCGCGGCGCCGACCTGCGGCGCTACGCGGCCGCGGGCATCACGACGGATCATGAGACCCTGGATCGCGCCGAAGGCGAGGACAAACTCGCCGCCGGCCTGTACCTCCAGATCCGCAGCGGCTCGGCGGCGGCGCTGGTCGAGCCGCTGCTCGACCTTCTGGACGCCCACCCCGAGGCCTGCATGTTCTGCAGCGATGACCTGCACCCGGACGACTTGCAGCGCGGCCATATCGACCGGCTGGTGCGAGCGGCCCTGCGGCGCGGCATCGCGCCGCTGAAGGTGCTGCGCGCCGCCAGTCTCAACCCCGTCCGTCACTATCAGCTGCCAGTGGGGTTGCTGCAACCGGGCGACCCGGCCGACTTCATCGTGGTCGACAACCTGGCCGACCTGCGCGTGCGTCAGACCTGGCTGCGCGGCCGGCTGGTGGCCGAGGAGGGGCGGACGCTGCTGCCCTTCCGCGCGGCGGCCGTGGTCAACCGGTTCGCGCCGCGCGGCCTCGCGGCAGCCGACCTGGCCCTGCCGTGGCGGCCCGGCCAGGCGGCGCGCGTGATCGAGATCCGCGCGGGCCAGCTCGTGACCGGCGCCGCGCACGCCGTGCCCGCCGTGCACCAAGGCCTGCTGGCGGCCGATCCGGCGCGCGATCTGCTCAAACTGGTGGTGCTGAACCGGTACCACGCCGCACCGCCGGCCCAGGCCCTCGTGCGCGGCTTGGGGCTGCAACGCGGCGCGCTGGCGTCGAGCGTGGCGCATGACTGCCACAACGTGATCGCGGCCGGCACGTCGGACGCGCTCCTGGCTGACGCCATCCGGGCCGTCGTGGAGGCGGGCGGAGGACTGGCCGTGGCTGATGGTCACCGCGTGCAGCTCCTGCCTCTGCCGGTGGCCGGGCTGCTGTCGACCGAGTCGTGCGATCACGTGGCCGCGCGCTACACGGCCCTGGACGAGGCGGTCAAGCTGCTGGGCTGCCCGCTGCGCGCGCCGTTCATGACCCTCTCGTTTCTGGCGTTGCCGGTGATTCCACACCTCAAGCTGACCGACCGCGGCCTGTTCGACGGCGATGCGTTTCGCTTCGTGCCCCTGTGCGGCCATAATGAGAATTGCCGCCACGGCGCTGAAAACGATTGAAGCGGATGTGTGGCGGGTGTACCGTCATGCAACTGCCCGATGGCGGTGTCGCTGCCGTCCGGCCGGACCGCGCGATTTGCGCCCGCCGGCCATCTCCCGGCAGATTCCACGCGGAGACCCTTCCCCATGAAGCAGACAGTTGTGGTTCTCGTTGTGCTCCTGCTCCTGGGCCTCGGGGCCTGGCGCGTGGTGAAGAAGCAAAGCTCGGGATCACCCGGCAGCGCGAAGCCCCGGGGCGGCCAGGCACCAGCCGTGGCAGTCGTAATCCAGCCCGTGCGCCACGAGACGGTCCGGGACGTGCGGGTGTTCACCGGCACCGTGTCACCCAACTCACAGTTTCTCGTGGCGCCCAAGGTCGTCGGACGGCTCGAGAAGCTGCTGGTGAACATCGGTCAGGACGTGAAGAGCGGCGACCTGATCGCCCTGCTGGAAAACCAGGAGTACCGGCAGCAGGTCGAGCAGGCGCGGGCGGAACGGGAAGTGGCCCAAGCCAACGTGACCGACTACCAGAGCGCCCTCGACATCGCCGCGCGCGAACGCAAGCGGGCCCTCGAACTGCGTAAACAGCAGGTGGCCTCCGAATCCGAGTTGGACCAGGCGGAGGCGCAGTTCCAGGCAGCGCAGGCCAAGCATGCGGTCGCCCTGGCCCAGGTCAAGCAGCGCGAGGCCGCCCTGAAGGGGGCCGAAGTGCGGTTGTCCTACACCCGCATCGAGGCCTCCTGGGAGGATGGCAACGCCACGCGCGTGATCGGCGAACGCTTCGTCGATCAGGGCGCGATGCTCGGTCCCAGCGATCCGATCGTGTCGGTCCTCGATATCGGAACCGTCATCGCCGCGATCTTCGTGATCGAACGTGACTATCCGCAACTGCGCATCGGCCAGGAGGCTGCCATCATCACCGACGCCTTTCCCGGCAAGACCTTTGCCGGCCAGGTCGTGCGCAAGGCGCCGCTGTTAAAGGAGTCGTCGCGGCAGGCGCGGGTCGAGATCGCGGTCGACAATCCCGAGCGCCAGCTGGCCCCCGGCATGTTTGTGCGGGCCGAGCTCCAGTTCGCCGTGCGCGAACAGGCGATCGTGGTGCCCGCCAGCGCCGTGGTGCGCCGCGGCGGGCAGAGCGGGGTCTTTCTGGCCGATGTCGCGGCGCGGAAGGCGCGTTTTGTCCCGAGCGCCGTGGGCGTGACGACGGCCCAGTCTGCGGAGATGCTCTCGCCGGCCGTCGAGGGCCAGGTCGTGACGCTGGGCCAGCACCTGCTGGAAGACGGCGCCGAAATCATCCTGTCCGGCCAGCCGTCCGGTGATTCCGCGCCGCCCGCCGAACCCGCTTCGGGAATCGCCCGGCCGCCGAAGGCCGCCGGAGACGCGCGATGAACATCGCCCGCGCGGCTGTCCAGCGGCCCATCTTTACGGTCATGGTGACGCTGATCGTCATGATCCTCGGGGGTGTGTCGCTCCACCGGATTCCGGTAGACTTGATGCCCGACGTCACCTACCCGACGCTGAGCGTCTCCACCTCCTACGAGAACGCCAGCCCGGCCGAGATCGAGGAACTGATCACCCGGCCGATTGAAGAGGCCATGAGCGCGGTCCCCGGCGTGGAGGAGGTCTCCTCCGTCTCCTCCGAGGGCAACAGCAACGTCCGGATCACCTTCGCCTGGGGCACGGACCTGGATGCGGCAGCCAACGACATCCGCGACCGCTTGGACCGCGTGATCCCGCGGCTCCCCGACGAGGCCGACCGGCCCACGCTGCGCAAGTTCGACCTCGCCAGCTTTCCCATCCTGATGCTGGGTGCGTCCAGCCGGTTGGACCCGGTGCAGATGCGGAAGCTCATCGACGACCAGGTCAAGTACCGGATCGAGCGCGTGCCCGGCGTGGCGGCGCTGGACGTGTGGGGCGGCCAGGAGCGCGAGATCCACGTGCTGCTCGACCCCGACAAGATCAAGGCGCTGGGCATCCCGCTCAACCAGCTGATGAGCCGCATCGAGGCGGCCAACGTCAATCTCCCGGCCGGCAACCTGGAGGCCGGAAACTATGAGGTCGTCGTACGCACACCGGGGGAGTACACCAGTCTGGACCAGCTGCGCGAGACGACCGTGGCCGTCCGCGAGGGCGTGCCGGTCCAGCTGAAGGACGTGGCCAAGGTCGAGGACGCGTGGATGAGGGTGACGCGTTCGGTGCGCGTCGACGGCGTCCCGGGCGTCCGCCTGTCGGTCAACAAGCAGTCCGGCAAGAACACGGTCGAGGTGGCCCGCGCCGTGCGCGCGGAAATCGACCGCATCAACCAGGAGATTCCGCAGCTGCGAATCACGCCGATCATGGACACGTCCGAGTACATCGAGCGCTCGATCGCCAACGTCGGCCAGTCAGCCCTGTACGGCGGGCTTTTCGCGATCCTCGTTCTGCTGCTGTTTCTCCGTAACGTGCGCAGCACGGCCGTCATCGCCACCGCGATTCCGATTTCGATTGTCGCGACCTTCATGCTGATCCACTTCGGGGGCTTTACGCTGAACCTCATGACGCTCGGCGGGCTGGCGCTGGGCGTGGGCATGCTGGTGGACAACTCGATCGTGGTGCTCGAGAACATCTACCGCCTGCGCGAGTCGGACCGCCAGATGGATGGCGAGCAGGCCGCCGTGCGCGGGTCGGGCGAGGTGACGGCGGCGATCGTCGCCAGCACGCTGACCACGGTGGTCGTCTTCCTGCCGCTGGTCTTCGTACGCGGCATGGCGGGCGTGATGTTCAAGCAGCTCGCCTACGTCATCAGCTTCGCCCTGCTCTGTTCCATGGTCGTGGCCCTGACGCTGGTGCCCATGCTGGCGGCCAAGTTCCTGCGCCCGCTCTCCCTCGATGCGACGGCCAACGAGACGCTTGCCCACCGGGTCTTCCGGATCACCGGGCATGTGCTCGACGCGATCGAACGCCAGTACAAGGAGATGCTGCACCTGGCGCTCCAGCATCGGGGCTGGGTGGTGCTCGCGGCCGTATTGCTGCTGGCGGGCAGCCTGGCCCTGATTCCGCTGGTCGGTACCGAGCTGATGCCCGCCGCCGACGAGGGACAGGTGCGGGTGAATGTGGAGATGGAGGTCGGTACCAAGCTGGCGCTGCTGGATGAAACCTTCCGGCCGATCGAGGCAATCGTCGCACGCGAAGTGCCGGAGGCGGAGTGCGTGGTCACCAGCATGGGCGGTTCGGGTTGGCGCGCCGGGGCGAGCCACAAGGGCGACCTGACGATCAACCTCAAGCCGCTCCGCGAGCGCACGCGCTCGAGCGACGAGATCGCCGCCGCGCTGCGCACCAAGCTGGCCGGCATTCCGGGCGCGACCATCCGCACGCGCGCCGGCCAGGGCCTCTTCATCCTGCGGATGGCCAGCGGCAGCGCCGACCATCTGCAGATCGAGGTGCGCGGGTACGACCTGGAGACCGCCGACACCCTGGCGCACCGCGTCAAAGAGATCGTCGAGACCGTTGCCGGCGTCACCGATGCCCGGCTGAGCAGCGAGAGCGGTCGGCCCGAACGGCTGATCGTCGTCGACCGCACCAAGGCCGAGGCCATGAAGGTCAGCGTGTCCGACGTGGCCAATCTGCTTCAGACCGTGCTGGGCGGGACCCGCGCCAGCTACTACCGGGAGGGCGGCGACGAGTATGCCATCCTGGTGAAGCTGAAGGATGCCGAGAAGCGCTCGCTTCAGGAGATCCTGGACCTGACGCTCACCGACGCCGCTGGCGCACCGGTCGTGCTGCGCAACATCGTAAACGTTGAGTCGCGCACCGGACCGGTCAGCATCGAGCGCATGGATCAGGAGCGCACCGTGGTCGTCGAGGCCAACGTGCTGGGCCGCGACATGGGCTCGATCATCGCCGACGCCCGCGCCAAGCTGCGCACCGTGCCCATCCCCCGCGACTTCAGCGTCAACTTCGCCGGCGATTATGAGGAGCAGCAGAAGGCCTTCAGCGAGCTGGGCCTCGGGCTGCTGTTGGCCCTGATCCTGGTCTACATGGTCATGGCCTGCCAGTACGAATCGCTGCGCGACCCCCTGGTGGTGATGTTTTCCGTGCCGATGGCCGTGATCGGCGTGGTGCTGATGCTCCTGCTGACTAATACCACCTTCAACGTGCAGTCTTACATCGGCTGCATCATGCTCGGCGGCATCGTGGTCAACAACGCCATCCTTCTGGTGGACCATACCAACCTGTTGCGTCGCCGCGATGGCCTGGAAGTGCGCGCCGCCATCGAGGAGGCCGGTCGGCGGCGGCTGCGACCGATTCTCATGACCGCGCTGACCACCGTGCTCGGCCTCATCCCCCTCGCCCTGGGCCTGGGTGAAGGGGGGGAGGCCCAGGCGCCGCTGGCGCGCGCCGTGATCGGGGGACTGACGAGTTCGACGCTGTTGACGCTGGTGTTCGTCCCGGTGGTGTATTCGCTCTTCGAGGAGGGCTGGAGATCGCATGCGAAGCAAGCGCGTTGATGGTGGATTCGGCGGTCTGGTGGCACTCGGGCTGATCTGCTGCGCCGGGTCCGCGGCGGCGGCGCAGCCGCCCGCGGAGCCGGGTGCAGAGGGCCTCACGAACCGAGCCGCCCCGCTGACGGTCCGACTCGACCAGGCCGTGCTGATGGCCCTGACCCAGAACCGGGCTCTGCGCGTGGAGCGCTTCAATCCCGAGATCCGGCAGACGCAGGAAGAGGTGGAACGGGCGGCGTTCGACCCCGTGCTGGCGGCCGAGGCCGCCTTCGAACGCAGCTATGCCGCCACCAACCGCGCCTCCGCTGACGCCGCCGAGCGCACCCGCGGCGGGGTGGAACTCGCCCGTCGCCTGCCGACCGGCACCACGCTCGGTGCGGCCCTGACCACGGACCGCGAGGAGTTCCGCAACACGCCGGTGTATGCGACCGGTGCCGGCATCTCCCTGACCCAGGCTCTGCTGCAGGGCCGCCCGGTGGCCGTGAACCTCGTGGGCCTGCGCCAGGCCCGGCTCGACACCGACATCTCGGCCTACGAGCTGCGCGGGTTTGCCGAAACCCTGGTCGCGGCCGTTGAGATCGCCTACTGGGAGTGTGTGCTGGCGCAGCGGCGGATCGAGATCCTCGAGAAGTCGCTGGCCCTGGCCGAACAGCAGTTGCGCGAGATCGAGCAGCGCATCCGCGTCGGCGGCCTGCCCGAGACCGAAGTGGCCGCGGCCCAGGCCGAGGTCGCGCTGCGGCGCGAGGCGCGGATCAACGCCCGCAGCAGTCTGGCCACCGCACGCCTGCGCCTGCTGCGCCTGATGGCCCCCGGGGCGCTGCTCGGACCGCGCGCCGAGTTGACCCTCCTGACCGAACCGGTGGTGCCCGCCGCCGGCCCCGAGGCGATCGAGGCGCATGTGGCGGTCGCGCTCCAGCGTCGGCCGGACCTGAACCAGGCCCGACTGGCGCTAGAGCGCGGCGACCTCGAACTGGTCCGCACGCGCAACGGGCTCCTCCCCAGGCTGGATCTGTTCATCGAACTGGGCGATACCGGCTACGCGGCGTCATTCGGCGACTCAGTGGACGCGATCGACGGTCAGGACCTCGGCGTGGCCGGGGGCCTGGTCCTGGCTTTTCCCATCCACAACCGGCAGGCCCGCGCCGTCCACCGGCGCGCACGGTACTCGCGCGAGCAACTGGAGGAGTCGCTCCGGAACCTTGAGGATCTGGTGCGCGTGGACGTCGAGTCCGCACACATCGAGGTGGAGCGGACGCGCGAACAGATTGCGGCCACCGCCACCACCCGCGAGTTCCAGGAGGAGAAGGTGCGGGTCGAAACCGTGAAGTTCGGCGTTGGCCGCTCGACCGCGCTGCTGGTCGCGCAGACGCAGCGCGATCTGGTGTCGAGCCAGGTAGCCGAGGTCGACGCCGTCGTCCGGCACCTGGAGTCGCAGGTGAACCTCTACCGGCAGGAGGGTTCCCTGCTGGAGCGCCGCGGCGTCGCCGCGCCGGGCCGCCAGCCGACGACCGAACCGTAGTAGGGATGCCCCAGGCCCTTGGGGCATCCGGACGTGGAGCGGGGTCAAGGGCCTGACCCCGCCTACGGGGCCGGTCGGCACACGCTTGACGCCGCGCACCGGGCGGCCGACAATCGCGTCCATGCAGATGCCCCACCTCACCGTCGGCGACGACACCTGCGACCTGCGCGGCTTCGCCAATCTCCAGATCCAGTGTGCCATTGAGCATGTTGCGGCCCTGGGCGGCGGCACGGTCGAACTCTCGGCCGGCACGTTCGTCCTGACCGACGCCGTTCATCTGCGCTCCGGCGTGACCGTGCGCGGACAGGGCGGCGCCACGCTCCTGCGCAAGGCGCCCATGCGCGCGACAACCGTGGCCTCGTACCTGGGTTTCGGCCAGCGCGACATCGTCGTAGCCGAACCCGAGCGCCTGCACCTCGGCGACGGCTACATCCTGAGCGATGAGTGCAGTGGCGGATTCTACGACTCGACCGGCACGCTCGTGGCACGCGAGGGTCAGCTCTGGTTCGGCAACCGCCCCCACGCCCACGACTATACCGTTGCCAACCACGGCCGCCTGCGCACGCTCTTCCCGCTGATCAGCGCCGTTGACGTGCAGGACGTGTGCGTGGAGGGGCTGACACTGGAGGGCCATGCCGCGGAAAACGAGCTGCTGAACGGCTGCCGCGGCGCCGCGCTCTTTGCCCACCGCACCGCCCGGTTGACCGCGCGCGACCTACGCGTTCACGACTTCAATGGCGATGGCATCGGCTTCCAGACCTGCGACGACGTCACCGTGACGGGCTGCACGGTCGAAGGCTGCACCGGCAACGGGCTGCACCCGGGCAGCGGCTCGCAGCGCTTCCACATGCGCGACTGCGCGGTGCGCGGTTGCGGCGGCTGCGGGATCTTTTACTGCCTGCGGGTGCGCGACAGCCTGCTGGAGGACTGCCTCTTCGAGAACAACCGCAGCCATGGCGTGGGGATCTGGGCGCGTGATACCGGCAATGTCAACCGCCGCCTGACCATCCGCGGAAACAGCGGCTGCGGCATCTGCTTCATTCCCCTGCCCGAGGCCGAGGCCTCGCACGACATGCTTTTCGAGGCGTGCGATCTGCAGGCCAACGCCGTCGGCGACGGCCCGGCGGAGGTCATTGTCCAGGGCCAGGTGCACGGTGTGCGGCTGCTGGGCAACAGCATCGCGCGCCGGCCCGGCGTGCCCGCGATCCTGGTCGCGCCCGGCACGCCGCCGTTCGAGTCGCGCGACAACCGCATCTCGCCGGACGGTCCCGATGCGGTGGTGTTCCAATAGACCTGGCGGCAAGCCGGCCGCGCGGCTGCGCCGCGAACAAGCCGTGGGGTAACCGACTTGTTTGCCGCAACTGGTCGCCGACCGGCACTCTGTGCTAAGTTGTCTCCCTATGGCGTCTGATCCACAGCCATCCCTGTCCGAAGCCGCATCGGGCGCGGCCCTGCTGGGCGGCCGGTGCCGGCAGCTCGGCCATTTGCTGCTGGCCGACCGCGCCGTATTCTACGTCCAGATCCTCCACCAGATGCTCGCCAGCCGCCGGGCGCACGAGCTTGAGCCGCTCTACGAGGACCTGTACGAGGCGGTGCAGGCCGGCCAGGAGGCAACGGCTGGCGCGCCCTACCCGCCGGAACTGTTCCAGCAGGACCTGAATCAACTCGAACGCTGGGAGCTGATCTCCAGCCGCATCGAGAAGGAGCGGCTGCGCGGTTACCGCGATACGCGCCGCCGCAAGTTCCGCTACCGCATCGCCGACGAGGCCGTCGCTTTCCTGCTTTGGCTTGAGGACCGCCGCCGCGATGACCTGCAGCCGGATGACGCCGACACGCGCGACCTGCTCGAAGAGCTGGTCGGCACGCTGCGCGAGACCGCACGGCTCATGAACAAGCCGGCTGGTGAGGAGGGCCTCGATCTCGATGCCAGCCGCGGCATCGTCTACCGCCTTTCGCGCATGACCGCCCTGACCTATGACGCGAGCCGTTCGCTGGGCGACTTCAACGTGCGCCTGCTGGGCTTCGTGGTCAACCGCTACGACCTGGCCACGGCGCGGACGATCATCGGCGAGCTCGAACACTTCCTCAAGCGCTTCCTGGGCCGCATCCACGCCCTGCGCGGCGAGATCGGGCCCGAACTGAGCAAGCTGCGCCTGTCGCGCTACCGCACGCGCTGGCAGGCCTGCCTGGCGCAAATGGAGTCCGAACGGCGCGCCACCTCGCACCTGCTGCGCGCGCGGCCGGCGCAGGACCCGGACCACGAACTGGCATCGCTGGCGCAGTTCTATGCCGCCTCCGGTCCGCTCGACCAGCTCTGCGCGCGCGTGAACCAGGCCGCCATGCTTGTCTGGCGCAAGCTCTACACCCATCTGCGCGAACTCGAACGCCGCAGCCACCGCATGCAGGACCTGCAGGCGCGCATCCGCGAGATGGCCGCCCGAACGCCCGACGACACCACGCCCGCCGCCTTTGTCCAGAAGCTCCTCGCCCCGGCCCATCTGATCGGCGACATGCACTACTGGAACGAAATCGAAAAGGCCGACCCGCCCGAACCGCGCTGGGAGAAGCACCGCACGCGCGTCCAGACCGTGGGCTACCTCGCCTCCAAGACCGCCGCCGAGGGCCGCCCCGTGCGCTCGCTCGAGGAGGAGCGCAGCGCGCGCCTGGCCGCCTGGATGGAGCGCGCGGGCCTGACGCCGACATCGGCCGCACCAGTCCGCGCCTCGGCCGGACAGTTCGGCGAGTACAACGATTTCGCCAAGCTGCTCGATCTCGCGCGCCACGGGCTGCTCGCCGACGGCGCGCGCCTGCGCCGGCTCGGATTCACGCTCGCGGACGGCGACAACCCCGCCGAGGTGCGCACCGACACGCAGGCCCTGGCGTTTCGCGAGCTGCTGATCGCCAAGGCAAAGGCGGAGGCCCTATGACCACCCTGTTGCAGAGCCAGCCGGCACGCGTTCAAGCCGTGCTCAACATCCTGACCGAGAGCCCGTACTTCTACAAGTCGGACCACGAGGAGCACTTCTTCTTCCTGCGACGCCACCAGAAGGAATTTGCCGCCTTCTTCAAGGAGCACTTCAACTGGGAGCTGGTGCTCGATGCCAAGTGCGCACGGCTGCACAAGCCCGACTGGTTCAACCCGCGCATCACACCCTCCAAGCGCGACATGTTCAACTTCACCAAGCGCGACGAGTGCATCGGCTTCATGCTGCTGCTGGAGTTTTTCGAGCACCGCCTGGAAGAGGAGTCCGCCAGCGTCGAGGAGGCCGAGAACCTGCGCTTCCGCTTCGGCGACCTCCTGCAGTATGCCGCCGGCCGCTTCCGCGAGCTCTTCCCCGACCAGGCCGACGCCTACGCCGACGAGGCCGTGCGCGCCCGCGTCCTGCGGCCGATCATGCCGCAGCTCGAGAAATACCGCTTCCTGGAGCGCCTCGAGCCGCCGGCCGACGAGCCGGTCTCCGACGACGACACGATCTTCGAGGCCCTGCCGGCCCTCTGGCACTACAATGTGCACCGCCTCAGCCGTCCGGTCGACGAAGGCGGCGCCGCGACCCCCGGCATGACCGACCCGGTGGTGCAGCCATGAAATTCACGATCTCCAAGATCCGCCTGATCAACTTCCACAACTTCGTCAACGAGACGATTGTGATCCCGAACGGCGGTCACCTGTTCATGCTGGGCGACAACGGCTCCGGCAAGACAACCGTCCTGGACGCGGTCCATTACGTGCTGACGGCCGGCCGGTCGATGGAGTTCAACGCCGCCGCGCGGGTCATCGGCAAGGAGAAGTCCGGCGGCCGCAGCGTGCAGGGCGTGGTGATGCGCTACAACATCGAGACCGGCGCGCGCAACCCGAACGGCGGCACCACCTACGCCGCCCTGGAACTCGCCGGCCGCGGCGGCCGGCCCACTACGATCGCCATCGGCATGACCACGCGCAGTATGGAAGAGGC
Organism: uncultured Lentisphaerales bacterium; assembly: GCA_964652365.1. Taxonomy (GTDB): domain Bacteria; phylum Verrucomicrobiota; class Kiritimatiellia; order RFP12; family CAZZCT01; genus CAZZCT01. The sequence continues at coordinate 12,795 of CAZZCT010000038.1, forward strand.
CATCGAGCGCTGGGGCGTCATCCGCGAGTGCGCGCTGGACGAGCTGCCGCTGCTGGTGGCGGAGCCCTCCGGCGTGCGGCCGCGCACCAAGCAGGAGCTGCGCGAGGCGCTGGGCAACTCGGGCTTCTATGCCCAGATCGGCTCGTACGAGAAGGAGCTCGCGCGGCGCTTCTTCGGCGACGAGGAGACCTATGAGGACGTCTGCAAGTTCCTCAAGACCGGCAAGGCCTACCGTGAGATCGTCGCGAGCACGGCCGACTACCACCTGCTCTTCCGGGAGCTGCTGCAGGAGCCCGAGCGCGAGGTCTTCGAGCACGTCGTCGCGCACCTCAAGTCGCTCGAGGCCAGCCGGGCCGACCTCGACGGCATGCGGCGCAAGCTGGTCTTCCTCAACGAGCTGACCACCCGCCAGGGGGACGTGCGCGCGCAGCGCGTGACCGAAGCGTCCTGCCGCTGGCTGGCCTGGGACCTCGCGCTCAAGGGCTATTGGACGGCCCATGACCGCGCCGCCACGCGCATCGAAGCCGAACATCGCCGGCTGACCGGACTCGAGGACGACCGCAAGCACCTCGAGCTCCAGCTTGAAGGCACCCAGCAGCGGCTCACCGAACTGCTCAACAAAGACGCCGCCAACCTGCTGGGGCAGGAACAGGAGGCGCGCCGCGCTTGCGAACACACCAAGCTCGGACTGACCAAGGCGCAAGCCCGCCTCAAGGAGCTCATGACCGGGCTGGAGCAGGTCAATGACGACCTCGCGACGGCCCGGGGCGACCTGCGCAAACACCTGCAAGCCTTTGGCCGCCAGCTCCAACGGCTGCATGCGGAGCTGCCCTTCCAGACCTCTTCGCTGCGGACGGCGTTGGAAGAGGCCGCCGAAAGCGAGACCCCCGAGGCCGTGATCGGCGCAATCCCGGCCGGACCGTTGCGCAACGAAGCCGACCTGGCGGTACGAGCCCTGGACCGCCAGATCCAGGCGGCTGACAGCCGCATCCACACGCTGGGACGCCAGCGCGACAAGCTTATGGCCACGATCGCCGAACTCAAGGCCCGCGGCGAGACCGTGCCCGACGTGCCGGAGTTCGTGGCGGCCCAGCGCGCGATTGGGCGGCAGGCGCTCAAGGTCCGGCCACTCTACCTGGGACTCGAACCGGTGGCGGGCGCCACGGCGCGCGAGCTGGCCGCACTGGAGCAGACCATCGGCGACGCGGTTCTGGCGACCTGGCTGGTGGACGCCGACGACGCCGCCACACTGCGCGGCCTGATCTTTCGGGACTTCCCGGCCCAGACCCTGGCGGTCATGCCCGACAGCCTGCAGGAGGACGTGCGCCTCTCCGACTGGGTGCGGCGTTACTTCGACGTATCCAAGTCCGACCCGGCCGCACTGATTATCCTGCAGCAGCAGCTCGAGGCCAAGGAAGGTCCGGCGGTCGCCAAGTTCCTCGACCACGCCGTGCTGACCTTCCGTCGGCGCGAACAGCGGCTGCGCGAACAGCCGGCGCGCCTGCTGGGCGCCGAGGTGCGGCGGCGCGAACTGGAGCGCGAACTGCGCAACTTGGAGAAGGAGCAGAAAGAGACCGAGCGCGAGTTGCGCGAGAGCGAGAAGGAGCTGCGCGTGCGGCAGGAGGAGGCCGGACGCATCGACAGCTTCCGCAGTCTGCTGGACGCGGCCATGGCCGAGAGCCACGCACGCAAGGACGCCATCCAGGGGCTCCAGCAGCGCTGCTACGCTGCCCGCAGCAATTGCGAGAACGCGCGCGAAGAGTGCGTGTGGAAGGAGGAGGATTTCCAGCGGCAGAGCGCCCGGCACGAGGACCTGCGCATCCGGTTGCAGAGCGAGGGGCTGGCGGGACTGGAGCAGCGCATTCTCGAGGTGCGGCGCAAACTCAAGAAGCTCACCGAGGAGCGCGACACGCTCACGCGTGAAACTGGCCGGGTGGCGCTTGACATCGAAAACCAGCGCGGCATCTGCGCCGCCAACCAGGAGCACATCCGCACCACCGACCTCCTGCGCAACGAAGCCGAGGCGCGCCTACGTCAGTTGGCGGCGGTTGGCGACGCCATTGCGGCCTTTGCGGCGCAGCAATCAGCCGGCATCGCGCCCACGCCCGAGGCGCTGCAGGCGGCTGCGAACGGCGCCCAGACTGCCGCGGCCGTGGGCGCCGAGAAGATCCGCAGCCTGGCTGCCGGCGCCGACGGCGTGGCCTTCGCGTTCGTATACGAAGAGCCGGTCAACACGCTCACGGACCGGCGCGGGCGCAGTCTGGCGGACGTCCTGACCGGCGCGGCGCAGGAGCTGCAGGAGCAGGAGTCGCTGATCAACGAGAAGACGGTCAACCTCTTCCGCCAGATCGTGATGCACGGGCTGGTCGAGGCGTTGCAGTTCCGTGTGCGGCGGCTCAATGACATGATCCGGCGGATCGCCCGCTTGCTCAAGGACCGCTCCTTCGGCAACAACCGCTACGCCTTCACGGCCGTGCCGCACGAGTCGTACCGCAAGATCCACGACCTGGTGCTCAACTACAGCGCCCTCGATCCGCAACAGGCCGAAGCCGACCTGCGCCACTTCATCGAGGACCATGCCGCCGAGATCATGGGCACGGAGATCGGCGAGATCCCGCCTCTGCTCGACTACCGCAACTGGTTCCGCTACGAGTTGAAGGTGATGACCGACAAGGAGGACGGCATTGTCATGGACCGGCGCGTCAAGAGCGTCGGATCGGGCGGCGAGCAAGCCGTACCGAACTACCTGTTGATCCTCACGATCGCGCACTTCCTGTACAACGACGACAAGATCCGCCTGCCGGTGCTGCTGTTTGACGAGGCCTTCTACGGCATCGACGCCAGCCGGCGCGACCAGTTACTCTCCTTCACCAGCGACCTCGGGCTGCAGCTCTTCGTGGCCTCGCCCGATCAGGACGGCGTGAAGCGCGAGATCCCCTACTCCACCTCCGTGCTGGTGGTCAAGGACGCCAACTACGACGTGCACCTCCACGATTTCCACTGGACCAGCCGGCCCGCCGAACAGGACTTCCTGAAGCCGGAGACGACCGTGGCCCAGCCGATGGCATTTGGCGAGGAACTGGCCGCCGCGCCGCCGACCTCACTGTCGCCGCAGTAGGGCGGGACCTATGCGACCACCCCCGTCGCCCCGCGCGGTCCGGTATGTCCAGTCGTCGCCATCCCAGTCGTCGGCCACGAGCGCACACGGGCTACGGGCTGGAAGCCCGTGCCACGGGGAGCCTGACGTGGCACGGGCCTCTGGCCCGTAGCCTGCGGGAGGAAACCCCCTCGCCAGAACTACAGGCACACGAAGACGCTGGCGGAACTGACCGGCATCCCCGAAGGGCACTTCAAGTCTCTGGTCGTGTTCGCAGGCGACTGCACATTCAAGACGGCGATGCCGACCAATGTCGTGCATGCCTGCGACTTCGTGCGGTACATCGAGGGCTTCCAGATGCCTGTCATCAAAGACGAGCAGGTGGGCGAGATCGCCGCCGTGATCCAGCAATTGGCGGGCACGATCACGACCGAGCAGAAGGCGGGGCATGTCGCCAACCTGCGACGCAACAGAACACAGCCCGCTGCCAAGGTCAACGCCGCCGATGGCAAGCCCGCCTGCCCAAAGTGCGGCGGCATGATGGTGCTGCGGTCGAGGCGTTCCGACGGCGGCAAGTTCTGGGGCTGCCCGAAGTACCCGGCATGCCGTGGAATCCGTGAGGCGTGACCGCCGCCACTGACCGCCAGGGAACCCCCGACTTTTTCCTGATGGGCAACGAGGGGTCTAGCCTGCCTGCCGTCCGTGGAAATCCGGTGCGGTCACTGCCGCCAGGGATGACCACCAACGGACTAGACGGCGTGGTGCCGTACCAGTCGGATCGCCTCATGGAATGGCGTCTGCCGCTGAAGGGCCTCCGTCAGCCGGTTCGTGAAGACCGAGCGCGGCCGCTTCGCCCTCAAGGCGCAGGCAGCCAAGGCTTAGGCGCTGGATCATTCCTGCACCTCAGCGACAGCCCCGGCCTCGGTCGGGGCTGTTGTCGTCTGCGCCGGCCACTGCGACCTCTTGACGGACGGTCGTACATTGGATATACATAGGACTAACGACGGAGACGGGAAGGCGAGAGACCCCATGACCAAGACACTGACCAAGCACGGGAACAGCTACGCGATGGTGATCGACAAGCCCATCCTGGAACTGATCCACGCGACGCCGGAGACGCCGTTTGAGATCATCTCGGATGGCCGTTCGCTCGTTCTCACCCCGATCCGGGATGACGCGACCGAGAAGAAGCTCGACGACGCCGTCGCGATGCTGCACAGGCGCTTCGGCAAGGCGATGAAGCGGCTGGCCGAGTAGCCGATGAAGACGCCGATCTTCCTCGATCTCGAACAGGGCATGCGGCTGCACGCCAGCCTGATCGAGCGCTACGGCGGAGCCGATGGCACGCGTGACATCGGCCTCCTGCAGTCGGCCGTCGCCATGCCGCAGATGGCCTACGGCGGCGATTACCTGCACGGCGACATCTACGAGATGGCCGCAGCCTACCTGTACCACATCGTCCAGAACCACCCGTTCTTCGACGGGAACAAGAGGACAGGGGCTGCGGCCGCCATCGTCTTCCTGGCGATCAACGACATCGAGATCGAGGCCGACGAGGATGGCCTCGTGGACCTGACACTGGCCGTTGCGCAGGGACAGTCCGGCAAGGGCGCAGCCGCCGAGTTCTTCCGGTCGCGCGCTCATTGATCGCCATCCTGCACGGGCGTTGGCGCGGGAATCCGCCGAAAGACGGTTTCTTCTGTCCGGCGACCGATGATCGAGAATCGTAGCGTATCTCGCTATGGTGCCTTCGATTCGCCATTGCAGTAGGCAGATCGGATGGCATTCTCCATGCGTATCACTTCCTCGTCCGACAGGAAATCGAAGTGGCTGGCGCGTTTTCGTGCAGAGAGTTGGCCGTTGTTTGGCAGACACGCCTGGATGAAGAGGTCGATCTTGCGGTCCGGCATGTCAACGATATCCTGGATGGCCTTCTTGGTCTGGTCGTAGTTTGCCAGGAATGCCAGTTCTTCCACGAGTTCGGTGTCGATGGTCTGCTCGACAAACCGGAAGAGGGCCTCCGCCTGTGGCGTCATGTCGATGAATCTGTACCAGTTGGCCGTGTCGTTTTGCACGGTCATCCAGCCTCTCTCATCCATCGAGTACTCCACAAGTGCCATCAGCGGACGGGAGAACGATTCCAGCGACCCGTCGTAGTCGGCAAGGTCCTTCAGCATGGCCGCAGACACGGGGAAGATGAAGCTTGCGGGGGTGAACTTGCGCCGAGCAAGGATGTTGTGGATCAAGAATCGGTGAATGCGGCCGTTACCGTCCTCGAACGGGTGCAGAAAGACGAATCCATACGCCACAGCGGCGGCATGGACCACGGCGGGGACGTCTCCCGTGTCCATTCGCTTGTGGGATGCGACCAGTCCCTCCATCATCCCGATCAGATCGTCGGGCTTGGGGCAGACAAAATGAACCTTCTCTTTCTGCGGCCCGACAGTCTCTCCGACGTAGTTCTGATCGGTACGATAGTCGGTGTCCCGGAAGCGGGGATCGACAATGCGATTCTGTAAGTCGATCAAACGGCCCTTGTCGCAGAAGTCCTCCTTCTCGGCCAGTTGAAGCAACGCAATGAACCGCTCTGTCCGAGTCGAGTTGGGCTTGATGTGCTCGATCTCAAAGGATGACTTCGTCTCCTTCGTGTAAAGATAGCTCATGGCGCGCTTCAGCAGTTGCGGCGAGTAGTTGGCTACGATCTTCTGACAACGTGCGGGAAGCTCTGCCTTTTCGAACGCACGCAGCGTGTCGGTTCGCCGGATCGTCGGACAGAAGCGGGAGTCGCCAAACAGGTTGTCATTGATCCGCTGGCGGCGAACCGGACGGGGGGGGGTCACCGTGTAGTACGCATCTGGATCGAGCAGATCTAAGTATCCGCCGGTCTTCAGGTCTTCCATGGGCATTGCCGATCCCATGAGCATCTCGTATAGAAACCACAGTCGCCGGGCGTACTTCCCCCTTGGCGCAGACGCGACATATCGATGGACTTCCTCCATGGGTGCCACCTTGAACACGCCGGCGAGGATGGCAAGGTTTGTCCCATCGTACTTGAGCGCAAACTCCAGATGGTCGCCGAGCGTGTCCCCGGGCCAGTACCTGGCCGGGTAGACTTCCTCGGTTACGCCAGCAGTCCTATCGACCTTGTGTGTGTTTCCTGCGGCAACAAAGGACTGATGCCAGTTCGGAATCACGTCCAACCGGAATCGGGCAATCAGCGCTCCGTAGCCTGCCGATCTCATTCCCGTCGCGTGCAAATCGTGCTCAGTCACAGCACCTCCGTGAAAAACAGGAACCGGCCGTGAATAATACGCCAAAACTGCGCAGAGTCAAGAAAAACGCGCCAGCCATCGTCCGTCCTCCGGTCATCCAGGAAAAATGCGCCAGATCGGTGCAAACCGCGCCGGAATATCGGTTTCATGGGAATAACGCGCCAAGCTATCCGTCGACCTTCTCGTAAGTGGTAACCCGCCGCTCGCAATTCCGGCATTCCCGACGCCGCAGGATGCGTCCTCCGATAGACCGGCGGGTGTAGAGGACGCGGAAGGGCCTGCACCCGCAGGACGGACACTCGATCCCGCGCTTCTCCTGTGCGAAATGCACCCGGGCGACCGTGACGGGTTTGGATGTCGATTCCGTCATCGCCGCCTGCCTTTCTGGATCGCGGAGAGCTTCATCGGACCCACCTTGGGCGCGGCCTTGATTACTCGCGTCGCCGCCCCGCGGCTAGCCAGCCGCGGGCTTATCCGCGGGTTTGTCGCTTTCGGGGAGGGCGGGCGCCGGAGGCGCCTGACCGGCGTCGTCGCCGGCCTTCCGCTGGCGCTTGTCCGCCTTCTTCTGTTGCTTGGTGAGTTCCCGCTGGCGCTTGGCAAACGAGTAGTTGGGTCTGGCCATTTTTCGGACTCCTTGCTGAGTGCCTTACCGGCCGACAAGGCCAATCAAAGGCAGGTTGTTTGTCTCTCCCAGAGGCACCGCGTTCACCGAGCTTTGCAGTAACCTTCTGTGCTCTGTGTGTCTCTGTGAGAGACGAGCCTGGGTTGCGGGTGAAGGCCTGCCTATGGGGACAGGCTTGGCAGGCAGCATACGCCACCCGCGGCTTCCGCAACAGCCGTAACTGCAAGAACGGTAGCACGCGGCCTTGTGAGGGAACGAGTCAATAGGTGCGGCGGGTGCGTCAACGGCGCGTCAACAACCGTGGCGGCGCGCCGGCCGCCATGCGATCCGCGCCAGCCGGCCGCCGACGGCAGGATGGCGAAGCATCGGCTTGACATTACGAATGCGCGTGGGATGATGCGGCCGTTCTGCAGGAGGTTAGCGATGGATCATGATGCCTATGGCGTGCGGCGCAGCGATATTGACGAACTGGTTGCCGATGGCGAGCACTGTGCGATTTGCGGAACGGACGAAGAGAAGCTGTTCGAGGTCGCCGTCGTCGACGAGGATGACTGCGTGCTGGTCTGCAAGGTCTGCCTGGCCAAGCATGGCGTGGACCTCGACGAAGAGGAAGACGATGCGCTGGATGGGCTCGACACCTCGGCTGCGGACGACGAACGCGACGACGACATGTGACCGTTCGTTTTCCGGCATCACGGACTCTGGAGCCAGCCATGCCTGACGACCAACTCTATCTGGGCGGCCACGCCTTTGACTCGCATCTGCTGCTCGGCACCGGCAAGTTAGCCGATGCCGACACGCTGGTGCGGGCCGTGCGGGCTGCGGGCACGCCGCTCGTGACCGTGCGTGCGGCGCACATCGCGTGCGAACTGGATGCCGACGGTGTGCACCTCGGGCAGGGCGATCTGTCGCTGCCCGAGGCGCGGCGACGCGGGCCCGTGCCAGGCAAGCGGTTCGGCCGCTCCACGCACAACGCCGCCCAGGCGCGGGCGGCCCTGGCCTGGGAACCAGACTACATCGGCATCGGGCCCGTGTTCGCCACACCCACGAAGGCCAGCCCCGATCCGGTCGTGGGGCTGGCGGTCCAGCGCTCGAGGGCGCGGGCCAGGGTTTCCGGGCGCACGGGCTTGGTGATGTAGTCATCCATGCCGGCGGACAGGCACTTCTCGCGGTCGCCCTCCAGCGCGTTGGCGGTCATGGCGATCACGAACGTGTGGTGGCGGCCGGCCTCGCGGCGGCGCAGTTCACGCGTGGCCTCATAGCCGTCCATTTCCGGCATCTGGCAATCCATCAGGACCACGTCGTATGGAATGCGCTCCAACGCCTGCAGGGCCTCCAGGCCGTTGGCCACGGCATCGGCCCGGTGTCCAAGCTGCTGCAACTGGCGCAGGGCGACCTTCTGGTTGACCGAGTTGTCCTCGGCCAGCAGGATGCGCATGGCCGGCGTCGAGGGGGCTGGCCGCGGCGACGCGGGCGTGGCCGTGGCCGGGACCTGATCGGCGTTCAGCAGGCGCACCATGGCGTCGAGAATGTGCGATTGGTGGGCCGGCTTGGCCAGCACCGCCGTGTGCGGCTCCGTACGCAAGGCGCGGGTCTGATCGGTATGTCCCAGCGACGTGAGGACGAGCACCGGCAACTCGCGATAGGCGGGCAGGGCGCGGACCCGGTGAATCAATTCGTCGCCGTCCATGCCCGGCATCAGCATGTCCGCAATCAGCAGGTGGTAGGGACGTCCGGCTTGCGCGGCCTGATCCAGTCGCTCCAGGGCGGCCTGGGCATGTTCAACCGTGTCCGCCTCCACATTCCAGCTCTTCAGTTGGCGGGACAGGATCACACGGTTGGTGGCATGGTCGTCGACGGCCAGCACCCGGAGGTCGGGCGGCAAGCTGTGGGGCGACGGCACGAGACCGGGAACCGGGGTGGCCAAAGGTTCGAGCGGCAACTCGAACCAGAACTGCGAGCCCCGGCCCAGCGTGCTGATTACGCCGATGCGTCCACCCATCAGGGTGACCAGGCGACGACAGATGGCCAGGCCCAGGCCGGTGCCGCCATAGCGGCGGGCGGAGGAGCCATCCACCTGCGAGAAGGACTCGAACAGGCGGGCCTGGCCTTGCGGCGAGATACCCACGCCGGTATCACGCACATCGAAACGCACGGTTCGGCGCGGTTGATCCCCGGGTGCGGGGGCCGCGCCAGGGCCGACGTAGACGACGACCTCGCCCTGGTCGGTGAACTTGACGGCGTTTCCCAGCAGGTTGATCAGCACCTGACGCACACGGGCCGGATCGCCGCGCCAGGTTCCGACCACGCCGGGGTCGATATCGCAGAGCAGCTCGATGCGCTTGGCGGCGGCCCGTTCGGCCAGCAGATCCACCACGCCTTCCACCAGGGGCATCAGGTCAAAGGCCTCCAGTTCCAGATCGAGGCGGCCGGCCTCGATCTTCGAGAAGTCGAGGATGTCGCTGATGAGGGAGAGCAGTTGCTCGCCGCTCTCGCGGATGGTGCGCACATAGTCGCGCTGCTCCTCGGTGAGAGCCGAATCCCACAGCAGGCCGGTCAGGCCGATCACCGCATTCATGGGCGTGCGGATCTCGTGGCTCATGTTGGCCAGAAACTCGCTCTTGGCGAGGTTGGCCGAGTGGGCCTCCCCGGCCATGGCGTTGGCGCGCCGGGTGGCCAGTTCCAGTTCGCGGCTGACCGCCTCGGCGCGATCGCGGGCCTCCGTGGCGTCCTCCATGATGCTCAACGCCACCTGCTGGCTGTTTCGCAATTCGGAAGCCACCTGCTGCAGGGCGGCCTCGGCCTGCTTGAGCTGGGTGATGTCGATCGCGGCGCCGTGCCAGATGGCACCGCCCCGGGGGGCGGGTTCGGGCGCGGCCGTGGCCAGCAGCCAGCGCTGCGGTGCGCCGGACTGCACCACGCGGAACTCCACCCGGCAGGCCCGGTGGGCATGGGCGGCCAGGTCGAACTCCGCATCGCACACCAGCAGGTCGTCGGGATGGATGGCGGCCCGGATGCGCGCGGTCGCGGCGGGGCCGGCGAACTCGGTCACACCGAAAATGGCCTGCGCTCCCGGGCTGAGATAGAGGTACTCCTCCCGCGCTTCGTGACGCCAGAGGCTGAACAGAACCCCCGGCACCTGCGTGGCGAGCCGCGTCATCTGCGTGACGGCTTCGCGCCGGCTGCGCAGGGCGGCGCGTTCGCGGCGCAGCAACTCGCCGAACGTCAACGAAACCCACAGCAACAGCAGCAGGGCGGCGCCACCCAGCAGGATGGCGGTGCGGATGACACCGCCGTAGATGTCCATGACGTCGGCCCCGTAGGCCACGCCGATGGGCCGGCCCAGGATCCGGGCCGGGTAGACCACATATTCGGTGCGTCGGCGGTCGGCCAGCCGGCCGCGGCCATGCACCTGCAGACCCTGGCTCAACGCGGGGCGGTGGCGGTCCATCAGCTCGATCAGGGCTTCGGTTGTGGGCGCATCCTCGCTCCGACTGGTCACCAACAGCGGGCGGCCCTGCTCGTCGAGCAAGGCCACCCAGCCCGAGGCCGCGAATTCCTGGGGTTGCAGGTGCTGGTTGACATAGAGCCGGAGGTCGACGCTGGCGACCGCCACGCAGGTCTGGTTGGTGCCGCCTGGCAGCACGCGCGGAATCCGGATGCGCGGCCCGTGCCAGATGGCGGCCTTGTGGTCGGACAACTCGGGCGGCGTCGCCGATTCGAACCGGACGTAGTTGTGAACGTCCCAGCGGATGGCCCGCGCGCCGCCGGGGCCGGTCACCACCATCAGGTCCAGCAGGTCCTGGTTGCGCGCGCGGAAGCGCTTGAGCGACAACATCTCCTGGGTGGAATAGGGCGGCGGCTGCAGGCCAATCGTGAGGACGCCCCCTTCGTCACACAGGGCCTCGAAGTCCTCAACAAACTTGTTCAGGCCATGGCGCAGGGCCACGGCATCGTCGCGTGCCTTGCTGATCCAGCGGGCCCGGAATCCCTGTTCGCCCTCCCGGAAGAGCAGCACCAGGAACACCACGGCGGCCAGCAGCGTGGCGACCGCCAGGGTGGCCAGCAGGGGCAGACGATGGACCGACCGCAATCGCATAGGCCTATTCCACCACCAACAGGGCCGTCCAGTCCAGCGCTGCCACCGGCTCCGCCACCACCTGGCGCCAGCCCTCTGAAGCCTGGAACCGGGCGCGCCGCACCTCTGGGCGGAGAACCGCCTCAGCCAGCTGCCGCACGTCCGCCCGCGGCGACTGGAGCAGGTTGTAGTCTTCGCTCCGGTAGCGGTCGCTCTTGACGGTGTTCACGTAGCGGTGGTCGATCAGGGGCGGCATGGCCAGCAGCTCAATGGCGAGCTCAGTGGCGGCAACGACGGTGCCGCGGCGGTCCATGAGTGCCCAGGCCCGGTGGGCGGGCTGCAGGTAGCGCTCCACGATCCCGGCCACGGTGACGTCGAGCCCGACGACCCCCTGCAGTTCGTCGCCGCGGTAGACGGGCGCGATGCACGAGATCATCCAGCCCCGGCCGGCGGGATCGACGTAGGGTTCGTTGACCCAGACCACCCGCCGGTCGGGATTGTGCTGCGCATCGGCCAGGTAGTAGAAGTTGAACTCCGGAATGCTCATTCTGGGTTCGTACTGCGAGAGCACATCGAACGGCGGGTAGATGCGGTTCAGCGAGTGGCGGTCGTTGTAGTACACCTGGGCCACCGCCGGCAGGTCGCGCACGATGGCCTGCAGCTCGCCGTCGATCCCAGCCGTGGTCCAGGCCGCACGCTGGACCGCCCCGGTCACCGGCACCACGCCCGAGACCCAGAGCGCCGGTCCGCCGTCGTCCACGGCCTTGTAGTAACACCCCTCGGACGTGAACCGGTAGCTGTTGGTATCGACCTGTGGCAGGATGCGGGCGGCCTCGTCATAGGTGCGGGCGGCAGCCTCGGCCAGTTGGCGCGTGCGGGCCTCGACGCGCTGCACGTCCGCCGCGATCTTCGACGTCAGGGCCGCCGCGGCGGCGCGGTCGGCCGCCGGCTCCTCCTGCGGCCCCCGGCAACCGGTCAGCAGGGCCGCGAGCAGGACCAACGCCGGGGTCCACGGGGTCGTCCTTGTCTTCATGTGTTCGCGCCTCCGTCGGCGGGGAGCGCGTCGTCGCGATAGCGGGCAACCCGGCCCAGTTCGCGCAACAGCGCATTCACCTCCCGTTTCAACTCCAGCACGCGCTCCTCGCGCCCGACCATGGCCTTGTTGATCCGCTCCATGTCCGCCAGGGTCTGCCGCAGCTTCGCGTCGGTCGCCTTCTGCTCGCGGATATCCACAAAGCACTCGAGCAGGCAATCCTGCCCGCGCAGATGGGTGGGCACCACGGTCTTGAGCACGGCGATCGCGGTCCCGTCGGTCCGAAGCAGCTGCTGTTCGGCCCGATCGCAGGTCTTGCCAAGATCCGTGATCGGACAGCGGCCTTTTTCGGCCGGGCAGATGAAGGTGTGACAGAGGTGCCCGACGACCTCCTCGCGGCGTCCGTTCATCAGGCTGAGCGCCGCCGGGTTGGCATCCAGAATCAGGTGCTCGCGGGCGTCGACGATGACGATACCCGCGGGCACGGTGTCCATGATGGCCTTGAGATACTGTTCGGTTTCGCGCAGGGTGGTGGTGCGTTCCTCCAGCTGGCGGGCCAGTTCAGCCCGGTGGGAGCGTTGCAGCGCGCGGTGCGCCAGCAGACCGCCGACCAGCAGGAAGAGCAGGCCCTGGCCCAGCACCGCGAACACGCTCTGCATCAGGGCGCGGCGCCCCACCATGGTGATGTCCGGCGGCGTCCGGATACTCAAGGTCACGGCCGGCTTGCCGAACCAGTCGTTATGCAGGACGGTAGTCTCGACTTCGCCGGAGGCCAGCGAGCGCTGTACGGGCAGGCCCGGTCTCAACCGGCCGGTCGGGTTCGGCTCCGGGCGCAGGCGCACGGGCAGCCGCACGTGATCCACCAGACGGTCGACGAACGCCGGTCCCATCTGGCGCCCCATCACCAGCACACCGCGTGGCGGCCCCGCCCCCATGTTGGTCAGAATGGGATGGACCGCCACCAGGGCAAACCCCTGCGCCGTGGGCAGGAAGCCCGACGAAGGCGGACCGGACAGGGCGGTCAGAAAGGGGTGACCCTCCAGGATGCGCTCGCCGTTCTCGAACCCGGCCGCATCGAGCGTCCCTTGCTCGGGGTCGAAGACGGCCCGGTAGATCACCGCCCCATCGGCGCGCACGATCCAGACCAGCTCGAAGTTGCCGCGCTCGAAGGCGCTCTGCGCGAAGTTGCTCTCCAGGTAGGCCGGATCGCGCGACTCGACGAAGTTCCAGGTGTCGTCCCACTCGGCGTAATCGGCGAGGAAGGACGCCAGGATCCGGGTCTCGCGCTGCACCGCGGCCAGCAGTTGCTCGGCGTTGCGCTGCACGGCCAGCGCTTGCAGCGCCTGGAACTGCGGATAGACGATCCAGCGCTGGATTGACACCGACAGCAGCACGAAGAGCAGAAAGGCGCCCGCAACCGTCAGGATTGCCTGTTTCGATCGTTTCATGGCACGAGCATTCGTCACACGCGGGGAGCGTACCACACGGGGTGCCGCCTGTCACGCGCACCGGCGGACCTGCGGGAGCTGGAATGCGGGAACAATGGAAGGATGGAAGAGCGTGCGCCGGGCCTCAAACTGAGAGAGTTGCCGACCCTATGCCGCTCAACCGTGCGCCATGGTCCTGCGCCGGCGGCTCCACGGAGTGTCGCCCTCCAGGCGTGTTTTCTCAACGATCGGGTGATGATCCCAGATGGAGGGCGAGTGTCCTCACGAGCCGCAGGCGCAGGGTGCCGCGCATGGGAGGGCGGCAGGTTCCCGGCAACTCTCGCAGAACAGGGGCTGACGCGTTGGAGTGTCGCGTTGGAGTTGCGGCCACAAGCGCCCTGTGATAAGAGAATTGCCTGCAAGACCTGAGGTTTGTGCAACTGGAGGCGAGCATGGCAACACGTCTGGTCACAGGGCTGAGCACGGGGCACGACAGCCGGGCAACGGCGCGCGCGGCGGTTGAAGAGGCCCGGACGAAACTGGGCGGCGGCGCCATTGATCTGGTGCTGCTCTACTGTTCGAGCAACTACCACTATGCCGAAGTGCTCGCCACGGTGCGCGAACTGACGGGCGCAGCTCCGCTGATCGGCGCGTCGACGGCCGGCGAGTTCACGGAGCAGCATGTCTGCCTCGGCAGCATCGCGGTCAGCCTGATCCAGTCCGACCAGATCCGTTTCTTCACGGGGCTCGCCGAGGGCGTCGACAAGGACGCCGAGACCGCCGTGGCCAGCATCATCTCGCAGATCCCGCTTGATGTGCCCGACTATCCCCACCGCTGCATCTTCCTGCTGACCGACGGCATGGTCGGCAACGGCGAGGAAATCACGCTGATGGTGGCCAACATGTCCGGCTCCACGGCCAAGATCGTGGGCGGCCTGGCGGCCGACGACTTCAAGATGAAGAAGACGGTCGTGTTCCACAACGACCGCGTGACCGAGAAGGCCGCGAGCATCTGTGTGATGGCCTCGAAGAAGCCCTTTTACACGGCTGTCAACCATGGCCATTGCGCGCTGTCCGCCCCGTTGCGGATCACGAAGGCGCGGGGCAATGTCCTGTACGAGGTGGAGGGCCGGCCGGCCTGGGACGTCTGGCGGGAGCAGACCGTCGCGCAGGCCCGGACGCTGGGCATCGACGTCAACGCGATCCGTGAATCGGGCGAGGTTGCCGCCTATTTCTCCAACTTCGAGCTCGGTCTGCGCACCGGCGCGGACACGTACAAGGTCCGCTACCCGATGTCGATCAACGCCGACGGCTCGGTCAACTTCACCTGCACGATCCCGAACGGGGCGGTGATGTGCATCATGGACGGCCGCGACGCGGGGCGGCAGATCGAGGCCTCCCGCGTGGCGGCCGAGCGGGCGCAACGCGCGGCCGCGGCCGACGGCTACACGGTCATCGCCGGAGCCTTGGTGATCGAGTGCGCGGTGCGGCAGTTCCTGCTCGGCGACCGGTTTCACCAGGCGCCGGAGGCCATCCGTGCGGCGCTGGGCGGCGTGCCGATGATCGGCGCCGAACTGTACGGCGAGATCCGGCTGGAACCGGGCGAGTTCAGCGGCTTCCACAACACCACGACCGTGGTGCTGCTGCTCGTCGAGTGATCCGCGTACCGGGGATGGGCCTGCCCATGAGCACCGACAACGCGCTGACAACCCGGGTCTTCAGGGGCGACCTCGTCACGGCCTTTGCCCAGAGCATGGGCGTCGAGGCGGCCGAGGAGTATCTCGACGCGCGGATCCGCCAGGCGGTCCTGCCCATCAAAGACGGCTACACCATCGAGGAGCTCTTTCGCATCTCGGCCGTGTTGATCCGTGAGGGCGGGCTGACCAGCATCATCGCCCAGCGGTTCACCAACAGCTTCCTGCAGCGGGAGCGCGAACGGGCCGAGCGGCGGGCCGAACGCTCGGAGCGCGAATCGGAGGAGGTCTTCCAGTCCGTCAACGTGGCCATCCTCGTGCTCGACGCGGAGGCCCGGACCGTGCTCGACGTCAACGCCAAGGGTCTCGGCGTGCTCGGCTACGGCCGCGAGGACCTCCTCGGCCGGCCCTGCCGCGAGCTGTTCGGGCCGGCTGACGCGGCCCTCGGGGCGGAGCTCGCCATCGGCGACACGATCGACAACCGTGAACTGACCCTGCGGACCCGCGCGGGGCGCGAGATTCCGGTGTTGGCGTCGCTCAAGGCCATCCGGTACCGCGACCGCAAGGCTCTGCTGGGCAGCTTTGTCGACATCACCGAACGCAAGCGGGCCGCCGAACTGCTGCAGCGGCACGATGCAATCCTCCAGGCCGTCAGCTTCACCGCCAGCCGGCTGCTGGCCGCAACGCGCTGGCAGGAGGCGATTCCAGAGGTCCTGGCGCACGTGGGGCTGTCCTGCGGGTCCAGTCGGGTGTACATCGCCCAGAACGAGCGCATCGCCGAGGATCTGCTGGTCACCCGTTTGCACGAATGGGTTGCGCCGGGCATCGTGCCCCAAATCGACGACCCCGGGTTCCGGCGGCGTCCCTATCTCGCAGCCGGGTTCACGCGCTGGGCCCACCTGCTGGGGACCGGGCACGCGGTCGCCGGCACGGTCCGCGAGTTCCCGGCGTCCGAGCGTACCGTGCTCGAGCCGCAGGGCGTCCAGGCGCTGCTGGTGGTGCCGATCTTCGCCGGCAAATGGTGGTGGGGCTTCCTGGGCTTTGACGACTGCCGGAGCGAGCGCGTGTGGTCGGGCGCCGAAATCGATGCGCTGCGCACGGCCGCGGATGCCCTGGGGTCGGCCATTGAGCGCCAGCAGACGCACGATAAGCTCATGACGATCATGGCGCGCGCGCCGTTCGGCGTGGCGATCGTGGGCAAGGATCGCCGGATCCGCTGGGTCAACGAGACCGCCGGCCGACTGGCCGGAGTGGCCGACCCCCGCGACATGATCGGCGCCGGGTGCGGCACGTTCATGTGCCCGGCCGAACAGGGCCAATGCCCGGTGCTCGACCTCGGCGAGCGACTCGACAGCTCGGAGTGCATCCTGCGGCGCAACGACGGCACGACCCTCCCGATTCTGAAGACAGTCGAGGAGATCGAGTTTGGCGGCGAACTGGTGCTGCTGGAAACCTTCTTCGACATCACCGGCCGCAAGCGCGCCGAGCAGGCGCTGGTGGCGGCCAAGGAGGCGGCTGAAAATGCCGCGCAGGCCAAGTCCGATTTCCTCGCCCGCATGAGCCATGAGATCCGCACGCCGATGAACGGGATCATCGGGATGACCGGACTGCTGCTGGACACTCCCCTGACCCCCGAGCAGGGGGACTATGCCAACACGGTGCGCAAGAGCGCCGACGCGCTGCTGACGATCATCAACGACATCCTCGATTTCTCCAAGATCGAGGCCGGCCGGCTCGATCTCGAGATCGTGGACTTCGACCTGCGGTCCGTGATGGAAGACCTGAACGACATGCTGTCGGTCCAGGCGCAACAGAAGCACGTCGAGTACGTCTGCCTGATCGAACCGGAGGTGCCGGCGGGTCTATGCGGCGACCCTGGCCGCCTGCGCCAGGTTCTGACCAACCTCATCGGAAATGCCGTGAAGTTCACGGATCGCGGCGAAGTGGTCATCCGCTGCACGGTCGCGTGGGAGACGCCGGAACGCGCGGCCCTGCGGTTCTCGGTTTCCGATACCGGCCCTGGCATTCCGGAGGACCGGATCGACGCCTTGTTCGAGGAGTTCACGCAACTCGACGGCTCGACCACCCGCCGCTACGGCGGCACCGGGCTGGGCCTGGCCATCAGCCGGCGGCTGGTCGCGCTCATGGGCGGCACGATCCAGGTCTCCAGCCGGTTAGGCGCCGGCAGCACCTTCGAGTTTGAAGTCGCGTTTGAGAAGCAACACCGCAGCGGCGAGGCGCGGCCGGCCACGGGCTTGGTCTCCAGCCTGCAGGGGCTGCGCGTGCTGGTGGTGGACGACAATGCCACGAGCTGCCAGCTGTTCGCCAAGATCCTCCAGTCGTGGCGCTGCCAGCACCACGAAACCCGCAGCCCGGAAGCGGCCCTCGGACTGCTGCAGAACGCCTGCGACGATGGGCATCCCTACGCAATTGCCATTCTCGACCTGATGATGCCGGGCATGGATGGCCTGGAGCTGGGCGCTCTCATCCGCCGCGACCCGCGGCTGCGCGACACGGTGCTGCTCGTGATGGCTTCGTCCGGCGGCTTGCGCGGCGATGCCAAGGCCCTCACGCAGGCCGGGTTCGCGGCCTGCCTGACCAAGCCGATCAAACAGTCGCAGCTCCATGACTGCCTCGTGACCGCCCTGGAGGATCGTGGCGTCCGCGGCGTCGCCGCCGTGCCCGGCCCGGTCGCGCCCCGCCGCAGACTGGCCCTGGAACGCGGCCGGCACATCCGGATCCTGGTGGCCGAAGACAACGTCGTGAACCAGAAGGTGGCGCTCAAGCTGCTGGACCGCTTGGGGGTCCGCGCCGATGCCGTGGCCGACGGCCTCGAGGCGCTGTACGCCCTCAAGTCCGTGCCCTATGACCTGGTGCTGATGGACGTGCAGATGCCGGAGATGGACGGGCTCGAGGCCACGCGGCGCATCCGCAACCCCGACTCCGGCGTGCGCGACCCCCGGATTCCGATTGTCGCACTCACGGCCAACGCCCTGAAAGGCGACCGCGAGACGTGCCTCGCGGCCGGCATGAACGACTACATCAGTAAGCCGATCGACCCGCAGGAGCTGACCGACGCCATCGAGCGCTGCCTCAATGCGCCACGCCAACCGGGCGCCGCCGCGGGTGCCGGGCAACCGGGCCAGGTCGCCGCCCAGCCGCCGGCCTTCTCACCCGACGAACTGCTGGAACGGATGTCGGGCGACGCGGGCCTGGCCCACGAAGTGCTGGATGTCTTCCGTGACGACGCCCCCCTGCAGCTCGCGGCCTTGGGGAAGGCGCTGGCGGCAGGTGCGGCCGATGACGTGCGCTTCCACGCCCATTCGCTGAAGGGCGCCGCCGCGAGTGCGTCCGCCAACCGGATCTACGAGTCGGCCCTGGCCATGGAGCAAGCGGCGCGAACCGGCGACCTCGTGCCGGTCGCCGCGATCCTGGCGGCCCTCGACGGACACCTGTCGGACTTCCAGGCCGCCGTGCAGGCCTGGCGCCAGGGTTCGTGAGCCTTGCCCATAACTTGAAACTGTTGTCCGCGGGTTTCCGCCTGGAACGTGCTGCGCTGCAGGTGATCGGTCATCCGTGATCGATTCGCATCTTTGTCGCGAGCTTTGTCGACAGAAACCCCGACAAGACCCGTGTGGAAGTAGCCCGCGGCGGGGCAGCCACAGAGAACACAGAGCCCACCGAGATTGGCCTCGGCTTGCTCGGTGGTCTCTGTGCCCTCGGTGGCCACTTTTCTCCGTCTGTCATGGCTGGGACGTTTGGGCGCCGTTACCCCCGCGATCATTCGCGGCGCAGCCGCGCGGAAGGCTCGTCCGTAACTTGGTCGCCGATCATCGGGAGACGCGCACCGTCTCCCGCAGGCCAACGGCCTGCTTGAACATAGCCCAGGGCAACGCCCTGGGATCAACGCCCATCCGCCGTGACCCCGCAGGCTGAAGGCCTGCTTGAACCTCCGCTCGCGTTTGTCCGCTGCGGTCACTGTCGATATCGCACCGTGCGCGACGACGGGCTACGCCTCAAAGAAGCGCTCCAACCGGGCCAGGCGCAGGGTCTGCAGCGGCGCCCCGTGCAGGCCGCGGCAGGCGCAGGCAATGGCCCGCTCCTGGCAGCGCTTGCGCAGCGCCACCAGCCATCCCAGTCCGGCGCTGTCAAGGAAGTCGAGCCCGGCGGCGTCGATAACGACCTCCTGCACGCCCGCCGGCCAGGCCGCCTCCGCGCGTGCCGACCAGGCTGGCAGGGTCGCCGTGTTCAACTCCGCCGGCAGGCGCAGCACGAGCCGGCCATGGTCCGCCCGGGGGTCGCCCAGCCGGACTTCCGACTCGAGTTCCGCGCGGCGCACCCGCATCTCCGCCGCCACGGCGCGGTATTCGAGATAGTCGACCAGCCCGGCCTCGTGCAACAGACTGTCCACTCGCGGTGTGCCACCATAGACAAGCAGGCGCCCGTCGCGCCGCCGCAGCGCACCGGCCGCCTGCACCAGCCGTCCCAGGTCCCCGCTGTCCAGCCAGCTCCGCGGTCCGAGGTTGAAGGCGATGAAGCGGTCGCCGCGCGCCAGCCCCGCCTCCAGTTCGGACCAGTCTGTGGCCGGCCCTTCGTCCGGCGCCACGCCGGGCGGCCGGCGCCGCAGCCGACGCTGGCGCCACAGGGCACCTGCCAGGAAGCCGACGTTGGCCGCGTAGCGCCGGAACAGCCGCCGGGGGTTGGAGCACATGCGCCACAGCCACTCGAACCCGCTGCGCTGCACCCAGCGCGGGGCGCGCGTCTGCGCACCGGCCAGGAAGTCCAGCGTGCCGCCCACGCCCACGGCCAGCGGCACCGACCAGGCGCGCAGGTGCAGGTTGATGAACTTCTCCTGCTTGGGCGCGCCAAAGGCCACCAGCAGCAGGTGCGGCCGGGCTTCGCGCAGCCGCGCCAGAATGCCGGCGTGGTCCATCTCCAGCAAACCTGCCAACGGCGGCGAATAGGTGCCGGCAATCACCAGCCCGGGATTGCGTGCCACCAGCACCGCGGCCGCCTTCTCCGCCACCCCGGGCGCACCGCCCAGCAGGAAGACCCGCAGGCCGGCGCGCGCGCAAGCCGCGGCCAGCAACGGCGCGAGATCGCTGCCGGTGACGCGTTCACGCAGGGGCGGGCCCAACCGGCCCGAGGCCCAGACGATCGGCATGCCGTCGGCAATGACCAGGTCCGCCTCCAGCAGGATACGCTGCAGTTCGGGGTCGCGCGTGGCCTGCATCAGGAAGTCGACGTTGGCGGTGGCCAGGCAGGCCGGCGGCCCGTGCTGCATGCGGTCCACACACCACGCGATAGTCTCCTCGAAGGTCACGTCGTGGAACGGAACTCCGAACAGCACGAGCGGACGCGGGCCGTCCGGTCGCTCTGCCGCAAGCGGGCCGGTTGCATCGGGCGGACAAGTCATGCCGGCAGTGTAAGACGGAAACGGAGCCCGGGCAAGCGTGGCGAGCGGACCCTGTTCTGCGAAAGCTGCCGCGAAGCCTGCCGCAGTTTCGTGCTCTTGACCCTGCGCTGGCGGCTCGGCA
>CAZZCT010000039.1:0-33535 GCA_964652365.1 uncultured Lentisphaerales bacterium
CCCTGACCATCTTGACCCCTTTCAAGAGTGTCAATCTATATCAGGACTCCACAATCACCACCGATCACCGATGACCGACAACCGATTACCTGGCGTGCGCAGCGGCACGGGCGCGGCGATCCTTCTGGCGTTGCTCAGCACCTGCGTCGGGCGCGCCGGCGACGTGCCGGTAGTCAGCCTGACGGACAGCGCGACCCGCCTGGCCGCGCTCGACCGCGGGCCGGCGACGGTCGCAGTGGCCAACCTGGGGCGCGGTGACCGCGGCACGGCCTGGCCTGAAACCGGCTCCGAGCCCCTGACCCCCGGGCGCTATCGACTGCACGTCGCGGCCGCCATGGCCCCGTTGGGCACGCTGGCGACCGGGCCGGTGACCGTGCGCGTGCGGGCCGGCGATGCCTCCCGCGACTTCGGCGCAGTCTGGTTCCCGGCCGATGAAGCCTTCGTCGACCTGACCGTCGACCTCACGGTGGCGCGCAGCGGCCCGGTGCCCGTCCGCGTGGACTGGCAGGCGGTCGAAGGCCAGAAATCGCGCGGGCTGCTGGGCCGGCGCACCCTCGCCATGAGCGCCAGGGACGGCGCGACCGGACCGGCCGCCGAGGGCACGTTGGACGCTCCGGGCGACGGCGCCCTGAACGACCTTCTGTCCGACGATCTCGTGGCACCCGCCGAGGCCCGGCGCGTACCGTTCCGCCTGCTGGTCGGCGAGCCCTGGCTGGAACGACTGGCGCCGGTGGTGCTGACCATCGAAACCGACCGGATCGTCTACCCTCCCGGCGCGACCGGCGTGGTGACCGTCGCCCTGCAGAACGTCGGCGCGCGACCGCTCACGGGCACCCTGGCCTTCACGCTCGAGACCGGCCTGCAGGCCCCGCTGGCGCTGGCCAGCCGCGAGGTCACGCTGGAACCCGCCGTACAGCTGCATCTGGTGCTGCCGGGCGGACTGAACACCAAGGGGCTGTACTGGGGTTCGGCCGTGCGGGCCACGCTGACCGTGCCCGGCGCGCCGCCGCTGGCAGGCGAGGCGGTGGTCGCGGTGAGCTCCAACTTCTGGGAGACGGCCCTGGTTGCGGCCGGCTCGCACACGGCTCATTTCAGCGAACCGGCCGCCGCCGGGAGCTATGCCCGCGACCTGAAGCGCGACGGCTTCACGGCCTTCGAGTGCTTCTTCTGGGGGCCATGCGACATGTTGGAATTCACGCCTGAGGCCGAGGACTTCTTCAGCGGCCAGACGGCCTATCCCGGCACGCTGCGGGGCACCCGCAACCTGGTGTCGGCCTGCCACGATCTGGGCATTGCCGGGACCTTCTATGCCAATCTCTGGGGCGGCAGCGGGCCGCCCGCGATCGAGCTGATGCGGCGGCACCCCGACTGGTTCGGCAACGCCAACTACTCCACCACCGTGCTGGATGACTGGGATCAACTCGGCGCCGCGCAAGCCGATATGCGCGACCGTCGCGTACGGGCCCCCGGCATCGCCTCGTGGTGCTTCGCCCAACTCAGCCTGCAGCCGCCGGCGGAGGTCTTCGCCTGCCATGCCCGGGAGATCCTGGGCGCGCACCGGCAGTTCGGCTGGGACGGCATCCGCTACGATAGCTTTTACACCCGCAACTGGAGCACGCGGGCCATGCGCGAGGTGCGCCGCATCGTGGGGGCCGCGGCACCCGGCTTCGGGTTCGGCTACAACTCTTTCGCCCAAGCCGACGCGCGCGGGCTGGCGCTCGACGACCTGATCGGTGGCGGCGGCATGATCCTGGCCGAGGGCATCCGCATCGAACGCAGCCGCAATCTGCCGGCCTTTGCGCGCGAACTGCTGGCCTGGCGCGACCTGATCTGGGCCTACGGCGGCCATGGGCCCGGCATGATCTGGCGCGACGCGACCGACGAGGAGGAGATGACCGACGTCGGCCGCGAATACCAGGCGGCCATCATCCTGGCCGCGGGCGGGCACCCCTACTATGGCCGTTACGCCACCGCCCTGGGCGATCCCCCGCGCTTCGCCCTGCGGCACAGCGGCCTGCTGTTTGACAACCGCCTGCGCGCCCTGGCCGCACCCGAGCAGGTGGTGATGCTCGACGCTCCCGAGCGCTTCCTGGAGTGGCAGGAGTTTGCCCGCACCCGCACACTCGACAATGGCCGTCAGAGGCTGGTGTTTCACCTGATTCCCAAGCCGGCGCATCCCGATCCCTACGGCGACAAGGCCCAGAAGCGGCCGCCCCCCATCCGCGACCTGGCGGTGCGTCTGGCCCTGCCCGCCGACGCCCGCAACCTGAGCGCCACGGCCCTGTACCCGAACCGCTACCCAGCGAGCCAGGCTTTGTCCGTCGCGGCCGGCGCGGCCTTCATCGTTCCGGAAGTCCACTACTGGACCGTGGTGGCGGTGGAGTTCGACGCGGTCACGCCCCTGCCCGTGCGCGTGACAGCGAAAGAGCGTACCGACACCTACCTCCAGGACTGGATGGTCGCCGGGGTCTTTGCCAACGACCTGCAGATGAGCGCCACCAACACGGTCTACCCGCCGGAACGGGGTGTCGACCTCCAGGCCGCCTACGCCGTGGAGGGTTCGGAACCGATCCGCTGGCGTCGCACCCGCGCGCCCAGCGCCCCGGCCATCGGCCGCCTGCCACTCGACTTCCGAGAGGCCCTCGGCGCCCGCGAAAACCGCCCCGGCTGCGCCTATGCCTACACCGAGGTCCACGCCGAGCGTGCCGCGGCGTGCTGGCTGATGGGCAAGGCCGACGACACCCTGCAACTGTGGGTCAACGGCGAGCAAGTAGCATTTACAGGCGGATGCGGCGAGTTTCAGGAACGCGACGAGGGGCGGGCCGCGATCCAGCTGCTGCCCGGACGAAACACGGTGCTGGTGAAGGTCTGCGAAAAATGGATGGCGTGGCTGCTGGCGGTGCGGTTGACTGATGCCTCCGGCGATCCGCTGCACGCCGGCCTGCGACTGGGACTGGACCTCGAGTGAGTCGAACAAACATGCAACCCGCACCGCGCAACCGTCCGGCGGCCGCCACAGCCGCCATTGAACGGTTGCCTGCGGCACCGCGCACGCGGCATCCGACCTGCGGCCGCGGACGGCACCCCGCCCGACGCCGCGCCCCGGTCTGGTGGCTGCTGCTGATGGCGGCCGGCACCGTGGCGGCGGCGGAGGATCGCCTGCCTTTTCGCCCGCTGGTGGTGCGCGGGCTCTGGCACCGCGACTACCGGATCGAGGAGGCGATCGCCCACGCGGGCGGTGGGGTGCCGGCCGATGCCTGGGCCTGGGACGGGTGCGGCTCCGGCTGGCCGGGCCCCGGCGACCAGGGCGGCGGAGGCATCGGCGGGTTTCCGCCGGAACCCGAGCTGGCGCGCTACGCCGTCGTGGTGCTCTGCAATGTGAACGCCGCGGCGCTCGCGCCGCACCTGCGGGGGCTGTGCGAGCACGTGCGGGCCGGCGGCGGGCTGCTCGTGCTGGGGGGCCGCTTCGCGCTGGGCCGGCAGGTGCGGGAGTCTGCCCTGGGAGAACTCCTGCCCGTGACCTGCCCCGGTGAAGGCCGCTGGCTTTCTGATTTGGTTGCCACACCTGGCGGGGTTGCCGTGACTCCCGGACCGGACGCGGGGCTGCTTGCCGGGGCGGCCGAACTGACGGGCACCCGCCTCGATTGGCACCACCGCGTGCAGGCCAAACCCGGCAGCCAGGTGCTCCTGCAAGCCGGCGACGCGCCGATCCTGGTGCGCGGCACGGCCGGCAAGGGCCGCGTGGCGGTCTTCGCCGGGACGGTCATGGGCGATCCGGACGCTGGCGCCTCGCCGCTCCATCTGCACGCCGCCTGGCCGCGGGTGGCCGGCGAACTCCTGCGCTGGCTGGCCGAGCCGGCGGCGGATCCGGGCAGCCTGCCGGAGGCCCTGCGTGCCGGCCTGCACGCCAGCGGCGCCGACACCGGTCTGGACGACCTGTTGGACGAGGCCCCGGACCCTCAACGTCCGGCCGGCAGCGCTGTCTGGGAGGGGCTGCTGGCACAGGCGCTCCGCCGACCGTTGGACCGGGCCGCGCGCACGGAACTGGCGACCGCGGCCGCGGCCCTGGATGGCGACCTCACGCCGACCGGCGCCCAGGGGCTGGCGGATCTGTTCCGCGGCCGTGACCCGACGCTTGCAGCGACGGCGCAACAGCTGTTCGATTCAGGCCTGCCGTGGAAGAGCATGCTCGCGGCCAAGCTGCTGGGCCTGGCGGATGCACCCAACGCGGCGGCGCAACTGCAGGCGCTTTACGCCGCCGGCGAGCCGGCGGCATGGGGCCGCGACGGCGGACTGGGAGGGGGCGGCGGTGCCGTAGGCGGCCGGCCGGTGCTGCCGGCCGATCAGGAACGGGTCGCGTTTGCCTTGCGCCTGGCCTGCCTGGAGGGGCTTGGCTGGGTGAGCCTGCCCGCTGCCCGCACCTTTCTCACGCAGTGCAGCCTGGCCCTGGCGGAGAGCGGTGCGCCACGACCGCGCGACTATGCCGACACCCTTACGTGGGCCAACCGGCTTTACCAGGCCGCACTGCTGGCCCGTCTGCAGCAGGCCGACGCATCGGCTGCACAACCGCTGGTCGAGGCGCTGATGGAGAACACGTACGTCCTGATGCGAGCCCGCACCGAGGGCAACAAGCCCAAGGACCGGATCAAGGCGGCGCATGAGGCCATGGCGCAGGGCCATGCCTGGCAGACACACCAGTTGCTGGCGCTGGCCGACCTGCCAGACCAGGTTGGTCCAGCCCTGGCGCGAGCAATTGCCAGCGTGGCAGACCGCCGGGCCGAGGTACTGGCCCTGGCGGCCTTCGCGCGACCGTTGACCCGCGAGACCGCGGAGATCCTGGCCGCCAGCCCATCGCCGGTATGCCGCGCCCTGGCCGCGACGCGCAACTCGGGTGGCGGCGCGAAGCCCCCTGAATGACAGGCGACGCCAGCCATCCTGTTGGACCGGTCTGACACGTCCGACTAGTCGGACTCGTCTGGACGCGCTTCACCCAGGCCGAAACACGCCCCACCCCAGCACCAGCAGGACGCCCCCCAGGGCCGCTGCCACGGCACCGCCCACGCGCAACCACGCCGGCCGCCCCGTGCCCGCATCAATCAGGCGTCGCAGGTAATGGGGGCTCATCAGCAGGACCATCCCTTTGATGGCCGCAGCGTACATCAGGACCACCACGACCAGCCGCCACGGCGAGGGGTGAAAACGCGCCACCTGCAACACGGGCGCGGGCAGCAGGCACAGCAGGCCGCCCAAGGCCCGGCAAGCCAGCAGATCGGGCATCGCCGCCCATGTCAGCGGCATCGCCATGAGCGTGACCCAGGGCACCCAACGGCGGTACGGAACCAGGAATTCCAGCGGCATGGCATAGATCAGCCAGCCCGACCAGGCCAGCGCGACCACGCTCAATACACGCCCGGACCATCGGTCGCGGGGAAACCGCTTGAGCGCCCGTGCCGCCACGGTCGGCGCCAGCAACACGAAGAGCCCCCACCCCGTGAAGAAGGCACCCAGGATTAGCGACCACTGCCAGAGCTGAAGCATACAACCTCCCTGCGTTCGGATTCGGCGATGGAACCCGCCGGTGCGGCAGCGGCGACCTCGCCATGCAGCGTCTGCGGCGCCGCGCGCACGATGCGTACCGGCACGATCTCGCCGGGCCGCAACCCCGGCGTCGGCGTAAAGATCACAATCTTGTTCTGCGCCGAGCGGCCAGACCAGCAGGTGGCCTTGCGCGCGCTCGGACCCTCCGCCAGCACTGGCACGATGCGGCCAACCCAGACATCGTTGAGCGCCTGTCCCAGGCGGTCGAGGTCCTCCAGCAGCACGCGATTGCGCCGCAGTTTCTCGTCTTCCGCAACGTCGTCCATGAGCGCGGCCGCCGGGGTTCCCGGACGCGGAGAGTATTTGAAGACGAACGCATTGTCAAAGCCGGCCGCTTCAATCAGCGTGCGGGTCTCCTCGAAATCGGCCACCGTCTCGCCTGGGAACCCCACGATCACATCGCTGGTCAGCGCAAACCCGGGAATGGCCGCGCGCAACCGCCGCACCGCATCGAGGTAGCCGGCACGGCCGTAACCGCGCCGCATGGCGGACAAGATGCGGTCCGAACCGGACTGGACCGGCAGGTGCAGGTGCGCGCAGACCGCCGGTAGTTCGGCCATCGCTCGCACCAGTTCGGCCGTGCACCCGGACGGATGACCGGACGTGAACCGCAGGCGCTGCAGCCCGGGAATGGCCGCGACGGCCTCCAGCAGGCGTGGAAAAGGTTCGCTAAAGCCCAGCGAGCTTCGGTGGTCGGCGGGCCAGACGGCCTGCTGTCGGCCGTAGTTCATGACGCTCTGCCCCAGCAACGTGACCTCGCGCACCCCACCGTCCACGAGTTCGTGCACCTCAGCGAGCACCTCGGCTGCTGGCCGGCTGTACTCCGACCCGCGCACGTCTGGCACAATGCAGTAGGCGCAGCGGCGGTCGCACCCCAACAGCACGGTGACATACGCGGTGCAAGCGCCGGCCGCGTGCTGGCTTGGAACGTCGCGGTCCTCGGCCCGACCGAGCGCCAACAGCCGCTGCTCGCCGGCCGCCGCCCGCGCCACCAGCTCCGGCAGCACCGCCTGGCGGCGCGTGCCCACGGCCAAGTCGAGCCGCGGCACCCGGTCGAAGACTGCCGGCCCGAGCCGCTGCACCATGCACCCCAGGGCGCCCACGATGCGGTTGGGCCAGTGCCGTTTACCGGCGCACAGCAGGCGCAGCTTGCCGAGCGCCTTGTCCTCGGCCTTGCCGCGCACGCTGCAGGAGTTCACAAGCACCAGGTCGGCGCCGGCCTCATCGTCGGCCGGCGTATGCCCCAGGCAGGTGAGCAGCGTCGCGACGGCCTCCGAATCGCGGACGTTCATCTGGCAACCGTAGGTGTGGATGCGAAAGGTCACGGCGTATCCGATCCCGTCGGCGGCGCGTCGGCGGCGCCGGCCTCTTCCGCTGCCGCGCCGTCGTCCCCGTCGTCGGACAACCCGGTCAGGTCCCACAGCCGGTCGAGCAGGCCGATGTAGTTCCACTTGGGCGCGCGTGGAAACCCGGTCACGCGAAACTCCAGCATCTTGCTGAAAGGAAATGTGACCACGCGCGCCACGCGCCCAACCAGCGTCTTCTCCTTGAAAAGCCGGGCCTGGACGTGGAAGTCGAGCTGCCCACCGGCCTGCCGGCTCCCGGCGGCGCGCAGGCCGAAAAACCCGCCCTCGACCACCAGGCTGTCGGTGTGGAACACGCCGTTCGAGCAGGCGAACGTGAGTCGCGCGGCCGACTGGCTGACCAGCGTCTCGACGCCCGGCACATGCCGTGCCAGGTAATCCGTGAAGCCGGCAAACAGGGGCACGCGCGAGATCGACCCATTCTTCACCGCGAGCTGGCCGCCCCCCGTAGGCCAGGCGGGTCCGGGCTCACCCAGGGGGCCCTCCAGTTCCAGGCGTCCGCTTACCTGACCACCGTAGGTGTTGGTATGCCCCAGGCTTTGGCAGAGATCGCCGAAACGCACGTCGTCCAGTCCTGCCTGACCCCGGTAGCTCCACGTGCTGGCGGCCGCGTCGTGGGCAAAGGCGACGCGCCCCGTCACCGAACCGCCCAGGCAACGGCCGTGAAGTTCCTCGAGCGCATAGTCGGTGCCATCGACACGGAACGCGGTCGCGAAATCCTCCATCAACACGCCAAACACCCGCACCGCGGCACTCGACAGCCGGCCCTCGATCCGGGTCGGCAGCAGGCTGCGCGTACGCGCCACCTGGCCGGAGAAGGCCACGTCGGGTGTCCCCGCAAAGGCTACGTGCTTGAGAACGCCCGTGCTGGTGCCGCTCGACAGCCCCAAAACGGCCACCAGGGCGGGCGCGGGCAGTTGCGACTTCAGGTGCAGGTCCATCACCCGCCGCGCCGGGTCCAGGGAGAGCCCGCCCGCCAGGCTGCCCTCGGCACCTTCCATCATCAGGGGATCGACCCGCACGTGGTCGGCGACGCCATTCTCGGCCAGGCGTATTTCGGCCTGCCCGCGCTCCATGGGCACGCCGCGGTAGCGGAAGGTCGTTGCACGCAGCCGTATGGAAGCCGACAGGGGGGCCTGCCGGCGCTCCCGACCGAGTTCGCAGCGCACCGCCAGCGGCTCATGGAAGGCCTCGAAGCGTTGGCATACATCGACGACGCCGTGAGCTCCGAGGGCGCGGAAGAGGGGCAGCAGCGGGGCTGGCGTAGCCTGCCCCTCAAGTTGCAGGCGGAAGCGCCCGGTGATCGGCACGATGCGCAACTGCCCCTCGGCCTGCTCCGTCCAACTCGCGCCCTCCCAACGCAGCCGCACCTGCCGCAGCTCCAGTTCGTCCGCTGCCTGCTGGAGGTCGGTCTCGAGGTGCACCACCCGGAATCCCAGTAAATCAAGATCCTCGAAAACCACGTGCACGGGATAGCGCATCCAGCCCTGGCTCTCCACGGCGGACCGGGCCTTGGGAAGAACACCAGGAAGAGTGATGCGTTCGCCGGCCACTCGGTCCAGCCAGTCGCTGAACAGGGCCGGGGCCGGCAGCGCGGCCAACGTGGCGCCGCGCGCGTGGACGCTGTCGACCCACTCGCCCACGGGCCGGCGATGCTGGTAGGCACCCCCGACCCGCAACTCCTGTACCGTCAGCCAGGGCGGCCCCAGGGCACCTTTGCAGTACAGCCGCACGCCGCGCAGCCGCAGCCCATGCCGCAGGCTGAAGGCGGACTGATCGAACTGCACGCAGACCGGTCCCTGGCAGAGGACGTCCGCCAACGGCTGGGACAGCCACGACGGCAGTTCGCGCTCGAAAGCCGCCAGCGCCACCAAAACGGCGGCCACGCCGACGGTGGCCGTCCAGAGAACGGCCCGCAGCAGCCACGCGAGCACTTTGAAGATTCTATCCATCCTCGGTCCACGCCACGCACCGACCGGGCCTCGGCCAGGTGGGACAACGCTTAAACGGGTATGATCCCACAGTGCGGGCTACTCGGCAACATCCGGTCATCCGGTCATTCGGCCATCCGCGCGCGGACCCAGGCATATTCGTCGGCGATGCTCTGCTCGACGGTTGCGCGGCGCAGGGCCGCCGGCAGAACGTTGAAGGTATAGGTCTCGATCTCGAAGTGGCGGCAACCCGCCGCGATGGCCGCGCGCCAGAAGGTGGGCGTCAGTTCATCGGCTGTCGAGGCGATCCCGTCATATTCCGCGACGTACAGCGGGACATGGAAATGCACGCGGCACTCGCGGGATGGATCGTCAGCGCCCCAACCGGCCAGGAACGCGCGCGTCAGATCGGGGCTGGCCAGGATGGGTCCGCCGGGCGCGCGGAACTTGGCCTGATGCAGATAGGCCGGATCCACAAACGCCTCCAGGCGACGGGCGCTGGCCGTGTTCATGGGCGCGCGCAGGGCCGCACTGATCTGCACCTTCGAGAGGCGGATGCCGGCGCGGCTCAAAGCCGTAACGCTCGCGTCGAGCGTCTCGAACTGTACGCTGGCATGGCAGGTATCGAAGCAGACGCCGATGTGCCGCGCCAGGACCGACTCGGCCGCGGCGGTCGAGAACCCGCGGGCCTGTTTCAGCCAGGCCACGCCGCCGGGCCGCAGGCGCTGCTCGAAAAATGCAATGGTCTCTGGCGTGGTCTCAAGCAGGCAATCGGGTTCCGGCTCCAGACCGAGATGAACCTCACGGCCGGTCTGCTGGCGCAGGGCGTCAAACTCAGCGGCACAGGCCGCAAGGTTCTCGATGGCCGCGTCCAGGTCATGCGGGGACCGTATCCAGGGACGGTAGGAGACCGGCACGGTGCTGATGCTCCCCGACGCCCCGTCCGGCAGCACGGCGGCCAGGAACGCGCCCAACCGGCAGGTGTAGTCGAGCCGTTCCGGCTGACGCCAGTCGGGCCGGTAGACTTCGGCCTTGACCGGCTGGCCGTGAAACGTGCCATACGGGAAACCGTTGATCGTGAAGGCGTACATCCCGCCGGCCGCCAGCAATGCGCGCAGCTCCTGGACGCGGGCGGGGTCGGCCAGGTCGTCGATTGCACGACGGCTGACGCGCAGTCCGAGCCCAAAGGGCTGCGTCGGTGCGACACGCGCCTTGACGGCCTGGGCGTGTTCGCGGATGGCCGCGAGGTTCTGCGCCCACGTCTCGCCCGGGTGGATGTTGAGGCAGTACGTCAGATGGCTGTCAGACAGGGCTGGAAGGTGCATGGTGCGGTCGAGGCTCAGACTCCTTGGAACGTGCGTGTCGCCAACCGGCAGGTTCATACTTTAGTCTCTTTTTGATCGTGACGCACGCACTTGCGTGTTTCGATCTTATCGGCCTCGGGGTGAATCAGAGGGTACTGGTCGAATTCCGCTACGGCATCCCGAAGCGCTGAATGTTGGCCTCCGGCCCAGGCATGCCTTGATCGGAACCGCAGAAAAGCCCGCCCTCAAGTCCCTCGTGATTGCACCCTCGATACCCGAAGCCGTGAGTCGGCGGACCGCCCACCACCCGTTCCGGGCTGTTGAACTTGATCGTGCGCAGCGCGTTTTCCCTGGCCTCCATCATGACAGAGCGATTCAACGCACCGGCGGCGCGGCAGCGACGTACGGTGCCGCTGGTGGTTAGGCATGATCTATTCCGCTGTGCCTGCCTCGACAAGGTGATCGCCATGGTAGGAACTCTTGAACAGCGAGAGACCGCTCCTGTCGAGGTCGAAATAGGCAATCTTCCATCCTGTTGGTGCAACAAAGGGTTCACTCGCGAAGACACCGTCTTCCTTGAGTTCCTGAATCCCTCTTGAAAGGTCTCTCACGGCATAGGCGACGTGGTGGCGCCCTGGCCCATGCTCTTTCAGGAATTCGGCAAGCAGTGGATGGTTGATCGGACGCATCAGTTCAATCAATGTGGGGCCGCAGCGGAACGTGGCGATCTCAACGCTGCGTTCGCCCTCCATGACTCGGCGGTCGCTCAACTCCATTTTGAATTTCTCGCCAAAGGTGCGGATGGCGTCGTCCATGTCGCTGACAACGTAAGCAATGTGGTGGACATACTCGATCATGCAGTTTCCTCCGTTGTCGTTCGCCCCATGTCTTGCCCAACGCCCCGGCGAACCGGCGGCGCGTTCGCGACGTACGGTTCCGCCGGTTGTTCGGGATTCTTCAGTCGTCACCTGGTTTCGATCCGCTTCTCGACTTCCCGCTGGAAGGCGACTGACAATTGCGCGAGACCGCCGAGTTCGTCGGGCTCACAGTTCTCTTTGTCTCTCCGCAGAATGAGGTAGTCATTGAATGCGCAGAAGTCGGGATTCTCGGCCACTGACTTGAGTTTGCCGCCGTCGAACTGTGGCCGGAGGTCAATGAATCGCCAGGCTTGGTCCTGCTCCAGTTTGGCGAGCATCGTCTCGATGAGTGAACGCCATGATTGGACGGTGGCCTTGAACCGCTTCTCGATCTCGGAGTCCTTCTTGGGCTCTCGCGGTTTCCGAGTTGAATCGCCTCGCTTCCGGTATCGGACTGGCAGTTGATCTTCTTCCGTGAATTCGACCGCTAGTCGGTGACACGCGAGTGTGACCCTGTCTTCGGTGCGGGAGGGCACTCTCTTATCAGAAGGCGGATGTGCGAAAAGGTCAAAGGTCGTCATAAACGTTGCTCCTTCTTGATATGCTTTGCGTTGGCTACAGCATCCCGAGGAAGTCGGCCTCCGAGATTATCTCGATCGGCAGTCCTTTGCGCCGCATCTCCTCTGCCTTCTTCATCTTGGAGCTCTTGTGCCCTGTCTGGTAGCCTCTGTACCCCTCTTGGCCCAAAACAAGGAAATCGCTGTCGCTTCTCACAGTGTCTTGACAGAGCCCGCCTCGGTCGACGACAGCCTGCATAGCGTCCCTCCTCTCCATCGAGGAAAGCGCCCCGGTAAAGACAAATACCATGCCGCAACAAGGACTGCCCTCCGACAGTGCTGCGCCCCTTGGAATGATCTCTGATGCGCGTAACTTCTTCCCGTGATCCGTGAAGAGGCTTGGGGACAGGGAATGCGTGGTGCAATCATTCAAGCGTTCTGGCACCCCTTCAGGGTGCGGGCCGCTCGCCCCAGCTTCCGGGGGTGTCGCTGCGCTCAACCCCCGGCTACGTTCTGGCATCCCGCCGGGATGCTGCCCGGCTGGCGCGTGCGCATGCTCGTGAGGGCACACGTTCTCTGTCCCCAGAGTGCCCCCACGTTCTCTGTCCCCAGAGTGCCGTCCCTGCTCGTGAGGGCACACGTTCTCTGTCACCAGAGTGCCCTCACGTTCTCTGTCCCCAGAGTGCCCCCAGAGTGCCCCCACGTTCTCTGTCCCCAGAGTGCCGTCCCTGCTCGTGAGGGCACACGTTCTCTGTCACCAGAATGCCTCCAGAGTGCCCCACGTTCTCTGTCACCAGAATGCCTCACCAGAATGCCCTGTCACCAGAATGCCCCCAGAGTGCCTCAGAGTGCTGCTCCGTGGCACGGTCTTCCAGCCCGTAGCCCGTTGGTTGCGATGCAGTGACACGAATGCAGGGACAGACACGATGGCGGCCAACACGGTGGCGACACGTCCGTTCCACCGCTGCGGGGTGGTCCCGTAGGTCCCGCCCTACTTGAATGCCCAGCCCCCGCGTGACATGCGTGAAAGGCGCTTGCCACGTCCGGTCCATGGGGAGCATGAGAAGGTCGCGCAGCCCCGTGCGGGAACAGGATGCTTCCGCCACCCTCACACGCTCAGCACCCGAGTGGGGAGAGCTTCAAGCTCCCCTTCTAGCCTCTCGCGCCTGCAGGAAGCGGATGGCAGCCAGCATGGCCGCGGTGTCGATCGCGTGGACCTCGACGCGCCGGCCGATGCCGCGCGGCAGGGTGATTGTCAGCTCGCCGCCCAGGTGTTCGCGGAACTCCGCCAGTCCCTGCAGGATGGCGTGGCGACCCCGCCGATCGGTCTCGGCCAGCAGTTCGTCCCAGGTCGGGAGCCCGACGGCCGTCAACGCCGCCAGAATGCGATCGCGCTGGCTTGGCGTCAGCAGCCCCTGCGTGGCGGCATAGCACACATCCAAGGCGATTCCGACGGCCACGGCCTGACCGTGGCCGAGGCGGTGGCGGGAGCGCACTTCGAGCTTGTGAGCCGCCCAGTGGCCAAAGTCCAGTGGGCGGGCCGCGCCAAGTTCGAAGGGATCGCCACCCTCGCGGATGTGCCTCAGATGCAGGAGCGCCGTGCGTTGAACGACGGGTGCCACCGCGGCGCCGTCGCGCGCGCGCAGCCGATCGGCGTGGCGGCACAGGTGGGCGAACAGACGCGCGTCCTGGATGAGCGCCACCTTGAAGGCCTCCGCCAGCCCGCCGGTCCAGTACGGCGCCGGCAGCGTCGCGAGAAAATCGAAGTCGTTCAGAACCGCGAAGGGGGGCGCAAAGGTGCCAACGAAGTTCTTCATGCCATGCGCATCCATCCCGTTCTTCACGCCCACCCCGGCGTCGCACTGCCCCAGCACAGTCGTGGGCACGCGAATCAGGCGGATGCCGCGGTGGACCAGCGAGGCCGCAAATCCCACCAGGTCCAACACGCTGCCGCCGCCGATGGCGACGACGAAGCTATGCCGGTCGAGGTGCGCCTGCCCGATCGTCGTCATGATACGTCGCACGACACCCCAGCCGTTCTTGGCGCGCTCGCCGCCCGGCACGACCGCTGGCGCGCGCGCCAGTCTGCCCAGGCCGGGTTGCTCGGTCAGGTAGGCTTGCACCTTGTGCGCCAAGCCGGGTTGGGCGGCGCCCACGCCGGCGTCGATGTAGACCAGCAGGCGACGGTCCGTGTCGGTCGCGCGGCGCAGCGTGCGGGCGAAGAGCGGATTCGCCGGATCGAACAAGCCGCGCGTGAAGCAGACCGGGTACTCGAACGGCACGACAAAACGCTGCACGAGGCAGTGGCCCGGGTGTTGGCGGCGATCGGCATCGCATTTCACATCGTCGTCTCCAGCCACTGTTGCGTGCGGGCGGACAACTGCCCCAGCGTCAGGGTCTCCGGCTTCAGCCAGGAAGCGGCCCAACAGGTTTCATGCCCAGACCCGACCAGACCGTGCGTCCCCCTGATGCGTTGGGGGTTGCGGCTCACGCAGCCCGGGGGCCATCCCCAGAACAGTTCGCAGGGATCGTAACCGGGCTTGCTGTGAATGTCCACATGACCGGCGTAATCCGGGGCCTCTGCGGGGCGCTCCCACCAGGGGTAGGCCAGCCAGTGGCCGGGCGCGGCGACGGCCAGCAGTTCGCCCGACCGGGCATGATTCAGCCCCGCGGCGTCAAGTTCGGGCGCCTCCAGCACCTGCCCAACGCCCGGCAGCACCCGCAGCGCCGCGCGCGCCGCCTGGCAGTCGTCCGGGTCGCGCACATAGACGTGGGCGATCTGGTGGTCGGCCACGGCGAAGGCACGACTGGCGTGCAGATCGGCATAGCACATCCCGCGCACGCTCCGCGTGGCCAGCAACCCGGCCGCGCGCAGGGCCTGGTTGGGAAACACGGCGTGGCCGTGACAGGCGGTGATGGCATAGTCACCGTACACCAGCAGTTGGTAGCCATGTTGATGGCAGGCCTCCCGCAACCGCAGCAGGGAGGCCAGCAGCGCAGCCAACGCGCGCCGGCTGCGGGGGTGGTCGGGACCGTGGCGCTGGAGATCGTAGTCGAGGGCCGGCAAGTAGGTCAGGCAAAGGTCGGGCGGCGGCGCCGCGCAGCCGGCCAGCACTTCGCAGGTGGCGCGCGCGATCCACTCGGACGATTTGACCGAGGCCAGCGGCCCCCAATAGTGTGCGAGTTCGAACGGGCGGCCCAGGCGGCGCCGGAGTTCGGGATACAGCGCAGCAGGCTGGCTGTAGCAGTCCTGGATCATGCCGCCGTGGTGCTTGTGGATTGGCGCGGGCGACAGCACCAGATCCGCGCGTTCGCCCAGACTCTGCTGCCAGAAGAGCATCGCGACCGTGCCGCCGCGCGCCCGGAGACCGTCCCAGATACGCGCGCCCGTGACCTGGCGGGCGGCCTGTTCCCAGAACGACGTCCGGCAGTTGGTTCGGTCCATGAACCCGTTGGCAATGATGCCATGAACCGCGGGCGGCTGACCCGTGCGGAAGGTTGCCTGAACCGGGCAGGTGAGTGCCGGGAAGACGGTGGCAAGGGGGGCGAATTGCAGACCACCAGTCCTGGCAGCGCCGTCGCGCTGCAGAAACTCCCAGCCCAGGGCGGCGACCTGCACCACCAGCAGGCGGCGACCGGCGACCGGCAGGGCGGCGATAGCATTCGCGTCAGCTTGCATAGAACCGCCGCGCCAGGCCGGTGGAGACAGGCCACAGGCACAGAATGAGTGCGCCGGCCAGATGCCCCCATCCGGGAACCAGGGAACAGCAGGCCGCCTGAACCAGCAGCAAACAGCGGATGTAACTGCCGATCGCGCGTGGCACGGCCGCAACCGGCGGTTGCGGTCCCAGCCGCCATGCGACCTGTGCGATCGCGAACAGCGCCAGGCCCGCCGCGGCCAGCGCGGTCGGAGGCAGCGCGGGCGACAAAGTGCCCGCGCCGGTCACGGGCAGCATCACGCCAAACAGCACGACCCAGACGCCCAGCGGCAGCCAGCGCCGCCATCGCAGATCCTGCGGCTGGTTCTCGCGCACCGCAATCCAGGAGACGCCGACGATGTAGGCGCCGGTGCCGCCGGCCGCCAGCCAGGGCAGCGGACTGCCTTGGCGCAACCCGCCGCTGGCGGCGAGCCCGAGCACCACGCTGGTCGCGCGGCAGGCGCCCATGGTCACCAGCCCGGCCAGGCTGCCGCGCGGCAGCAGAAAGTCGTAAGCCAGCACAAGCCCCAGCAACACGAGGGCGGCAACGAACGCGGCCTGGCCGGCAAACCCCGCCAGGCCTACCCCCGCCCCACCTAGCGACAGGCCCACCAGCAACGCCGCGCGGCGCGTCACCGTACCCGAAGGCAAGGGCCGCTTCGGCCGCTCACGCCGGTCGGCGGCGAGATCAGCCACGTCGTTCAGCACCAAGCCGGCCGCGTAAAGCAACAGGGCCGAACCAACCGCCCAAACCCAGTCGGCCCGTGCGGCACCCGCCGCGCCAGCTCCCAACACATAGCCCACCAGCGGATCGCCCGGGACCGTCGGCAGATTGGGCGGCCGAAGGAGCCGCAGCCATGCGACGGCGCGGGCAGAGAGGATCGACTTGTCGGAGGTGGACCTCATGGATGCTTCCAGCGTGGTGTGCCGCGCGCCGCGTGCCCGGGTCGCGTAAACCGGAGCCGCGGCCTTCAGCGCTGGAACACGTGGGGATCGATAGGCGTCAGCGCGAAGCTCGGCAACCAGCGGGGCGACTGCCCGTAAAAGGCCATGGCATTCCGGAAGACGATGCGTTCGACGGTCTCGTCGGAATGGCCTTCCTGTCGCATCTGCTTGACCACCTTGACCAGGCTCAGCGGATCGGATACGCCCCAGTCGGCCGAACCGTTGACGACCATGCGCTCGGACCCATGCTGGCGGATGATGTTCGAGACCCGCTCGGGCGTGAGCTTGGAGATCGGGTAGACGGTCATGCCGCAGTAACAGCCCGAATCGTGGCACAGGGCGATCGTCTCCTCGGTGTTGTGGTCAAGGATGATCCGGTTCACGTCGAGCCGCAGGTCGCGCACGATCTCGATCGTGCGGCGTGCGCCGCGCAGTTTGTCGACATGCGGCAGGTGCACGATCACCGGCAGGCGCAGACGCGACGCGAGTTCGAACTGCCGCACCAGGGCACGTTCCTCGTTCGGCGTGATGTTGTTGAATCCGATCTCGCCCAGCGCCACGCACCGCGGATGGGCCAGGTAGGGTTCAAGCCCGTCAATGACCTCGTCTGCCAGACCGACGTCCTCGGTCTCCTTGGGATTGAGCGACACGGCCGCGAAATGGTCGATGCCGAAACGGGCGGCCCGCACGGTCTCGAACTCGAGGATCAACTGGAAGTAATCGAAGAAGGTGCCGCTATACCGGCGGTTGCAGCCCATCCAGAACGAGGGCTCCACGCAGGCCCGGATCCCGGCGCCATACATGGCCTGGTAGTCGTCGGTGGTCCGGGAGTACATGTGAATATGGGGTTCGATAATAGTCACAGACACCTCTACTTATAACTGAGGCGCTTGCGAAACCTCTGGTTTGTGCAACTGGAAACTGGAAACTTGGTCGCACGTATCGGTGGACGCGAACGGCGACGCGAAAGGTTGACGATTGCGATGCGCTTCACTCGTTCTCCGCTCTCGTCGCCGTTCTCGTGAACCGGTTTCACGGAAAGTTACACCCTCTTTTGTTCCCGGCGCAACCGTTCGGCCGGCTTGCCTCTGTTCATCATTAACGCCGCAGCCGCACAATTGGTTCACCCCGGCACGGACCTCCACTTGGGCGGCTTGAGCGCATGCGATAACAGCATTTCGAGCGCCACGTCGCAGGCCTGACGCCGGACATCCTCACGGTCGCCGACAAAGTCGCAGCGCCGCACGACCGTGCCGCGCGGACTGCCCACGGCCACGTACACGCGACCGACCGGCTTGCCCGGTGTGCCCCCGTCCGGACCGGCCACGCCGGTCGTGGACGCGGCCAGGTGCGCACCGAAGCGTCGCAGGGCGCCGGCCACCATGGCCTCGGCCGTCTCCGCGCTGACCGCGCCAAAGTCGCGCAGCAGCCCCTGTGGAACGTCCAACATGCTGCTCTTGGCCCGATTATCGTAGGCGACCACACCGCCGAGGAACATGGCCGAGGCGCCGGGCACGGCCGTGATACGTCCGGCCAGCAGCCCCCCGGTGCAGGATTCCGCCAGCGCCAGCAACAGCCGCTGTTCCGTCAGCAACGACACCAGTTGGCCAGCCACATCCATCGCGTCACCTCCCAAGGCGGGCCGCGCCCGCAACCCAAGAGATCGGAGGGCAGAGGTCAGAAGTCAGCCAGCCGCCGTCTGATCTCCGACCTCTGACTTCTTGAGGCTCTTGCTGTTCCCCATGCCTAACAGCGCCGGTGCACCGCGCGGTTCAGACGCGGCCTGCGGTTCCGGCCGCTTCCAGAGCTGCCAGCCGGGACTCCAGCGCCACCAGGCGCGCCTTGAGCTTCTCGACCGTGCGGGGCACCATCAGACTGGCCACGAAATCGCGCTTGGAGACCGCCGGCGCACCGATCACGAACTCCCCGGCCGGCACATCCTTGGACACGCCGGCCTGCGGCCCGACCTGCGCACCGTCGGCCACGTGCAGATGCCCGGCGATGCCGGCCTGGGCCCAGAGCATGACGCCGGAACCGATCCGGCTGCTGCCGGCCACGCCGGCCTGGGCCACGATCCCGGTGCAATCGCCGACCTGCACGTTGTGGCCGATCATGACCAGATTG
This sequence comes from uncultured Lentisphaerales bacterium, assembly GCA_964652365.1. Classification (GTDB taxonomy): domain Bacteria; phylum Verrucomicrobiota; class Kiritimatiellia; order RFP12; family CAZZCT01; genus CAZZCT01. The sequence continues at coordinate 18,379 of CAZZCT010000039.1, forward strand.
TCGATCTTGACGTGGTTGCCGATGCGGGTCACGCCGAAGCGTGCCCGGTCCAGGGTGGCATTGGAACCGATCTCGACGTCGTCGCCCAGTTCGACGATGCCGATCTGAGGGATCTTCTCGATGCGCGGCAGCGCCCCGGGCCGGGGCTCGACCAGGTAACCGAAGCCATCGCTGCCGATTACCGCACCGCAGTGCAGTACGACGCGCGCACCGATGCGGCAGCCTTCGCGCACCGCCACCTGCGGGTAGAGATGGCCGTCGGGTCCGATACAGACGTCGCGCCCGACAAAGCACTGCGCCTCCACGACGGTGCGCTCGCCGATGCGGGCGCCATCTTCGATCACGGTCCAGGGCCCCACGTGCACGCCGGGGGCCAGGACCACGTTGGACCCGATCACGGCGGTGGAATGAACACCGGGGGCACGCACCACCGGCGCGGGACCGAACACAGCCGCCACAGCGGCGAACGCGCGGTCCGGATGCGTCACCCGGATCAGGGCCGCGGCCGAACTGGGGCCCTGCCAGGCACGGTCGACGATCACGGCCGAGGCCTGCGTGCGGGCCAGCAGGCCAGCATACCGAGGGTTTGACAGGAACGACACGTCACCGGCGCGGGCTTCCGCCAGGCCGGCCAGGCGGCCGACGACGACGGCGCCATCGCCTTCGCACACGCCGTCCAGATGGGTTGCGAGACGGGCGGCATTCCAACTCACGGCTGCGCCTCCGGCGCAGCGGCGGCCGGCGGGGCGGCCGGCGCTGCACTGGGCTTGGCGCCGGGCGCGCGTTTGGCGCCGATGGCGGGCGCGGCTTCGTCCTCGTCGGCTGCGGGCGCTTCGGGCGAGATCCCCATACGTGTGAGGATGGCGGTCGTGATGTCCAGGGACGCCTCGCTGTAGACCACGCCGGATGCATTTCCCAGCTTGCGGCCGGGCAGTTCCATCACCAGCGAAAGCCCGTTCTCCTTGGCATGCGCCGCGATCACGCCCTGGATCTCGGCGTAGGTGCGCTTGAGCATGCGCATCTCCTGGTCGGTCAACTGGCGCTGCAGGTTGCGAACGGTCTCGCTGTACTCGCGGTCCGCCCGCACGGCGGCCTCGCGCTTGCGCTGGGCATCCTCCTCCTGGCGTTGCTTGGCCTTGTCGCTGAGGGCCGGGTTCTGCGCCTCCTTGGCTGCGGCTTCGTAGGCCTTGCGGGCGGTCTCGGCCAGCGACTGGAGCGTCTCCTTCTGCTCGCTGTACTCCTGCAAGGTCTGCTCCAGCAGCTTCTTGTCGGAGGCCGTATTGGGGTGGCGTTGGACCAGCTGCTCCATGTCGACCACGGCCAGGTTCAGATCAGCGGCTGCCAGCGACGAGGCGGCCAGAACGGCGAGAAGCGCGGCGAAACGTGTGTGCATAGGAACTCCTGCTTGTTTTAGAGCGACCCCAGCGGCACGCGGCCCCGCGCGCCTTGGGGCGCGGTCAATCAAAACCAATCCAGATCACCCAGCGCTGGGTGTCGGTGTAGTCGTCGTCGGACTCCAGCGGCCAGGCGTAATCGACGCGGATCGGGAATCCGGGAATATCGACGCGCAAGCCAACGCCCATGCTGGAGGCCAGCTCGCCGAAGTCCGCGTCGAACGCCTCCTGCCAGACGTTGCCGACATCGTAGAACCCGGCCACGCGCAGGACCTTGGCGAGCGGAATGCTGTACTCGGCCGAAGCCATGGCGAGCGTCTGGCCGCCCACCGGACGGTAGGTGCCGGTCTGCTCGGCTGGGTCGGCCGGAATCACCTTGGGGCCGACATCGCGGTAGTCGAACCCGCGCAGGGTCCTGCCACCGCCGAGGTAGAGGCGGTCGGCGATACCAACCACCTCCTCGTTGCCATAGGTGTCCACGCCATCGGCGCGCAGTTTCAGACTGAGCACATGCTTGAACCAGAGCGGAAACCACTGCCGGAAGCTGGCGTCGAGCTTGTAGAGGTTGTTGTCGCTGCCGGTCCAGGGACCACGCACCGTACCGGCGAGCGACCCCTGGATGCCGCGACTCGGAACAAAGGGGCGGTTGCGGGTATCGTACGACCAACTGAGGCGCAGGTTGCCGTTGAACTGGCGGTCATCTTCGTCGGTGAACCGGTAGATGCGGGCGGGATCGGGGTCGTCGGCGAAGACAAAGTCGCCGGTCTGCAAGTCATCCAGTCGCACGTCCTCAATGCCGTAGTTGACCCCCAGGCGGCCGACCGTCGCAGGAAACACGAGACCGGCGCCGGTGCCGAGGCGCCGCTCGTCGTATTCGCTGTACTCGCGTTCACGGCGGAAGGCCTCGACGGTCAGGCTCAGGCGGCGATCCAGAAACCAGGGTTCGGTCAGCGACAGGTCGATGGATGTGCGGGTGGAGCCCGCCTCCACGCTGGCACGGGCCTTCTGGCCGCCGCCACTGAAATAGGGCCAGTTGAACAGGTCGAAATTGGCCTGCGTGATCTCGGCGAAACCCACGATCTTGTCGACGCTCGAGAACCCGGCGCCGATCATGAACTGCCCCGTGCTCTTCTCCTTCACCTCGTAGATCACATCGCGCTGGCCGGGATCCGATGGCGCCGGCAGTTCGAAGAAGCGCACGCTCTCAAAGTAGCCCAGGTTTTCCAGGCGCCGCTGGCTGCGCTCGGCCTGGACCTCGTTAAGGATCTGGCCGGGGCTGAGAGCGATCTCGCGCCGGATGACCTTGTCGCGGGTCCGGGTGTTACCGCGGATCATGATGCTGCGGATGTGGGCCAGCACGCCCTCGCGCACCTCGTAGCGCACGGCCACCGTGCCCGTGTCGCCCACGGGATCGATGACGGTCCGCACGGTGGTGTCGACATAGCCCCGCCCACCGTAGTAGTCGCGGACACGCTTGGAACCGTCCTGCAGCTCCTGGCGGGAGGCCGTCATGCCGGCGGGCGGCAGGGCCGCGGCACGGGTCACCTCGCCCGTGGGAAACAGGGTGATGCCGGTCACCTCCGCGCGTGCCACCCGATAGCAGCGGCCCTCGCGAATGGCGAAGACCAGGAACTGGTCGCCGTCATCATCCGCCTCGAGGCGCGCCGGTTCGATCTGGACGTCGAGGTAGCCGCGGTTCAGGTAGAGGTCGCGCAGGGCGACGCGGGCATCCTCGCGGGCCAGGGCGTCAAAATCCTTCTTGCGGAAGAGCCGCATCGGGTTCCACCACGCCGGCTGCCCAAGTTCGCGGCGCAAGTCGGCGGACGCGAAGGTGGCGTTGCCCGTGAACCGCAAGCCCACGACCTTGACGCGCGGTCCCTCGCGGACCGTCACCGTGACGCGTCCCTGGTCACTGGCAGGATCCACTGGTTCGACGTGGCTTTCGACCTGCACCTCGGCATAGTGGCGCTTGCGATACTGGTCGCGCACCTTGGCGCTGTGGGTGGCGAGGATGGCCTCGTCCAAGAAGGCGCCCTCGTCCAGTTCGAGCCAGTCGCGCACCTTGGAGGGGCTAGCGTTGGTGGCGCCGCGAATCTCGGCCGGAGGCGCGAAACGCAGCCGGCGCCGCACGACGTAGACGAGGCAGACGCCGTCGTCACGTTTCTCGACTTCCACCCCCGCGTAGCTGAAACGCTTGGAATCGAGCAACGCGCGCACGTCGCGGGAGATCGCGGCCTGCGAGGCGAACTGGCCCACCCGGATCGAGGTCAGCGCCAGCACGTACTGGGGATCGGCCGGCAGCGCATCGAGGTGGCGCACCTGAAGCTCGCGCACGACCTCGGCCGACGGCGTTTGCGCCGGGCAGATCCGGGCCGCCGCCAGCAGAATCAGTGCAACGGACAGCCATCCGCGGAGTCTCAATCGATGGTTCATGGTTTGGGCTGCTTTCGTTTGGTTGGCAGTCATCCCGGCGGCGCCTGGCCCGGTCCGCCATCGTCCGGCTCGATCTCGCCAAAGTCGCCGCCGGCATCGGACCGGTCGAAGAAGCGGGTGAACTTCTCCTCGAAATTCAACCGCACCTCGCCGGTTGGGCCGTTGCGGTGCTTGGCCACGTCGACAATCGCCAGCGTCTGGTCCGCCGAATCCTCGCTGTTGTCCGGATAGCGGCAGGGGCGCCGCAACAGGAGCACGACGTCAGCATCCTGCTCGATGGCACCGGAGTCGCGCAAGTCCGAAAGCTTGGGCTTGCCGCTCTTCTCGCTGCGCTGCTCGGGCGCGCGGCTGAGCTGACTGAGCACGACCACCGGCACCTTGAGCTCCTTGGCCATGGCCTTCAGCTGGGCCGAGATCGCGGCGGTCTCCAGCTGGCGTCCCTGGCGCGCCATCTCGCGGCAGTTGAGCAGCTGCAGGTAGTCGATCATCAGCAACTCGATGCCCTCCTTGCGCTTGAGCCGGCGGGCGCGGGCGCGCAGCTCCATCACGTCCAGGCCGCCGGTGTCATCGACGAACAGGGCCGCCTTGGAGAGCGTGGAGGCGGCGCGGGTCAACTGGGTGGAGACCTTCTGCGGACTGATCAGGCCGCTGTCGAGCTGGAAGGCCGCCACCTCGGCCCGCGCGCAAAGCATGCGCATGGCCAGCGACTCCTGCGACATCTCGAGGCTGAAGACCCCCACGGCGCGGGGCTTGCCGTGTTCGCCCTTCTGTTGACGGCGGTCGGCATCCTGGCCGAGGGCGACGTTTTCGCAGATGTTCATGGCCAGCGAGGTCTTGCCCATGGAGGGCCGGGCGGCCAGCACGATCATCTCGCCGGGACGCAGGCCGCGCAGCACGCGGTCCAGGTTACGGAAGCCGGTCGAAACCCCGGTGAAGCCGCCGGGCCCCAGCGCGAACAGGCGGTCGATGCGTTCCATCGTGGCCTTGATTGCGCCGGGCCACGGCTGGAGCAGACCGTGCTGCCGTTCGGTGATACCGAGAAAGGCCTGCTCGGCGCGGCTAAGGACCAAGTCGGCACTCTGGTCCTCCTCGTAGCAGGCCTGTTCGGCCTCGCGCGAGCAATCGATCACGCAGCGCAGCAGGTGTTTCTGCCGGACGATGTCGATGTAGTACTCGGCATGCGCAGCCGTGGGCGTGGCATCGATCAGCGCTTCGAGCAGCGCGACGCCGCCCACGGTCTCGAGGCGGTCCATGCCGCGCAACCGCTCGGCCACCGTCACCAGATCGATGGCGGTACCGTCGCGCGACATCTCGCACAGCGCGACGAACAGCGTCCGAAGCGCGGGCAGGTGAAAGGAGTCGGGAATCAGCCCGGCCTCGATGCACAGGTCCATGACCCGCGCCGCGTCGAGCAGGATTGACCCCAGGACACCCCGCTCGGCCTCAGCGCTGTGCGGTGGTACGCGCAGAGGCGCACCGGCCGATGCGGTCCGGGCGGACATGGCTACTCCTCGACGACCCAGACCTTGACGGTCGCGGTCACTTCGGGGTGCAGCTTCACGGGCAGGTCGAACGCGCCGAGCTCCTTGATATGCTCCGGCAGGACCAGCTGCGTGCGGTCGAGCGCCAGGCCCTGCTTGGCCAGCGCGTCGACGATCTCAGCGGCGCCAATCGAGCCGTAGAGCTTCTGTCCGTCGCTGGTCTTGGCCCGCAGGGTGACCGAGGCATTCTTGAGCTTGTCGGCCTTCGAACGCGCCTCGGCCAGCTGGATGCGGGCCAGTTCCTCGCGCTCCTTGCGGATCTTGTCGAGCCGCTTGAGCGAGGCCTGGGTCACGGGTGCCGCCAGCTCCTTGGGAAGGAGGTAGTTGCGGGCATACCCGTCCGCGACCTTGACCACGGTGCCGGCCAGTCCGAGTTCGGGTACGTCTGCCATCAGGAGAACTTCAATCGCCATGGCTATCGAATCCTTGCTACGAGGTTACGGTCCGACCGGCGTCTAGGCCAGCAGCCCCATGTTGCGCGCGCGCTTGACGCCGCGGCGGATCTCCCGCTGCTGTTGCGCCGTCACACCGGTCAGCCGGGCCGGAACGATCTTGCCATACTCGGTCACGAAACGACGCAGGAAATCGACGTCGTTCGAATCGACCGCCGCGGTGGGATCGAGGTAACGAGCCCGCCGACGGGTGGCGGTCTTGTCCTCGGCGCGGCCGCGACGGTTGCCGCTGCTGCTGCTGCTGTTGCTCTCTTTGTTGCCCGACATGCGCATGGTACTCTACTCCTTCAAGGGACTCCGTTCCGGACGGCCGCCGCGCGGCGCCTAGAACGGCAGGTTATCATCATCCGACGCGGCGCCATCGGGCGCAAAATCGGTTGAATCTTCAGTGGACGGCACCGGATTGCTCCCGGCGGCCGCGGCCGGCGTGGCCGACGTGGCGGCCGCCGCACGCGGCGGCTGGGGCGCGGCCGCGCCCGTGGAACCGTCCGGGGGTTTGGGCGACAGGAACTGGATGCGATCCGCGCGTACACGCATCCTGCTGCGCTTCTCGCCCTGCGGATTCTTCCACTCGTCGTACTGCAACCGGCCCTCGACCAGCACGCTGCGGCCCTTGGCCAGATACTGCTGGCAGAGCTCGGCTTGTCGCTCCCAGGCCACCACGTCGACGAAGCAGGTGATCTCCTTGGGCTGGTTGGTCTGCCGATCGCGGTACGTTTCGGAGACCGCCAGCCGCAGTTCTGCTACAGCGGAACCCGAGGGCGCATGGCGCAACTCGGGATCCTTTGTGAGATTGCCGATCAGGAAGACGCGGTTCATGCTGGACATGGCAGATTCTCCGGCACTGCAACGGGGGGGGGCACGGTCAGGCTTCGACCTGCGCCTCAGCCGCGGCCTTGTCCATCGCCACCTGGTGTGCGGCGGCCTCGGCGGCGACCGCTTCCGCTCGGGCACGGCGCTGGGCGGCCTGCTCGGCCAGCAGCTGTTCGCGCCGCTCGTCGACGGCCAGAATCTGGACGCGGAAGAGCTCCTCCATCAGGTGGTAGCGATTGGTCAGGGCCGAGACCTGGAGTGGATCCAGCTCGAAGCGGATGCGCACGTAGACGCCGTTCTCGCGCTTGCGCATCGGCCGGGCAAACGTCCGCTTGCCCAGGATCTGCGTATCGATGATCACGCCCGACAGGCGCGTAATCTCGCCGCGCACCTTGTCGACCGACTTCTCGAGCGTTTCGTCCTTGGCTGCGCCGACGAAGATGTAAAGACCGTCATACTTGTTCATGTTCTGTGCAACCCCGTTGCTCTGGCATCACCTGCAACCGCAAAACCCCCGGACGGGCAGGTCCGTCCGCAGGCTGCCATTCACGCGCCAGGCGACCGCGTTTCCGCGCGCCGCGTTCCCGGAATCTCCGGGGGCTGGTCCGGTGGCGCCGCCGCCCAGCCGTTGAAGCGATTCATCGCCTCCGTCACATCCTGTTCCATCCAGCACATCACCGCCTCGGCCGCCGCCGTCACGGTCTGCGCCAGCACCTGGGCCTGCTCGGGATCAAGCCGACCCAAGACATGGTCCTTCAAACCCTTGGCCGCACTGCGTCCCACGCCGATGCGCACCCGCACAAACTCTTCCGTCCCGAGCGTCTCGATCACCGAGGCCAACCCCCGGTGTCCGCCGCTGCGCCCGCCGGCACGGATGCGAATCCGTCCGACCGGCAGATCGGCGTCGTCCGAAACCACCGCCAAGTCGGCCGCCGTGGCCCCATGATACCTGACCACCGGCGCCACGCTGGTGCCGCTCAGATTCATGTAGGTCATCGGCTGAACCAGCAAAACCGTCGCGCCCGCATGCGTGGCGCGCGCCAGACGGGCCTGGAACCTCGCGCTCGCGCGCCAGGTGCCACCCAGCCGGACCGCCAGCAACTCCACGACCTCGAAACCGACGTTGTGGGGGGTCTGGCGGTACTCCGGCCCGGGATTGCCCAAGCCCGCTACAATCTTCACGCTCACCGGTCTGGCGCCGCCGTCACTTCTTCTTCGCTGCGCCTTCCGTCGCGGCGGCTGCCGCCTCCTCTTCCTTCTTGCCCTTGGTGATGATCTCCGGCTCGGACCCGGTCGCCGGCGCCGCCGCGGCAGCCGCTTCGGCCGTCGCCGCCGCCTCAGACTCCTCGGCCGCCGCCGCCACCACCGTGGCCACCGACACGTCCGCACGCGTCAGCACCGTGTACTGGCTGCCCACGTTCAGATCGCGCACGGCCAACGACTGGCCCAGCTTCAGGGCCGAGACGTCGACGGTAAAGCTCTCGACCAGGTCGGTCGGCAGGCACTCGACTTCGAGCTCGCGCAGGGTCTGCTCCAAAATGCCGCCCTCGGTGCGCACGCCCTCGGGTTCGCCCGTCAGCCGCACCATCAGGGTGACCCGAATGCGCTGCGTCAGCGAGACTTCACCGAAGTCGGCATGCAGGGCGTGGCCGTCCATGACGTCATGCTGCACTTCGCGCAACAGTGCCAGCACCGGCTGGCCCTGCACATCCAGATGGACCAGCACGTGCTCGCCGCTCTGGTGGTGCAGCATGATTCCGAATGCGTGCGCGTTGAGCTTGATCGCGGTCGTACCGCCGCTGATCCGGTTCAGTGCCGCCGGCATCCAGCCCGCGCGCCGCAACCGCCGCGCCGCGCCCGAGCCCTGCTCGTCACGCAATTCCGCCGTCAATTTGATCTCGTTCGCCATGACTCTTCCTCGCCGGGGCTAGCCCGTCTGCTGTTGCCGCTACAGTTTGAACAATGAACTCACCGATTGGTCGTTGTGGATGCGCAACACGGCCTCGCCCAGCAGTTCCGCCACCGACAACACCGTCACCCGCACGCCGCCGTAATCGATCGGCGGAACCGTGTCCGTCACCACGACCTCCTGGATGGCCGAGGCGCGCAGCCGCGCCATGCCCTGAGCCGTGAACGTCGCATGCGTCACCGCGGCGCGCACGCTCGCGGCGCCGTGTTCGAGCAGGATCCCGGCCGCCGAGCACAGCGTGCCGCAAGTCGTCGCCATGTCGTCGACCATGATGACGTCGCGGTCCTTGACGTCGCCGACCACGCTGTAGGCGTCCACTTCCGAAGGTCCCAGCCGCTGCTTGGCCACGATCGCCAGGCCGGTGCCCAGCATCTGGGAGTAGGCGTAGGCCGCCTTGACCCCGCCGGTGTCTGGCGAGACCACCATCGGCCGGTTGAGCTTGAGCTCGCGCAGATACTTGACGACGACCGGCGCCGCGTAGAGATGATCCACGGGGATGTCGAAGAACCCCTGGATCTGCTGGGCGTGCAGATCCATGGTCAGCAGCCGGTTCGCGCCGGCCGCCACCAGCAGGTTGGCCATCAGCTTGGCCGTGATCGGCACGCGCGGCTGGTCCTTGCGGTCCTGCCGCCCGTAACCGTAATAGGGAAGCACGGCCGTGATGCGCGCGGCCGAGGCGCGCCGCATCGCGTCGATCATGATCAGCAGCTCCATCAGCATCTCGTTGGGCTGCCGACAGATCGGTTGCACCACGAACACATCGCGGCCACGGATGTTGTCACGGATCTTGACGAAGGTCTCACCGTCCGGGAAATGCAGAATATCAATCGCCCCCAGCTCCATCTGGAGATAGGCTGCTATCTGCCCGGCAAGCGCCGGATTGGCTGTACCCGAAAAGATTTTCATCACAGGATCAACACCTGCTACCAGGCCGCTGCGGCCACGTTCGATTTCATCACCACGCATTAAAAGAAACCCGCCTCAGCCATCCTGCTGGTTGCCCGACTTGGATTCGAACCAAGGCTCAGGGCTCCAAAGGCCCGTGTGCTGCCATTACACCATCGGGCAAGGTTCTCGTCAGCAAACTCCATACATCGCCCGGCAAAGCCGCCTGGACGCGCGCGCCCTGCGCGGCATCCGCCACCAAACCCAGCACCGTCGCGCCGCTGCCGCACAGCAACACGCCCAACGCGCCAGCCGCCCGCAAGCAACCGGCCAGCCGTCCCGTTTCGGGATAGCGGGCATACACGCCGGCCTCCAATCCGTTGAAGAGCCATGTTGCCGCTGCCTGCACATCGCCATTCCGGACCGAAGAAATCATATTATTAGTGTTATTTGGCTCGGAGGTCAAGGCCCCTCCGCACGAGCGGTACACGTCGGCCGTGGAAACGGAGGTCCCGGGGTTGGCCAGCACGACGTGGAAACCCGCCGCCCCGGCCACTGTCAGACCATCCAACGGCGTCACCCGCTCGCCCCGTCCTTCCATCAACACCGCCCGGCCGAGCACCTGCGCCGGCACGTCGCTTCCCAGGCCGGCGCCCAGTTCCGCCAGTTCGGCCGGCCCCAGCTCCAGCTTCCACAAGCGTGCCAAACCAACCAACACCGCGGCCGCGTCGGCACTGCCGCCGCCCAGGCCACCGCCCAGGGGAATACGCTTCAGCACGCGCAAGGCGACCCCGGCCCGGATCTGGCAATGCGCCCGCAGCAACTGCGCCGCCCGCCACGCCAGATTGCGCTCGCACGGACCAATCCCGCTGATCGGCACCCCGGCAGAGACGACCTCCAGCGTGAGCGTGTCGTCCGGCGCCGGCTGCAGTTCGACGCGATCCGCCAACGCCAGCGGCACCACCACGCTGCGCAAGTCGTGGTAGCCGTCGGGGCGCCGGCCCAAGACCTCCAGGGTCAGGTTGATCTTGGCCAGCGCCGCCACCCACAAACCGGTCGGGTCCGGACACATGCGCGAGGCGTATAGCATACCGGCTCCAGCCCGGTCAATCTGTGTTTGCCCTTGTCAGCCGCGCAACGCTCCCGTACTCTGGGGTCATCGTCAATTGCACGGCGGCACAGGTAACTCAACCATGTTCACTGGAACCTACACAGCCATTGTCACGCCCTTCAACCGCGACGGCTCCGTCGATTACGGCCTGCTGCGCGCCCTGATCGACTGGCAGGCCGAAAGCGGCGTCGACGGCATCGTGCCCGTCGGCACGACCGGCGAGTCGCCCACCCTGGACCAGGTCGAGCACATTCGGGTCGTGCGCGAAGCGGTCGCGGCCGCGCGCGGCCGGATCAAGGTGATTGCCGGCACGGGCGCGAACTCCACCGCCGAAGCGCTCGAACTGACGCGGCACGTCCTGGACCTCGGGCTGGATGCGACCCTGCAAGTCACACCCTATTACAACAAGCCCAGCCAGGAGGGCCTCTACCGCCATTTCAGCGCCGTGGCCGACCTGGGCCTGCCGGTCGTGCTCTATAACGTGCCGGGCCGCTGCAGCCGTGAGATCGCGGTTGAGACCGTCGCCCGCCTGGCGCGCCATCCCAAAATCGTCGCGGTCAAGGAGGCCGGCGGCAGCGTGGAGCGCGTCAGCGCCATCCTGGATGCCTGTTCGATCGCCATCCTGTCCGGCGACGACAGCCTGACGCTGCCGATGATGAGCGTCGGGGCCCAGGGAATCATCAGCGTGGCCTCCAACGTGGCGCCGCGGCCCGTCTCCGACCTGGTGCGCGCGGCCCTGGCCGGCGATTACGCCCGCGCCCGCGCGCTGCATGCCCGGCTCTATCCGCTCTTCCGGGACCTGTTCCTCGATACCAATCCGATCCCGGTCAAGGCCGCCCTGGCCATGATGGGGCGGATCGAACCAGTCTACCGCCTGCCGCTGTGCGAGCCGAACGAGAAGGTGCTCGAGCAGCTGCGGCTGACGCTGCTGAAGTTGGGGCTGCTCGATGCGCCGGCCGACCCGCGGGCCGCCCGAGAAGCGCCGCTGTAACTGAACATCGAACGTCCACTTCGACGTTCAATCTTGGACGTTTGTCACACTGACCACCAAACACCCCCATTGCGGGAGGTTTCTGCAATGGGTACGGGAGTACTTGCAGCCATGGTGCATGTCGCGATTCTGGGAGCCGGCGGTCGGATGGGACAGACCCTGGTCCGCTGCGCGCAGCCGTTCGATGCGCTGAAGATCACAGCCGCCATCGAACAGGACGGTCACCCGGCCCTGGGCCAGGACGCGGGCCTACTGGCCGGCATCGGCGCCTCCGGCCTGACCGTGACCACACCGAGCGCGGCCGCGCGAGCGGACGTGGTCATCGACTTCACCTTTCACGCGGCCGTGCCGGGCAACCTGGCGCGGGCCGTGCAGGCCGGGCAAGCCTACGTGCTCGGAACCACCGGCTTGACGGAGGACGAGAAGGCCGCCGTGACCGCTGCCAGCCGGCAGATCCCGATTGTCTGGTCGCCCAACATGAGCCTGGGCGTGAATCTGCTGCTGGAACTGGTGCGGCGCGCCGCCTCGGTGCTGGACGCCGCCTACGATGTCGAGATCATCGAGCTGCACCACCGCCATAAGCGCGACGCCCCCAGCGGCACGGCCCTCGGCCTGGCCGAGGCGGTCGCGCAGGGGCGCGGCGTCAAACTCGACGACGTGGTCTGCTGCGGCCGTGAAGGGGTCGGCCCGGAGCGGCCTCGCAACGAGATCGGCCTGCATGCCGTGCGCGGCGGCGACATCGTGGGCGACCACACCGTTCTGTTCGCGGCCGACGGCGAGCGGGTCGAGTTCGTCCATCGCGCCGCCAGCCGCGAGGCCTTTGCGCGCGGCGCCCTGCGGGCCGCGCACTGGGTGCATGGCCGCGCGCCCGGCGTCTACCCCATGCGCGACGTGCTGGGCCTCACATGAGCGCGACCCCGCCCGGCAGGCAACCCACGCATTCCGCCCCCCTGCTGCGCGAAGCCGGCCTGTCACTCGGCGCCAACCTGGGCGACCGCCGCCAGGCGCTTCAACAGGCCCGGCTGGCCCTGCAGTCCCTGCCACACACCCAGGAGGTGGCCTGCGCCCCGATTTACGAAACCGATCCGGTGGACGTGAGCGCGGTCTGGCAGCAGTGCTTGTTCTATAATACCGCAATCGTCCTGGCCACCACGCTCGACGTGGACGATTTCGCCGCCCGGTTGCGCGCCCTGGAGACCGCCCTGGGACGCGTGCGCGGACCGGATCGCCACGCGCCGCGCACGATCGACATCGACCTGCTCTATTTCGGCGACCTCACCCGCGACACGCCGCAGTTGCGCCTGCCGCACCCGCACATCGCCGTGCGCCGCTTCGTCTGCCAGCCCCTGGCCGACCTCCGGCCGCACCTGCGCCTGCCTGGTCAGACCCTGACGGTGCAGGAGTTGCTGACGCGCCTGCCCCCCACCCCACGCGTCTGGCCTGCCGGCGCGCAGTGGCTGGGCTGAGGTTCCGGGGTCATCACCGGTCCTTCGCGGCTATTCGGCAATACGAACCGTTGTACCGTGTGTCACCAGCATGCCAAGCTCATCGATTGCAGCGCTATCCATCTGCACGCAACCAGCGTTGGGCTGCCGGCCCGGCGATGCCTTGTCGCGGGGACCGTGAATGCCGCACATGCTCGCGGCCGGGGTGGCGCCGGTTGCAGCCAGCGGCATCCAGCGCGTGCCAGCCATGTTCCCCGACTCGCCAGCCGGAACCTTGGCTCCGTTTTCTCAGGCATGTCGCGCGATGTGGTGACCAGCTGCACATTGATGATGCCCAGGCGTTGCTCGACCAAGGCACGAACGGGTTCGGCGTCTGCGCGCGCGACAATCGCCAGGTAGTTGGTGCGTGCGCCGATCAACCGACCCGCCTTTTCGTCAGCCTGAGCCGCGGCCAGCAGACGCGACACCGCAGCGGATGCCGCCGCCGTGCCAGGCGCGGCTGGCTCGGGAGTCGGGGTAGCGCTGGACCATCCGGCTGCGGGCGCATCCGGCTCACGCTCTGGCAGGGGCTTCCCCGGTTTCTGTGCACATTCGCGCGACAGCCAGATCAGCCCCATGGTGACCAGCACGACGGCCAACGCGGTCACAATGCGCCGCCGCAGCGATGAACCGCGAAACCCGTCCAAGTCATCCAGCGTCAGTCCGGAGTCGGGCGTCACGGACTCGTCCAGCAGTTTCCGCAAACTCATTGGGAGCCTCCCGTCTTCCTTGATGCGTGCACGATGATGCGCCGCTTGGGGGGATGCGGAACAACGAAGTGCGTCTTGCAGGTGGGGCAGGCGATCGTCTTGCCACAGAGGGTGACCGGAACTGCGAGCGACTGCATGCAGTGGGGGCAGGTGAACTTGAATGGCGTCATGGTGTTCTTGGCTTTCTTCACGGTCTGCTTCCCGGCATTCGGGAAATCGAGAACCACTCTTTGAGGAAGGTGCCTGGACCACGCGGCGTCGAGACCTGGCGTCAAAGGGGAACCGCATGGCCAGCGGGACGCTGCGGGGCAGCCACGCACGGTGAGTACCGCTGCTGCTGACAGCATGGCGCAGGCAGAAGGCGCCGGCTCAGATCAGAAGCACGGCGCGTGTCGTCAGGGCGACGTTCGGCCACCACCGATCCGCCCGGGAACGGGGACATCCTCGCCGGGCCAGGCAGTGCAGGGCGTTGAGACGGGGCGCGCGTGAGCGCGCCCCAAACATACGCATGCGAGAGGCGCGGACCACGACCTTCACGGCGCCGCTGACGCAGATGGCCCTGTGACTGGGCCGGACGGCGACCGTGGACATGCACGGAGCCCCTTCGTCGCGAGGCGCCGGGCCTGAACCATGCATGGCAGACGCGCTCGAGAGCGCCGCCACGGCAGGACCGAGGAAATGGCAGCTGCCACCACTTCGGGTGATAACCATGAGGCGGTCACGACCAACCGCCGCCCATGCGCCCGCCAGTACCACAAGCGGGAGCAATACCCATCCGTGCACTTTCGGTCCGTTCTGCATGGCGATGAAACCCACTTGCGGCTCAATACACCCAGTGCGCAAGATCGCACATCGCTCAGGCACCGTCAAGGACTCGCCCGACCATGCGCCTTTCGTGCGCTGCTGGAGCAGTGGCGTTCGGATCCGCCCCTATGAGTTCCCACCCCGTGCCCGCCTGCACACGGATGCAGCTGGCGTGGTTCCGGGGATGGTTCTGGGGAGACAGAACGCGTGGCACTCCAGTAGGGCGGGACTTGCAGGCCCGCCCACCCGCCTGTCTGCGGTCCGAGACGTCCCGCCATGATGAGCACGCGCGCATCTCAGTAGTGGCATCAGCCGGAGCGAACTCGGTCGCCGGAGACGCACGACGGGCCGACGTGCGCCACGGGAGCGCCGCGGCAGTATTGCAGGTCGGCGAGACCGCAAGGCCACTCCTGATGTCGAAGGTTGCGGCTTGGATTCCGGTGTCCCCTGCCTCTGCGATCCCAACAGCTTGCCTGGAACGGGAAAGCTACGGGATGATCCCCATGCCCTTGAGTACCGACAGCATGATGGCCGCCGCCATGACCGAGGCCACCTGGCCTCCGGTGTTGG
>CAZZCT010000040.1:0-33335 GCA_964652365.1 uncultured Lentisphaerales bacterium
CGTCTGCGGGGGCCTTCCGCTCCCCCTCGCTCATCAACTCTCGCAGTTTAGGGCCAGCTGTGCCCCGCTATACAGACGACCAATATCGGGTTTGGAACGCGGCACGGGCTTCGTTAGGCAAGGGGGATGTCATGCGGATACACGCACGGGCGGGTCGGCTGGTAACGGCTGCGCTGTTTGGCACGGGCATGCTGTGGGGCGCGCCGGCGTTTGCGGCCGATGCGTATGTGTGGATGTCCTCGCCGTTTCCGGGGGCTCCTTACCACGCCTGGACGAATGCGGCGCACAGCATTCAGACGGCCGTGGACTACGCGGGCGCCAATGGCATCGCCCGCGTGCTGGTCACCAACGGCACCTACAACCTGAGCGCGGAACTGGTCGTCAGCAACGCCGTGGCGGTGCAGAGCCTGGGCGGAGCCGCCGCTACGACGCTGGACGCGCAGAGCGTCGACGGCCGGCGTGTGTTGCGCCTGAACCATGCCGGCGCGGTGGTCGACGGCTTCACACTCCGCAATGGGCGGGGCAGCTCCCAGGGCGGGGGCGTATACATCCTGAACGGCAGCCTGCTGAACTGCCGCGTGCAGAACAACCAGGCTAACGGTCCCAACATCGGTGACCCCGGCAATGGCGGCGGCGGCCTGATCCTCTGGAACGGCCTCGTCTCGAACTGTCTGGTCAGCGCCAATTCCTCCACGCTCACCCACCAGGCCCGCGGCGGCGGCATCCTGATGCAGGCCGGACTGGTGGTCGATTGCGTCGTGTCCAACAACTACGTCGACAGCTACCACCGAGAGCGGGGAGGTGGCATTTGCATGCTGGGCGGTACGGTGGATCGGTGCCGGATCGTCAAGAACCGGTGCCTGAGCACCACGTCGCAGTATGACAACGACGGCGGCGGCGGTGCCCATCTGGCAGGTTCGGCCGTCCTGCGCAACTCGATCGTGATGGGCAACCAGACCGCCAGCAGCAAGACCTATGGCGGCGGCGTGCGCATCGAGAGCGGCACGATCCAGAACTGCACCATCACGCGCAACTACTCGCCCACCTCGGCCGGTGGCGTCCATCGTGTCGGCGGCACGGTCGTCAACACCATCATCTATCACAACAACGCGCCGACCCTGCCCTTCAATCTCGCGGCCAACGCCAGTGTGACCTATAGCTGCGCACCGGAGTTGACCAGCGGCACCGGCAACATCACCGCCGACCCGCTCCCGACCGACGCCGGCAGCGGCTATGGCTACGCGGCGGCCATCGGCGACTACCACCTGCGCCTGCCGTCGCCCTGCCGCGACACCGGCAGCGCCCTGGCGGCGGTCACGACCGACCTGGACCGCGATGCCCGTCCGCTGGACGGCGACGGCAACGGCGTGGCGAAGCACGACATCGGCGCCGACGAGCTGCTGGCCGCCTCGGGCGGCAGTTTCCGTTGCGACTTCACGGCTGCGCCGCCCAGCGGTACGGCGCCACTCGACGTGGCCTTCACCGCCTACGTGGCCGGTCCGGATACGAACGTGGTGACATACGTCTGGGACTTCGACAACGACGGCACGCCCGATGCGGCCGGCGGCGCGGCGGCGCGTACAGCCAGCCACACATACCCGGTCTCCGGCAGCTACAGCGTCTCCCTGACCGTGACTAACACATCGGCCCAGGTGGCCACCCGGGCCTGGACCAACTACATCGTCGTGGCGCCCCCCACACTGGTCTCGCCTTACGGTTCGCAGACGCCGCCCTACCAGACCTGGGCCACGGCGGCCACCAACCTGCAGACCGCCATCAACGCGACGTTGACCGGCGGTCGCGTGCTGGTCTCGAACGGTACCTATCGCCTGTCGACCACGGTCAACATCCTCAGCGGCGTGACCGTGCAGAGCTTGAGCGGCCCAGAGGCCACGATCCTCGACGCCGGTGGCCAGGCGCGCGTCTGCTGGGTCAACCACGCCGGGGCCGTGTTGCGCGGCTTCACGTTGCGCAACGGCTATGCCGGCGCGGTCAGCGGCTTCGATGGCGCGGGCGCCGGCGTCTACCTGGCCGACGGCCTGGTCGAGAACTGCATCGTGCGCGGCAACCGCGGCATCGCCGGGGATGATGGCGATGGCAGCGGCTATTTCGGCGCCACGCCGGCCAACTTTGGCGGCGGCGTCTGGATGTCGTTTGGCACGCTCCGCAACTGCGTGGTCGTAGGCAACCAGGCCGGCATCCTTGGCAACGACCACGGCGGCGGCGTGGCCATCTCGGGCGGCGCCATGGAGCACTGCACCATCATGCGCAACCGCGCCTCCGGCAGCGGCGGCGGTGTGTACAAGACTGGCGGCACGCTCGCCAATTGCGTCATCGCCGAAAACCGTGCGGCAAGCGGCGCCAACATCAACACCACGTCGGGCGTGACCTATTCCTGTTCGCCCGACCTGACTTCCGGCACCGGTAACGTGGCCGCCGATCCGCGCGTCGCGCACGAGGGCTGCGGCTGGGGCGTCAGCCATCGCGGCGGCGATTTCCGCCTGGCGCTGGGATCGCCGTGCCTGGATAGCGGCACCGCGCTGGCGGCGGTGACGAAGGACATTCTGGGTGCGGCGCGTCCGGCCGACGGCGACTCGTCCCTCGGCGCGGTCTGCGACATGGGCGCCTACGAAACGCAGTTGGCACCGGTGCAGGGCGCGTTCCGCTGCCACTTCCGCACGCCCGCCAGCGCGGGATTCGCGCCGTTGACGGCGGAGTTCACGGCTGCAGTGGCCGGCACCAACACGAGTGGCGTCAGCTACACCTGGGACTTGACCGGCGACGGTTCGCCCGACGCCGCCGGAACGGACCGGCAGGTGGTGACTAACCAGTACGTGGACAACACCCGCTGGCATACCGTCACGCTGACCTGCCAGAACGAAGCCGGCGAGATCGACACCTGCGTGCGGACCAACTACGTGCAGATGCATACTGATGTCGCCTACGTCAGCAAGACCGGCACGCACACGCCGCCATTCGCCACTTGGGCCACCGCCGCCACCCGCGTGCAGGACGCAGTCGACGAGGTCCTGGGCGTCAGTAACCCGACCGTCCTGGTCGCACCGGAGACGTACCAACTCCTTGAGTACGTTGGCGTGGCCAAGCCCCTGACGGTCCGCAGCCGCGATGGCGCAGCCGTGACGACCTTGCGTGGGCCGCTGGTGGCTAACGTGCGGGTGGGCGCAGTGCGGCATGCCAACGCCGTCCTCGACGGATTCACGGTGACCGACGGGCGGGGCGGCGGACAGGGTGGCGGCATCTGGATGAACTCCGGCACGGTCCGCAACTGCATCATCCGCGGCAATGCGACCGGGCAGTACGAGATGTACATCGGCGGCGGCGGCATCTACGCGTCGGGCGGCAGTGTAACGAACTGCACCATCCGCAACAACTACATCGCCGAGATGCACATGGCCTGGGGCGGTGGCATCCAGATGGATGGCGGCGTGATGTCCGGCTGCACGGTGGTCAGCAACTACGTGGACAGCGTGAACCGCCAGAAGGGCGGCGGCGTCTGCCTGCAGAACGCCGCGCGTGCGGAACGCTGCCTGATCCTGTACAACGAAGCCCGCGCCGCAGGCTACGATTATGGCGAAGGGCCGGGCGGCGGCGGGGTCTGGATGCAGAACACGAGCGTGCTGCGCAACTGTCTCGTGGCCGGCAACCGCGACCAGTCGGCGCCGTCGAACCAGGAGCGCGGCGGCGGCGGCGTCTACCTGCGGGACACGCCGTCGGTGCAGAACTGCACGATCGTGCGCAACCAGGCGATCGAGGCCGGTGGCGGCATCTTCCAGTTGGGCGGCACGGTGCTCAACTCGATCGTCTACGACAACACCGCGCCGGTGGCGTCAAACCTCTACACCATTGCGGGGGTGACCTACACCTGCGCGCCGGAGGCCACGAGCGGCACGGGCAACATCACGGGCAACCCGAACTTCCGGGCGGCGGGCGCCAACTACGGCCTCAGTCTCGTGGGTGGCGATTTCCGTCCGCAACTCGGGTCGCCCTGCCTGAACATCGGTCTGTATCAAACCTGGATGGACACGGCCGTTGACCTGGATGGCCGCCAGCGTCTGCTGTCTGGGGCCGTGGACCTGGGCGCGTACGAGATTCCGCCGCCGGGCGGCACGTTGCTGATGCTCTTCTGAGCGTGGCGGCAGGTCAGGTGGCGCACGTCGGCCCGACGTGCGTCCCGACGGGTAGGGCTGCCCCAGGCCCTTGGGGCACCCGACGATTACGGCGGACGATTCGGAGCATCCCCTCGTAATCCGTAATCGTCGCCCGTAATCGTAAACCGAAGCTATAGGCGAGCATCCGGGCACGTCGTGACCGGACAGGGCGCTCGGATGGCGCGCGTCCGGCGGGCGTTGCCGTCGGCCGCCCGTGGCGCCGTATCAGCCGGCGCGGTCGACCTCTTCGCGGGCGAGTTGCACCCAGCGCGCCAGGCGGGCGGGTTGCTCGTGCAGGGTATGCACGTCCTTCATGATCAGCTCCAGCCGGCAGCCGCGCGCCGCCGCCAGCGTTTCGCGCAGGTCCTTGCGAATGGCCGCCTCGTCGAAGACCCCGGTGCTGATCAGGGTCGGGTTGGGCTTGCGCGAGAAGACCGTGCGCGTGCCGCAGGCCTCGGCCATGAACGCCTGGTCGGCCCAGGGCGAGACGGACACGCGCGTCAGGTTCGTCAGGCGCTTCAGGATGTGCCAGCGGTTGTTGACCGGCTCGCAGCAGCCGTAGTAGCAGCTTCCGAAGAGCGAGGCGACCGCCTGCTGGTAAGGGAAGATGAACTCCTCGAACAGCTCGGGGCCCACGCCCACGGTCTCCTGCGATTCGGAGAGGCACCACAGATCGGCCCGCTGCACTGGTTGGCCCGGCTGCCAGCCGGCCTGCGGCAGACGCCGGGTGTAGCCCATTGAGCCGGACCCGGTGTAGTCGTTCTCGTTGTTCAGGCTGTAAAGTCCCTCGCGTTCGAGCCAGCCGGTGAATGCCAGCAGGTCATCACGCAGGAACGCCATCAAGCGGTGCAGTCCGGCTGGGTTGTCGTACATGGCCAGCATCAACCCCTCGATGCCGACCATCTCGATCGCAGTCCAGGTCATGCCCAGCGACCAGTAGAAACCGCCATGGAGACGCACCGGGCAACTTGATCCGAACAGCTCCTGCAGCCAGGCCAGGCTAGTCTGGGTGGCCGCGCGGTTCACGCCAAAGGTGCGTGGCGTGAGCTTGGCGAAGTCGCGGTCCAGGTCGGCCAGGGCCGGCTCCCAGTTGCGGGCCGCCAGGTGGCCGTCGTTGTCGGTGGTGTGCATCACGGGCTTGACGCCGAAGTCGGAGACCTGGATCTGCCAGTTCGTGTTGATCGACGGCTCCACGACGTGGTCGTCGCGCAGTTCATCAAACTGCCAGATCTCGGCACGCAGGCCGCGTTCGAGGTTGCGCGCGCGGGGATCGGAGCAGGTGAGCAGGTCGTCGCCGCAGGGGCGCCGCTGGTCGCGGATGCCGCCGACTTCGGCCAGCACCATCGGCCGGTAGCCGTCTCCGGCGTCGAGCCGGTACCAGGCTGCCTTGCGCTCCAGATTGACTGGGTCGTGGGCGATCTCGACCTTGCGTGCGGCCAGGCGCCGCAGGATGTCGCGGTCCGTTTGGGGAATCGGTTCAGTGGACATGGTGGCAGCATGGTAGCGGTTTCGCTGGCGTGCCCGCAAGCACGACCGTGCGCCTCGTGGAACGTTCCGGTGCGGAAAAGCGAGCGATGTGGCCGAGTTGCTGCGCGTGGGCAGAACACGGCGGCGGACCGGTGACGGCGGGCAGGTCCTCAAACTGCGAGAGTTGCCGCCGAATCTGCCGCCCCGACGTGCGCATGCCCATGCACTCACGGCTCACGAGGACGTTCGCCCTCCCGCCCCTGACCTCACCAGCGCATGGACCTGGGCTCCGGGAGGGCGAGGCTCCTGCCGAGCCGCCAGCGCAGGGTCAAGAGCACGAAACTGCGGCAGGCTTCGCGGCAACTCTCGCAGAACAGGGACTGGTTCGCGGGCATTGACGCCCCGGAACCTGGTCGGGCATACTTGAACCTATTCAACAGGTCAGCCAGTCCGCGCAGCGACGGGCCGCGTACAACCCTCTCCGAATGGTTCCTACTCATGACTTCTGCGACACCCCACACGTCGATGTGCCATGCCGGGCTGGATCCGCGGCACGGCTTTCTGCCGCCGCAGGTGCGCGTCTGGCCGCTGGAGGCGGATGCCCCTGAGACTTGGGAACGCATTCCAACCGTGCCGCTGTGGACCGACCCGGAGGGGGCGGAGATCGTTACGCGCCCGATCCGCGTGCAACTGGCCCACGACACCCATGACCTGTACCTGCAGGCCACGCTGGTTGAACCGTCGCCGGTGATCAAGCCCGACCTGACGCCCGACAGTCCGCACTTCTGGACCCAGGACCACGTCGAGCTGCGCTTTCAGCCCCAGCCGCTGGCAGACCTCACCCAGGTGCAGTTTATCCTGGCAGCCAGCGGGCGCTGCTTCGACAACCAGGGCTGGTGGCGCGACCCCGAACGCCACGGGATCCGCTTTCACGGCGGTCCGACGTCCAGCGGCTGGCAGACCGAGCTGCGCGTGCCGCTGGCCCTGCTCGGCTTCGGCGCCGCCGCGGTGCCGCCCGCCGTGCGCGGGCTGGTGGCCCATTGTCGCTGGGGCGATGGCTACCCTGACCTGGCCTGCGCAGCACCGGTCGTCCTGGGCTTCAGCCACGCCGAGCGCTTCGCCGAGTTCCACCTGATGCCCGCGGCGGCCCCCGTACGGCTGAGTGCGTTGCACTTCACCTCGCCGGAGCTGACCTGCGGCGACAACCTGGTGCGCGTCGAATTGCTGAATGCCTCCGGGACGCCGCAATCCGGACGCCTGCGTTTGATGGCCGAGGATGGCCTCGATGGCCACGGTCACACCTGGTGGGTGCCGGTCGACCTGTCGGGCGTCCGCGCAGTCGTCAGCACCGCCGTGCCCCTGCGACGGCCACGCTACACGCGCGTGCGGCTGTGGTTCGAGCAGCACACCGGCCCGAGCGACCTGGGGGCTGTGACCCTGCGCGCCCCTCCGCCCGACGACCTGCCGGCTTCTCCGGGTGCGCATCCCTACCTGCAGTTTGATGCCGCCGCGTTGCCGGAACTTCGCGCCAAGGCCGCGCGTCCGCTGTTCGACGCCGTGTGCGCCGGCTGGCGGCGGCCGATTCCCGAAGGCCAGGCCGTGCCGGACCCCGCTGACCCGCGCGGTCTCGAAATCACGGCGCATTGCCTGAACTGGTTTCGCGTGGCCAAGGAGTCGATGGTGCGCGATGGCGCCGGCAACCGCAAGCCGGCCAGCGCCCGCATCTGGAACCTGCTGCCGCCCGAGGCCCAGGAAGCCTTCCGTGCGGTCGTACGCCACGTGACCCCGCACGACGACGATCTGGCCGTGCTGCTGCCGGCGCTCAACGCGCTTCTGCGGCGGCCCGATCTGTACGAGGCTGCGGCCTTTGCCGAAGTCCACGTGCCCCCGGAGACCCAGACACTGCTGCAGCGCGGGATCGGCTCGCTGAACGAACTACAGCTCATGCGCCTGAATCGCGCCCTGCTGCAGGCCTCGATCGAGTGCATGGGCGCGTTCGGACTCGACCTGCTCGGGCGCGCGGGCGCCTGCCTGGGTCCCTGGCTGGTCACCGGGGACCGCCGCTGGATCTCGCAGGCCACCGACCACCTGCGGGTGGCGGAAGCCCGCCTGATCCTGGCCGCCGAGACCCACCTGCACGAGGGCATGCTGGGCGGCCAGCTTGCCCTGGCCTACGATGCCTTCGAGCCGCACCTCGACGCCGCACAGCGGGCCGTCTGGCTGGGCATCCTGAAGCGCCTGCTCGATCTCTACCTGCGCACCGCCCGCGGCCGGCGCTGGACCGTCACCACGATTGCCAACGCCAACCCCGTGGGCAACGGCGGCAGCGGGCTGGTGGCCCTGGCCCTGCTGCGCGAGTCGCCGGCGGCCGCCCGCGAGGCCCTGCGCCACGCGCGCCGCAATGTCTGGCAGTGGCTGGACTACTGCGCCGGCGCCGACGGAGGGAATACCGAAGGTGTTCAGTACTGGACCTACGGGCAGGAGAACCTGCTGCTGTTTGCGCGCGCGCTGGAGCGCGTGCTGGGTCACGACGACGGCCTGCTGGGTCACGCCAGCGTGCGCCGGGCCATGAACATGGTGCGCGTCGGCCTGACCAACGACGGGGGCCTCCACGGTGTCAACGACACCATCCCGCTGCCGGTCGGCGGGGTGCTCGGGTGGTTTGCGGCCGGCCGCTTCGGCGACCCGCTGGGGCTCTGGTACGGCGACCACGCCTGGCGTCAGATCGAGGCCCGCTGCGCGGCCGGCCGGCCGGCCGCCTATGCCGCCGACCCCTTGTGCGCGCTGCTGTTCCGCCCCGACGTACCCGAGTGCCGCACGGCGCCGCCGCTGCCCACCGCCGTGGCCTTGGCCGACATCCAGTACGCGACGATCCGGTCGACGCCGGCCTGGGACAGCCCGCTGGTCGCCGGGCTCAAGGGCTCGCGGCCGCCCTACACCCACCACAACCAGGCCGACACCGGCAGCTTCTGGCTCGACGTGCGCGGCGAGCGGATGCTGATCGATCCGGGGTACTACAAGCCTGAGCCGTCGCACCACTGCCTGCCGTGCGTGGCCGGCCGGGTGCCCGCAGCGCCCGCCGGCTTCACGGGCGTGCTCACGACCTGCCGGAGCGCCGGCAGCTTCCGGTGCCTGGTCTGCGACAGCAGCGCGGCCTACGAGCTGCCCGGTGCGCGGGTGGTACGCCACCTGGTCATGGTGGGCGACCGGGCGCTGGTGGTTTTTGACGACATTCGCGCCGTGGGGGCCGACGGTGCCGCCCCAGTGGAGAGCTGGTTCCAGTGCGGTGGTTGCACCGAGCCGCTGGAGCGCCGGGGTGTGCGCGTGCGCGGCCAGCGGGCGACGTTGGAGCTACAGTTCCACGGCCCGGCCGGGACGCGTGTGACCTGCGAGGCCGAGCGCGACCTGCACGACGTCCACTGGGGCTACCACTTTGCCGACTGCCGGTGGTTCCCGGTAACGGTCCGCTACGCGGCCGTGGCGCCTTTGGTGACGGTGATTGCTGACTGCACCGGCCAGCCGGCTCCGGCGTATCGCCTCCTGCGCGGCCCCGGGCGCGTGGCGGTGGTCTGGCAGGACGGACCGGCCGTTTGTTTCAGACAGTTGGCAGAAGGCTGGATGTGGGATGCGTGAGCCGGTGGTGGCCGGTGGCCGGTGACCGGTGATCGGTGACACGGACGATTACGGGCGACGATTACGGATTACGAGGAGAGGCTCTCGATCGTCCACCGTAATCGTCGCCCGTAATCGTGAACCGAAGTTGTAGGCAAGGCACCAAAATGAAGCACGAACAATGCATACTGGTTTTGACCTCTGCCCTGCTGGCCGCGGTGGCCCTGGGCGGTCAGGGCCCCACGTACCGCTACGGCGACTGCTGGTGGCAGGAGTACCTGGCCGAGGAGCGCGTGGCCCTGCTGCTCCACTTCGGGCAGACCGCCATCGGCGGCAACGAGGCGCTGCGGCAGTCGGCCCAGGAAGAGACGTCGTTCGAGCAGGTTCTTGAAGCGACCCAGCCCGGGCGCCCGGACCTGGATGCGGCCGCCACACTTGATGCGGGAACCAGCCGCGCGGCCCCGGCTCTGCCGGCCAACGTGCTGGCTGACTCCAGCCGCGCGGCGCGCCACCTGCCCTTGCCGCCGGGGTTCCGCCTCACGCCCGAGGGACGCTTCGGTCCCGGACTGGCCTGCGATGGCACCGGAGTGTTGCGCACGGCCGTGCCCGCAGTCAAAGCGGTCGAATGCACCTTCCGGGTCGATGCCTATCCGTCTTCCACCTCCTGTCTCTTCTCGGTCGCCAACGGCGAAGCGCAGCTCCTGCTGCGGCCCGACGGACGACTGGAATTCAAACTGCGTAAGCCGCATGGCAACCCCGATCCCAAGCGCGTGCCCCCGGCCCTGATGAAGGTTCTGCTGGCCAAGGACGCCTCGATCGTGTCGCCCAGGCCGGTGCCGCTCAAGACCTGGACCCACGCGGCGATCTGGGACAAGGCCCACCCGGCGCCCGGCAACACCTCGCCCTTTGACGCGCGCCTGACGGTCGACGGCGAGGACACCTACTACATCAGCGAGGGCGGCAACAACTACGCGTTCCTCGGCAACGGCGGCAAGCTGCTGGACCTGCTGATTGCCAACTCGGCCGACGGACAGCAGGGCTTCCGCGGCGAGATCGACGAGGTGCGCGCGCTGACCTCCGAGCCCGACTTCTACTCCCGCCCGCGCCTGACCTGGCGCGAGGCCGTGCCGGCGCGCGCGCTGCAGTTCGACCGTCCCTTCTTCCGCGGTGACGGTACGGCCTTCCACGCTTCGCTCGACAGCGGGTTACGCTATGACCGTGGGCCGGCCGATCCCATCGCGATCGACCTGCACGGCCACACGCCCGACAACCTGAAGGTGCCGGGCATCCGCGGCCAGGGCTGGCTGGTCGAACCCGCCATCGGCTTTCCCCGCTTCCCGCTCGCCGGTCTGTCGCCGCGCGCGGGTTCACTGGAATTCTGGGTACGGGCGCAGAACTGGGACGACTGCACCGGCTACTGGCAGCACTCCCCGCCCAACCGGATGCAGTTGTCGATCCTGCGCGTGCTGGGCCGCGGTAAGGACGGAGCCCTGGCGCCGGTGCTGAACGTCACGTTGCCGCGGGCCTACAACATCGAACGCGCCCGGGTGCCGGTCGATCCGGGGCACTGGCTGCACGCGGTGCTCACCTGGGATGCGGCCCGCAATCCCTACGCGGCCCTGTCAATCGATGGCAAATGGCACGGTATGGTCAGCCGGGCGGCCCCGGCCAACCTGAACGCGCTCAGCCTGGCGTTCGCCGAGTTCGGCGTTTCGGACGACCTGACCGTGGTCCGCGGGCAACGGCCCGGAATCGACATCGACGAGGTGGTCGGCTACACCTACGCGCTCGACGGCGACGAGATCGCGCAGGCCCGGCGGCGTTGGATGGGTGCGCTCGAACCGATCAAGCTCTACCGCGCCGGCACGGAGTTCAAGTATGCCCTGCAGCGGCTCGAGTTCTCGCTTGAACCGCTGCTGCCCCGCGAGTCGCCAGCGGCCGCGGCGGTGAGCGTATCGCTGATTGCCAGCAATCCGGCCGCCGCAGCCTTTGCGCCGGTCCGGCAGGTGGTGACCAACGGCCACGCCCGGGTGCGGTTGCACGATGGCTCGCCGCTGGCTCAGGGCCACTACCAGATCGCCTTTCGTATCGAGGATGCGACCGGCAAGCCCCTGCTGACCGACACCAACCGCTGGGAGTACCGCGAGGAGGCGTGGCGCCACAGCCGCGCGGGTGTGCTCGATACACCCGTCGCCCCCTGGACGCCGCTGCAGGTGGCGGACCGTCGCATCACGACGGCCGTCACGGCCTGGCACGTCGGTCCCGATGGTCTGCCGCGCGCGATCATCGCGGGCGGCACCAACCTGCTGGCAGACGCAATTCGCATCGAGGAGCGTGGCCAGCCCCTGAAGTCCGGCAGCGTCGCCTGGTCGGCCGCCACGCCGACGGAAGTCGGCTGGAAGACGACCTTTACGGGCACGCGCTGCGACGTGGCGATGGACTGCCGCGTCGAATACGACGGCATGCTGCGTTACGAACTGCGGCTGAAGCCCAAAGGCCGTCTGGAGCCGCTGACCTTCGTCATTCCCCTGCGCGCGGAACACGCGAACCGTTACCTGTACTACCCGATGGGTGCCCGCGGCGTGACCACCGGCGTCGTCGCTACCAACGACGGTACAGTGCTCGACTCCCGGCTGGCGGTCGCCGCGCCGGCCGCCTGGCGCGACTTCACCCGGGCGCGCACCCAGGACCCGAAGCTGACCTGGGAAGCCTTCTGGGTGCCGCGCCAGGCCACCGCGCGGACCTATGGCTTCTTCGGCCATGTGGACCTGCACGACCGCGACCGCGGGCTCTTCTGGTTCTGCGACAACGCCGCCGGTTGGGTGCAGTCCGACGCCACCGGCGCGATCGCGATTGAGCGCCGGGCCGACCGGGTCGAGCTGCGGCTCAACCTGGTGGCGACCGCCGCCGACTACACCGAGACCGCGCCAATCGTCTTCGCCCTGCTGCCCCACCCGGCCCGGCCGATGGACCCCAAGTACCGGCTGTTCGAGTGCGTGCCGGCCGCGCAGGATCCGGCCGCCTGCAGCATCTTCGACGCCTTCTCGCCCTGGCCGATCGACCCGCGCGACCACAGCATGAAGCTCTTCCCGGCCGCCGATCCGCGCGCGCCGGAGCTGGGCCCCTCCTGGAAATACGCCGAGAGCTGCATCCCGGCCATGCAGGCGGCCCGGCCCGTGGGCTACCGCACCATGTACCTGTCGCGCGCCTGGTTCAGCTGCCGGACCGGCGCCTACGACAACTGGGAGTGGCGTTCGGGCGACTCCTCGGCCGTCTCGCTGACCCCGTACTTCAACAACTACCTCTGCTGGGAGATGGACGAGTGGCTGCGCCGCAACATCTTCGACGCCGTCTACCTCGATGAGTGCTACGAGGCGCCCGCCAGCAACCTGGAGGCCGGCTTCTCGGTACGACTGCCAGACGGCAGCGAACAGCCGGGCGTGCGCAACTTCGACTTCCGCGATCTGATGCGGCGCTGGCGCGGCATCTTCCAGGCCCACGGCATGACGCCCATGCTGATGGCACACCACACCTACTCATGGCAGTACCCGGGCCTGCTCTACTGCGATGCCGTGCTCGACGGCGAGAACGCCCCGATCGTGTCGCTCAACAGCCGCGACTGGATCGACAGCACCTCACTGCACCGGTACGAGACCCTGCAGAATGCGCGCCTGTGGGGCGTGTCGACCTTCTACATGCCCTTCGTCTCCGAGGGCGGCTTCGACGACAAGAACGCCAGCCGCTTCCTGAAGTGGCAGTGGCGCATGGCGCGCCAGGCCCAGAGCGAGTTCGCCCACTTCGAGACCGCCACGGTCTACGAAGGGCAGGGGTCCTTCGTCTACAAGGGCTACTGGAAGGACCTGCTGGGGTGGGGGGCCGGCGATCCTTCTGCCTGCACCTTCCATCCCTACTGGAACAACAGCCGGTATGTTACGCTCGCGGCCGGTGACAGTGACGCACAGGTTTCGCTCTACCGGCAGTCGGGCAAGGTGCTGGTGATTGCCAGCAACCGCGCCCGTGAGCCGCGCACGCTGCGCATCGACCTGCACCGCCAGGCCCTCAGCCTGCCGGAGCAGTTCCGCGCCCGGAACCTCGATGCGACGTTCCGGCCCCCGCCCGGCGACGACTACCAGGGCTCACAGGCCTCCCAAGCCGACGCCGAAAAGGCCGGCCAGGCCTCCATGGATGCGATGTTGAGCGGCCTGCCCGATGACGTGGCAAAGGCCGATCTCAGCCTCGATGATCCCGACGAAGTGGCGGCCCGCGCCGACGAGGCGCTCGAACCGCGACTCGAAGGGACAACCCTGATCCTGCCGGTTCGCGCCCGCGACTACCGCGTCGTGGCTCTGGAGTAAGCCCAAGGGGGCAGGGCTTCACCGGGGTCTGCGAGCGCGACGGCGGCGTAACGTCAGCGGTGAGGCGGCGGCATCCCGTCATCTCGACCGCCTTGCTTCTGCCGCTCTGCTCTCCTTCTCTTCGCCAACAGCCGAGCCAACCTGGGCAACGTCACGGGTGATTGGTCATTGATTGGGCTTCCACCGCGCTCAGTGCGTCCAGCGGGCTCATCGCCGTGCTGTCCAGCCAGCGGATCACATCATGCAGATCAACAACTTGTGACAGATTCATGTTGTTTCTCCTATGATATGCGTCTGACGTATAACATCTCCCAGGCGGCCTTTTGCGTCACGCCCCAGGCACTAACTGAACGCTCGTTCAGCTATCGGACCCGAATTCGGCCTCATGACGCATATGCACCGTCTAGGGGATGTTTCGCGTCAATGGCATTTTCTGTGCCGATACTTCCTTTCGCCAACCATATTCGCGACTGCAGTGGGCAAGTCCTTGCTCTGCAATGCATTAACTGTCGTCTTCGTTATTCCTTGCTGTCCGCGTCCGGAGTCCCTACGCTACCGGTATCGTGATGAGCACGTGTCCATACCCGTGAAAAGCAACTGGACGCTCATTATACGTTCAACTCATCAAGGAGAAGAGAATGAAGCGAATCATACTGTCGGCGTTGTCACTTGTACTGATCGTCACACTTTCCGGATGCGCCACGGCATACCGGTCGGCACCCGGTGATGCTCTTGCAGCCATGCCACAGGCCGAATCAGCCGACCAGAGCAGGATGTTGATCTGGCGCGCTTGGCTCTCGCTCGAAGTTGCCAGCGTTAGCAACGCGGTGTCTGGTATCATAGACGTTGCCAAGCAATCCGGTGGCTATGTCGAGAACAGATCTGATTCAGGAGATGAGCGAGCCAACGTCACCCTGCGGGTGCCCGTTGACTCGCTGAAACCTGCGATGACGTCTCTCGAATCCATCGGCAAGGTCACACGCCGGAGCGTTTCATCGGAGGATGTTACCGAGCAATATGTCGATATCGACGCCAGAATGAAGACGATGGTCGCCCTGCGCGATCGACTCCGGGCTCTGCTTGACAAAGCCCAGGACGTCAAAGACATCCTGGCCATTGAGAAAGAACTCGGACGAGTTCAGGCCGACATCGACTCCATGCAAGCTAGGCTCAAAGCGCTCAAGGGCAAGGTGGATCTTGCCTCCATCGACGTCTCGATCAAGAGACAGTGCATTCTTGGTCCACTCGGCTACCTGCTCAAAGGAGTCTGGTGGACCGTCGAGAAGTTGTTTGTGATTCAAGAATGAGGAAGTCGAACATCACGCTGAACGGTACGGCGTACCGCCGCCCGTTAGCGTGAGCGTTGGGCAGGAGAAGGCATGAGAGACACACGATACCCCACGATCATCCACGAGAGAGTCGCTCTTGCACGGGAGGGCCGGAATCCGACCGTCATCTGCCGGTTGCGCTCGGGGTGGGTTGTGCTGGGTGACGATCAGCGTCTTAAGGGATACACGTTGCTGCTGGCTGATCCGATTCGCGACAACCTCAACGATCTCACCTCTGGTGAGCGCCAGCAGTTCCTGATGGATATGACTCATGTGGGTGATGCTCTCACGGGAGTCCTCCATCCGTCGCTCATCAACTATTCAATTCTCGGCAACACCGATCGCGCCCTTCATGTGCACATCCATCCCCGGTACGATTCTGAGGAACCAGACAAGCGGCGAACGCATGCCATTATCTACCACTGGTTGAAGATGCCATATGTGCCATTTGAGGTTGAGCGCGATGCACCACTCATGGCCGCCATCCGGGAAGCCATTGCATCGTTAACTGAAATCGTCAGGCCAAAAGACAACCCAACCAGACCCAGCACGGCACGCGCGGGGGCCGCGCGCCCGTGAGGGTTGCCGTTAGAAGAAGATGAAATTCAAAATACGACAGATGACCGCTGGCGATTACGACGCTGTTGTTACCTTGTGGCGCGACATTCCAGGGATAGGGCTGGATCAGGACAGCGACTCACTGCCTAGCATCACGCGGTACCTGAGACGAAATCCCGGACTCAGCTTCGTGGCGATGATTCAAGGCGTGATTGTCGGTGCCGTGCTTTCGGGTCATGACGGGAGGCGCGGGTATTTGCATCATCTCGCTGTTGCCACAGCACACCGCAAACTGGGCATCGGCAAGGCCCTGACTCTTCGTTGTCTCCGCTGTCTGGGAAAACTAGGCATCCCGAAGTGCAACATCTTCCTGTTTCGGAGCAATTCCAAAGGCCGGGCCTTCTGGAAACACAACGGATGGAATTTGCGTCGTAACTTAAGTGTGCTTCAGAAAAAAACAAAAGACTTCTAACGAGCCGGTGGACTTTACCGGCGACAAACGCCGGCAAAGTCACCGGCAGCGTTGGAACCTGAGAAAAGAAGAGGGATAACTCCCGCAGAGGCGCGCCTCTGCGGGAGAAGAATAAGTTCCAACAACATGCTGCTACGTCGCCGGGATACCGTCGCCGTAGAGCCTGAACGTTGGGGCATCACGTGTCTACAATAACGAGACGAGAAAGAGGATGACGATGGTGATGGATACAAACGATTCGCTCGATGAGGCCGAGCGGCAGGCCAAGGCCCGTTCTCACGCCCTCATGCTGGAGTTCCTCGCACACAAGGAGGAATTCACGGCCGTCCATCCTGAACACGTCGGGGAGGACCAAAAGGTGTTTGAGGCATGGGCAATCCAGAAGATTGCCGGCCTTCAACTGTCAGTGGAGCACCTTGCCGAGCAGTTCAACCGGCATTTCGGCGGTCACAAGCAGGTTTGAAGCAGGAACGGGAGCGGCAGAACCAGGCGTCCCACGGTAAGGCGCTGCCGCGCCGCCCGTGAACATCCCCGTTCTAGCCCACCGGGCGCAGGACCGCGTCGCTGATGCTGCGGCCGTCGCTCAGGATCGGCGTCTGGCGCGGGCGCCAGCCTTTGCGCCGGCCGTAGACGGCCACTTGGTAGCCGCGGGTGAAGAAGATCATCAAGTCGAGCTGAAACGCCAGCCGGTAGAGCAACCGGGCCAGGCCCTGGTTGCCGCCCGGCCGGTCGAACAGCGCGCGCACCAGCTGCACCCAGAAGCGGCAGTAGGTGCGCATGCCCAGCACGTCGAACCCGGTCTTGAGGAGTTCGAAGATCTGGCTGTCCGCGTAGCCGACGCGATTATGCTGGCCGGCCATGCGGGTGATGGGATAGGCCAGCCCGGCCGACTTGCGATAGTCGGCCCCCAGCACCACGTACCCCGGTGTGCGCAGCACGCGGTGCGCCTCACGGACCAGCGCCTCATCCAACGCCCGGTCGCCCGTCAACCGGCCCGCGGCGATCACGACCACGTCGAACTGCTTGTCGTCGAACGGCAACTCACCGCCGGCGCCGACCGTCGCGAGCTCCTCGTGCAGGATCACGGCCGCGTCCTGCTGCTCGGCCGCGGTCCAGACCGCCGAACACCAGTAGCCGCCCGACTTGCGCAGCGCGCGACTCATGAGCGGGTTGCTGAAGCCGACGTCGAGGCAATTGCGGTTTTCGGTGCCAATCGAGGCCAGCACGCGGGCCAAGGTGTCCAACTCCAACCGCAGGGGCAGCGCGCTGCGCAAAGCCAGCAGGTGGTTTTGGTACTCGGCGGTGAGCTCAACAGAGGGATGGGGTTCCATGGTAGTTCAATGGGCAGCTGGGCTTGTCGGGACTCAAGCCCACATAACGTATCAAGCCCCGCACGCGGCGTCAACGTATGCTGCCGCTCCCGCAGGCACGCTGGCGCCAGACCGGGCGGGTCCGGGGCCTGACGCACCCTTATGGCAGACCGCGTCGGGCCACCGGCGAGCGGTGGCTCGCCGCAGCGGCACCCCGCGGCTTGAACCGGCGTCGCGTGCGGCAGTCTGTGGCGCACGTCGGCCCGACGTGCGTCCCGACGCGTAGAGGTGCCCCAGGCCCTTGGGGCACCGGCCGGCCGGCTCCCAACCGGACATGGACGGCAAATAGGGTGGAGTTGTGGACAAGCCTTCCGCGACCGCGCCGCGAACAAACCGTGGGGTAACCGGGGATCAGTCTGGAACTCAGGATGAGAGGAACGTGTCTGGCCCGCCCTTTCCTGTTTTCGTGAGTTCCAGATTCCTCCCGTCTGCCGGGGCAAGCTATGGACGGGATCGGCGCGCCATCCGGCTGCATTTTGGTTCTGGCGTTCGACCCATGCGGGTGTATAGAATCTCCGGTACGCGAGCCACACATGGCGCTTCGAGGTTTTGATCCGCCGCCGTGCTCGCCAAAAGGAGAGACCTCATGGCCAAGATCGCATTCAAGGGCAATCCCGTGCAGACGGTGGGTGAACTTCCGGCGGTCGGTCAACCGGCGCCGGGCTTTGATCTGACGACCGGCGAACTGGGCAGTTTCAAGCTGGTGGACGGGAAGGGCAAATGGCTGGTGCTCA
The DNA here is from genome assembly GCA_964652365.1 of uncultured Lentisphaerales bacterium. Lineage (GTDB taxonomy): Bacteria > Verrucomicrobiota > Kiritimatiellia > RFP12 > CAZZCT01 > CAZZCT01. Next base: position 18,066 of record CAZZCT010000040.1, read on the forward strand.
ATATCTTCCCGAGCCTGGACACCCCGGTTTGCGCCACCTCCGTGCGCCGTTTCAACCAGGAAGCCGCTACGCGGAAGAACTGCCGGGTGCTCTGCATTTCAGCCGACCTGCCGTTTGCTCAGGGGCGGTTTTGCAGCGTCGAGGGCATTCAGAACGTCACGGCGTTGTCGGTTTTTCGTTCGCCCGAGTTTGGGCGCACCTACGGCGTGTTGATCGCCGACTCGCCGCTGGCCGGCCTGCTGGCGCGGGCGGTGGTCGTGATCGATCCACTCGGTGCTGTCCGTTACACGGAGCTGGTTCTTGAGATCGTCAACGAGCCGAATTACCAGGCCGCCCTGCAGGCCGTGCGCGCCTGACCGTGCCGCCGGATCCGATCGCGAGAAGGTAGTTAGAACATGGCAGAGGCGGCATTCCAGCTCGGAGCCGAGGGTCTTGACGTGGAGGCCCTCGTGCGCGACATCCAGGCGCGTGTCGAGGCAAAGCGCTCCCAAGGCGCCTACGACGAGGCCGCCGTGGCCCGGGCCGAACGCTACAACCTGGCCAATCTGGCGGACGACGAGCAGTTCCTCGAACGCTACCTGGCATGCCTGCGCCAGGCTGTGCAGGTCGACATCAACGACTTCGAGATTCTCGAACGGCGCGCCCGTTTGGCCCCGCTGTTGAAGGCGCTCAAGCGCACGATCTGGAGTCTGTTGCGCTTCTACACCTACCGCCTGTGGTCGCAACAGAACCAGGTGAACGGCATGCTGCTGGCGGCCTTCGAGATTGCCGATCAGCGCGCCCGCGCCCGCATCCGCAGCCTCGAGGCCCGCGTGCAGGCACTCGAAGCGCGCCTGCCGCCACCGCCTGCCACGCCCTGAAACGCACACTGCTCCAGCCCCGCCATGTCCGCCAACCGCATCGCCTTCGTGGCCCCGCGTCTCGCCGCCGATGGCGCCGTGGGCGGGGCCGAGACCCTGCTGCTCAACCTTGCGCAACTGGCGCGCGACGCCGGCCGTGAGGTCACGCTGCTGACGACGTGCGCGCGCGATCACTTCACGTGGGCCAACACCTGCCCGGCCGGTGAGACCCGGCACGCGGGCCTGCGCGTGATCCGTTTTCCGGTCAACGAGGACCGCGACACCGCGGCGTTTCTGCGCGTGCAGGAGGCGATCAGCGCCGGGTGGGCGGTCAGCGACGCCGAAGAGGACCTCTGGCTGCGCGAGAGTGTCAACAGCCGCACGCTGGAGGCGCACTTGCGCGACGCAGGCGGCGCCTATGATCGCATCGTGGCCGGACCGTACCTGTTCGGCCTGACCGAGGCGGTCAGCCGGGTCGCGCCCGACCGGACCCTGCTGGTGCCGTGTTTGCACGACGAGCCCTTTGCGCGGGTGCGCCGCATGGCGGCGCTCTTCGGGCGGGTGCGCGGCTGCATCTTCAACACCGAGCCTGAGCGGCTGCTGGCCGAGCGGCTTTTCGGCCCGCGCCTGGCGCACACGGCCGCGGACCGGCCACCGGTGGCGGCGGTGGTGGGATTTGCGTTGCCGGACCTGCCCCAGGCGCCGGACCTGTGCCTGCTGCCGGCAACGGTGGTGCAGCCCTATATCGCGTATTGCGGTCGTCGTGAGCCGCTCAAGGGCACGCCGCTGCTGGTCGACTACTGGGCGGCCTTCCGGCGACTCTCGGGACAGGACGTGAAGCTGGTGCTGACCGGCAGCGGCCCGGTCGACGTGCCCGAAGGACTGTCCGCGCATCTGATCGACCTCGGCTACGTGGATGAGGCGGTCAAGCGGGCGGTGATGGCCGGCGCCTTGGCCTTCTGCCACCCGTCGGTCAACGAGAGCCTGAGCATTGTGCTGCTGGAAGCCTGGCTGACGCGCACACCGGCGCTGGTGCACGCCGCCGGCGTGGTTCTGCGGCACCAATGCCGCGCGGCACAGGGCGGACTCTGGTTCCGCGACTACGCCGAGTTTGCCGAGAGCCTGAGCTTGCTGCTGGAACGGCCGGATCTGGCGCGGACCCTGGGCGCTAACGGCCGGGCCTTTGTGCGGCGCGAGTATGATCCAGCCGCGGTGCAACGCCGCCTGCTGGCCGCGCTCGACGCGTAGACCAGCCTTCCGCGCGGGCGGCGCCACGAGCACACGACTAGCCCGACTTTCTCAACCGAAGGGTGCGATGGATGGAAACGCCAATGATTTGTCGACTCTTGGGTGAAAGGTCTTCACCACAAGCCGATTTGCGCACCAATTCCTTCAAAACATTGGCGAATCGGTGTGAGACTTGGGCAAAAATAGTCGAAAAACACCCTCAGTTGATAAGGACGGGCTAGGACCAGGGAAACACAGTTGCCGGGCGGACGATGAAGTCTTGAGGTTGGGCCTGGGGCGTTGAACATCGTCACCCCGCCATCGCCTGCCCCGCCAGAACGTTCAGCCGGTCGAGGAAGTCGCGCTGACGCACGCCGTCGATCGTGCTCGCCTTGCGCATCTCGCGGTAGATTTCGCGGGCCTGTTGCTCCGTGACGATGTCGATCGGTTGATCTGCCAGGGGCCAACCGTGGCGCTGAGCTTCAAGACGGGCATCCTCGCGGGCGCGGTCAAGGTAGTAACGCCAGTACCGAAGGGAATCCTCTTCGGATGCGATCGGTTGCAGGCGGACCTCGTGCGCAAGGCGGCCTTTGAGCGCGGGCAGCATCTCGCGGTAACGTTCGAGCGCGTCAGGGGTGAGGGCCACCATCAGGAATAGGTAGCGGGGCAGCGCGTCGATCAGCGCGCGTAGCGCCGACAGGTAGCGGACGACCACGCCTTTCGAATAGGTGGAGCCATGCTTCTCAAGCTCGTCGAGCAGCAGGAAGACGCCCTGAAACTGGCCCACCGCGGCGCTGAAGTAGGCGATGTCGCGCAAGGCCCGCGTGCGCGACTCAACCGAGTCGAGCCGGAAACTGACCTTGAGCTGGTCGCGGTGCGCCTTGCGGGCGGGTAGACCGATGAACCACTCATAGGCGAGTTTGATCCGCGTCTCCAGTTCGTCCGGCTTTCCACCCCGCGCTGACTCGCGCAGGGCTTCGACCACACTGCGCACGTCGCGTCCTTGGATATCGGCCAGAGCCGCGTCTGTCGTGGCGGCGTTGGCGGCAGCCGTCGCCGTCACCACCCGCCGCAAGTGCTCTTCACCGAGTTGCTCGAAGACCGATCGGAGCAAGGGATCGAAGGACGGCTCGGGGTCGGGCATGTAGCGGATGACATAGAACCCTCGGCCGCTCAGTTGGGTTCGCAACGCATCCGTGTAGGCATTCAGCAGATTGGTCTTGCCGATGCCCTGCGAGGCCGTGACCGCCAGTGCGTTGGAGGCCTTGCTCTCGACGAATGACTTGATGGCAGCGTCGACCTGATCGTCCGGGCCAGTGTTCAGGTGCGGGTGGCCGCTGGTCTGGGCGGCGGCCGGGAAGGGATTATCGAGTACGCCGAATTTCGCATGGCGAAGGCGGCGGGGATCGGAAACGCCGACCGGAGGGGCGGCGGCGAAGAGGTTCTCAAGTGGCATGCTCACCCTCCTCGATCCGGATCCGAACAGCGGCCGTCCCAGGCAATAGGAAGTCACCATGATAGAGATAGACCCGTTCAATGCCCGGCTGGCCGTCATGCTGACTCAGCGCCCAGAAGTAGTGCGTGTCGAAACGGTTGTCGGGCGTGGAGCCTTCGGCCAACACACGGAGCAGGCCGCTTTCCCGACCTGCTGCGACAAGTCTACGGCAAGTCAACGGGTGGATGCCGCTCTCAACGGCCAGTGTTTCGAGCCAGCGGCCCGTGAGCAACCACTCGCCGCCTTGGCCAGCCTGCCGGGTGCGCTCGTAGGCCGCGCGGGCGATGCGTGGGAAGCCGCTTGCGTCAGGCGCATGCGGAGTCCAGACGACACCCTGGTCGACGACGCGTAACCACATCCCGAGCGCCTCACCCAGCATCAGGTAGCTTGGCCGGGCGGTGTTGGAGATGGGGACGTCGGGTGAATCGGGCGCAAACGAACCGCGAGCTTCGGCAAACCGGCAAAGCTCGTCGAACGACGGCACCGCCCGCAGAGCGCGAGCGGCATCGTCCAAGCGCTGGGCGATCAGCGACTGCCATAACTCGCGCAGTTCGGCCGTTGCCGTCAATCCGCTCGCGGTCTCCACGGCAAGGCGCCCGCTCAACAGGAAACGTACGTATCTGCCAGAAGTTTCGGCATCCTTCACTCCCAGAACAAGATGGGCCTGGTCCACGTGGATCGCTTCTTGCCTGACGAGCGCGGCAATGAAGCCGAGCATCTTGTCGGGCGAGAACTTGTAGGCCCCGCCCGTAAGCGGCCGGCGGTTCGGTCCGCCAGAGGGCGCTTCGATTGCTTTGCGGTTGGCGGCCGCGTCCCTTTTTCTGCCAGCCCCGTCCGGAGTTTGGGCAGGTTGAACGACGGAGTCGCCGCCGAAGGTCCGTGCCCAGAGCAGGTCTTCTCGGGCATGCAGGGGCTGCCAGGTTGCTCCGTCGGCCTCGCCTCCTATACCCCATACCTCAAAGCCACGAGATTGGTCTTCAGCAACAACTCGCGCGCGCCCAAACGTAACGGCCAGTTCCCAGAGCACCCGCACGAACGAAACGGAGTAGAGATCTGTTGAGAAGGGGCTGAAGAGCGTGCCGGTGACCTTCACCCGGTCGATGGATGGTGCCGCCCTGGACTGGAAGAACATCACGCCAAGACCCTCCGCCAAGGCCATGCGCGCCATGCCCTGATCGCTCGTCAGCACGAAGAGGGGATGGTCGGGACGGACGTCGCACTGGAACCGACGGGCGGTCTCGACAATCAGCCGGTCTGCGAAACTCCGGACAACCTCCTGCAGGCCAAGGTTTCTGTCTTCCGGGTCGCTGGCGGACGTGACGATCCCACGCAACGGGTCGGCTCCGAGGTCCCCGCGATCAATCTCCACGTCCGGGCTAAACTCCATGCGGAGCAACGTGCGAATACCGCCTTGGCTGAGAATGTGCTGCCGTAGAGCGGCCAAGCGTTCGTTCTCCTTCGGCCCCTTCTCAGCTCGCGGCCGATACCGGGCCTTGAGGTAGTTGTCGGCGTTGTTCTGCAGCTCCATGTGAACGATGGCAGGGACCTTAATCCTGGCACTGGGGCTGAGGAAGCGGCAGACGAAGTCAAGGGCACCTTGGTGGACGGCGGAGGTATCGGGAACGATCGTCGTTGGCCTGCGGTGAGGCATCGATGCCAGAGCGTCGACGTCAAAGACGGGCAGCAAGAGCAGCATGCGCCGCAGCAAGTCTTGCACGCCTTCTCGAACGGACTTTGCCATTCGTTCAGAGGTCTCGTCCTTGACTTCCCGGGGGATTGCCTTGCGCACGGCTTCATCCAAGTCGGCACTGGCCGGCAGTTGCCACTCGAAGCCCCCAAAGCGTACGGCGGCGTGCAGGTCGTAGACATCGCCTTCCGGGTCGTGTTCCGACTGTTTGTGGAAATCGATACTCCCAAGGTCGACCCAGACCAAACCACTGCCGTTCCTGAAGGCGATGTCTTCGGTGATCTGTACCCGCAGTGTCCCGGCTGCCGCCAGTCTCGCGATCGAATTGGCGGCATCCAAGGGGTCTGTAAGTCTGACATCATCGGGCATGGGAAAGCCTCAGCGCAGAGTTACGCATGCGCCTGGGACATCGCGGAAGGTGTCGGAGACCCAGCCGAGCATGCTACGGAGAGCCAGTACCGGGTTTTGGCGCAGGCAGAGCGCCGAGTCTCCACGGGAGCGCTCGTGCGGGGGGCATAACTGGTCCGACGGCATCCATACCGGCGCCGACGTGGCGATGACCTCGTCCAAGAGGAGCATACCCTCCCGAAGCCGGGAAATCGTGCGCTTGTCGGGAGACTTCTCGGGAAGGAAAGCGGCCAGTAAGTCCTTTTCGATGCGCGCCGCCATTACGGAGTCGGCTACGGTGTCGATGGGGTTCTGTTCCATGTCCCAGCGGTAGACCGACTCGTAGAACGCGCAAGCGTCCACTGGGCGGCCTTCGCCGTCCAGAAGCCGCCGCGGCCAGCGCAGCGGGCGCCACACCGAGAGACGCACCGCAGGTGTTTCAGATGACGCCATTCAGGCTTCTCCAATGACTCAATTCGAGGCATCACGCAAATCACGCTAGCAGTTTGCGCGCCAACCCATCGGAAGGACGACAGAAACCGAACGCTCTTCGCATTACGCACCGCCCTGAGATCCGTTCGTGCGGTTTCGTTAAGACATTACCGCTTGGTTCTGAGGAAGGCAAGCCGAACGCTCACAGCCCGACAGCCTAACGCCGCGCGGTCCCACGGACTCCAAGAGTTTCGAGCAACTGCACCCCATGGCGCTTCCGCTCCTGGCAACCCTTCATAATCACTCGGGATCTTGGACGGGCGGATTGCGGTCCAGGATGGCGGCCAGCGGATCGGGTGTGTTCCGGATCGTATCGACCATCGTCCAGCCGAATGCGTGCGTCTGCAGCGCCGATGAGTCGTGTCCACATGCCGGGCAGATCAGCGGCGGCTCCAGCGTTATCGTGTCAAACATACCCATGGTTGGCCACCGCGCAGACGCCTTGCTCCCGCCCGTTCGCTTCGGGTCGTCGCGGCTTCGCGTGCGATGCCTTCACTTCAACTTGCGCACCAGCCGGTACTGACCCTTGTAAGCGCGGGCCAGGTCGTTGAGGAAGGCGCCGCCGTCGCGGTCGATCTGGTAGCCGATGGAGTGGATCTGGGGCTGCTTGAGGCCCTTGGGCTTGTGGGTGCTCTCGTACAGTATCCCGATGTGGTTGATGAAGTCGGTCAAGTTCCAGAAGCCCGGCGGCGGCAGAGCCGGCGCCTGGGGCCGCGCGATGCCGTGCGTCTGGCGCACCTCGGTCCAGTAACCGGCCCGCGCGGGTGCGCCGGGGTCGGGTTTGGCGCCCTCTTTGAGCGCGGCCTTGCTGGGGGGCCGGGCGGGGGTGGGCGGAACCCAGACGCGCTCCACCGGCGCGGCGGCCACCGCGTTGGCGTAGGCGGCAACTTCGCCTGCGTGTTGCTGGTTCCACTGCGCCATCTGCTGGGCGTGGGCCTGCATGCGGCTGGCATCCTGAACCTTCTGCACCTGCGGCAGGCCGTCACTGATGATCAGGATCGTGTCCGCACCCTGCTGCATGGCGGCGGTCAGGGCCAGGTCCAGGCGCGTGGTGCCGCCGGCGGCTGGGACGCCGACGTTGCCGGGGTTGAAGTTGCCGTTGTCGAGGCCGTAATTACCCTCGGTGTTGAAGGGGCGCAGGAAGAGCTTGGCCTTCTGCCGGGTCTCATCCTTGGCGTAGACCATCTGGTTCTCCATGACCGAACAGCCGTCCGCGAAGACGATCAGATTGAAAAGCGTGCCGTCTTTGAGGGCGTCGATCACGTCGCCCACGCGCTGCTTGACCCGCAGGTAGCCGGCGAATCCGCCGCGTTCCTCCTCGATCATGCTGACGGAGACATCCACCAGCACGGCGATGCGCTCGCCCTTGGCCTGAATGCCGAAGAAGTTCACCGCCGACATGCCTTCGCCGAAGCCGCCCAGACCGTGGCCGCCGCCCAGGCCGGCGCCCAAGCCCTTGCCGGTGGCGGCCTTGAACTTGGGCTGGAAGGTGGTGGTGATCAGCTTGGGGTCAACCTTGATCTCGGGCAGGGCCAGTTCCGAGGGTTTCATGGCCACCAGGCGCGGTACGATCGCGGGGCGGCTGGAGCTCTTCTGGCGCTTCTGGACCTTGACCTTGAGTTCGACCTCGCGCGGCTTGTAGGTCTTGGACGGCGGCGGGGCTTCGAAGACCGTCTTCTCCTCCTGCAGGTAGTGCGCCAGCACCATGCCGCCGAAGATCAGCATCCCGAGCACATGCACGCCCAGACTGCCCAGCAGGATGTAGCGCAGCGTGCGCTTGCGCTGCTGGGAGAGGCGCGAGAATCCGAAGCTGAGAAGACCGGTGGATGGCGCGGGCGCGGATCCGCCCGGCGAGGGGGGTGAACTCTGCACGTCAGATGCCATGGTCGGGGTCTCCAATTGCTAGCGCCGAACGCAGCTCGGACCGCAGCGCACGCATGATGCGAACGGCCCGCCGTGCGTCTTCACGGCGGGCACCTTCACTTATCGCCTCCGGAAGCAAAGGTCACGTCTTTGATCTGGGCCGCGGCGCAGGCGTTCATCACATCGATCACGCGCTGGTGCTGGGCATCGTCGTCGGCCCAGATGGTGATCAGGGGCTTGTTGCCGGAGGCCACCGAGGAGGCTCGATAGGACTGGAGTGTGCGCACCAGCTCGGGCAGCAGGACATTGGCGGCCGAGTCGAACTCGCGGTCATTCAGGAAGACCTGGCCGTTCTCGCGCACCTCGATCATCTGCTCGTCGGGCATCTCGACCTTGGTGGCCTGGGCGATCATGCCGGGCAGACGGATGCCGAGATCGGCCTCCGGCGTGATCAGGCTGCAGGTGCAGATGAAGTAGATCAGCAGCAGGAAGGTCATGTCGATGAGGGGCGCGATGCTGATGTCGGGCTCCTCGATGCTGGGCATCGTTACCTTCATGGGCTTGCGCCTCCCTCGCCGGCCGTGCTGTAAACGCCGAAGATGAAGTCACCAATGCCGGCGGCTGCCATGGCGTTCATGACGTTGCGCACCTGCTTGTGGGGCGTGCTTTTGTCGGCGCGCAGGTAGACCTTCAGGTTGGGGTCCTGCTGCACGCGCGCGGTCACCAGTTGCCGCAACTCGTCGAGGGTCACCGGCTGCTGGCCGCTGTAGAGGGCGCCGTCGCGCAGGATGTTGACGGTCCAGCGGTCCGGCCGCTCCTTGGGCACGGCGCCGCGGGTCGCCTCGGGAATCTCCAACTGGACGTTCTTGCTGGAGCTGAGGTGCGAAGCCGTCATGAAGAAGATGATCAACAGGAAGACCATGTCGATCAACGGCGCCATCTGGAGCTTGGTCTCTTCCTTGTCTTCAATCGGAATGCGCATGGGCGTCTCCGCTCGATCCCCCGGGAACGGAAGGTCTAGAGCATCGTCGCGCCGCCGGCGGCGGGCGACTGTCCGGCCTTGCGGAACGATTCGGCGAAGTGGTGGATCATGTCGCCGAGCACGCGCGAGATGCGCGAGACGTTGCTGATGTACTGGGCCTTGAGCCCGAAGTAGGCGAACATCGCGGGGATGGCCACCATCAGGCCGAAGGCCGTGGTGATCATGGCCTCGCCAATGTCCGAGGCGAGCTTCTCGGGATCGCCCATGCCGCCCATGCCGATCTTATTGAAAGCGCCGATCATACCGGTGACGGTCCCGAGCAACCCGAGCATGGGCGCCACCTGCGACACGACCGACAGGTAGTTAAGGGCCTTCATGCCCTCGTTGACCTCCTCGATGGAGGCCTCCTCCATGGCCTTCTCCATGCTGGCCACGTCGACCGTGCCATCCTCGCCGATGCGCTTGAGGCCGGCGGCCAGGATGTTGGTCAGGATGCTGGGGGCGCCGTTGCAGATCGAGACCACCCCGGTGACGTCCAGCTTGCCCAGCGACTCCTGCAGCGGCTGCAGCAGGTCGGGCCGGATCATCTTGCTCATGCGGTACTGCATGCCGCCGTAGATCGACAGGGCGACCGCCGCAATCGAACACAAGCCGATCGGCCACATGCAGATTCCGCCCACGTTCCAGTAGTCCCACAGTGTGTTCCACTGGGCCTCCTTGGTGGCGGCCGGCGCGGTGGCGGGCGGCAGGGCTGCGCCCTGTCCATGCACGACCACGACCAACGCAACCACCAGGGCGCCGGACAGGACGATCAGTTTGCTCTTCGTCGAATTCATGATGCGGGCTTCTCCTTGGTACGGTTATTGAAAGGGGTCAACGGGACATCATTCCGGCGGCGGCGCATCCGGTTTCGGAGCCGGTGGCGGCGGCAGGTCATCCTCATCCTCCGGCGCGACGGGCTTGTCGGCCTGCGCGAGCAACTCCTCAACCAGGACGTTCATGTCCTCGCTGACGGCGAAGAAGACGTTCTCGATGGGCGAGGTCTCCTGCGCCTTGGTCTTGCCGGAGGCCATGATGAGCTTGAGCCGGGCCAGCGAGGCCTCGGACCAGTCGGTGCGCGGGAAGAGCTTGGCGATCTCGAAATAGACGTCGCGGGCGCGGTGGGCCTCGAACAGCTCCTCGTAGCAACGCGCCGAAAGCAGCAGGGCGTCGGGGAAGGTCTCGACGTCCTTGTTCTCGAAGCAGACCGACTTCACCGCGGCATCAATGCCGGTCCGGTAGTCACCGGTACTGGCCGCGATCTCGCCCCGCACCAGCCAGTAGTGGCCGAACGCGGCGTCGCCCGGTGCGGGCTCGTCCATCTGTTCAATGTAGTAGCGGGCCGTCTTGGGCTTGCCGATCGCCAGTTGGCAGCGGCATCCTTTGAGCACGCCCAGTTGGCCCACGCTGCTCCAGGTGACGCGGGCACAGGACTTGAACACCTCGATCGCAGCCTCGTACTGCTTGCGCATGGTTTCGCGCTGGGCGTCGGTCGTGGCAAAGCGCTGGCTGCGCTCGGCCGCGCGGATCATGTAGGTGCCCAGTTCGAGCGCCAGATCGGCGGCGTTGTTGTCCGGCAGGTTCAGGTAGGGCAGCGTCGGATCGAGCACCTTCTTGAGCGTCCGGATGGCGGTGGCCCAGTCGTTCTTGCGCATGGCCCGCGCGACCTCGAAGCGGTCGTAATCCAGAATGAACTCGGCCCGCACGATCTTGGCCAGCTCGATGCGGCCGCCGGCGGCGCCGCTGTCGCCCACGATCACAACGGAATCGGGTGCCAGTCCCACGAGGGTGACGGTCTTGTCGGTCTCGCCGATCCAGAGGCGGGCCTTGACCGGCGCGGTGTTGACCGACGCGGCGGGGGACGCGGCCGGTGCGGCGACCCGCGGGGTGGCCGGTGCCTGGGCGTGCGCGAACGCGGCCGCGAGTCCCGCCGACAGCAGCGCGATGGCCTTGCGCAGGGGGGGGCGCCGGATCATGAGCGGTTCTCCAGCTTGGCGAGCAGTTCGCGCGCCTGTTTGGCCTCGGGCATGGACTCGAAATCGGGGTTGGCCAGCATGGCCCGCAGCGTCTCGATGGCCTTGGTGTCTTCGTAAGCGCGGTGCAGGCATTCGGCCCGCCGCAGGTAGGCCTGGGCGCACCACTGGCGGTAGCCGGCGTACATGATGTAGATCCGTTCGTAGAATGCCGTGGCCTTCAGGTACTCGCGGCGCGACTCCGCGCACTGGCCGCGACCGTAGAGCGCCTCAGGCCAGTGGTTGCTCCAGCCGCGCACGCCCAGCACGTCCTCGTAACAGCGGTCGGCCTCCTCCATCTTGCCCTGTTCGCGGTAGAGTTCGCCCAGAATCAGGAGGGCCTTGGCCGCCTCGCCGCTGCTGGCGTAGACTTCGCGCACGACGCCCAGATGCTTGATGGCCTCGGCAAAGCGTGCAGCGGCTTCGGCCGACTGCGGCGGCAGCGTGCGCGCCTGCGCGATGGCGTACTGCGCCAGCAGCATGCGGGCATCAAGGGCGTAGTCGGTCTCAGTGAAGTCCTGCAGGATCTGGCTGGCGATGGTGACGGCGAAGTTGGTCTGGCCGCGGGCATTGGCGGCGTCCAGCATGGTTTCGAGCACCGCCGGGCTGGCATTAGTGACCGACTCGGGCTGCAGCAGGTTGGAGAGGACGCGCTCGCGCTCGGTGTCTTTGATCGACGGGTGAAAGAGCAACAGGCGCGTCAGGCGTAGCGTGGCGACCCGGTCGCCGGCGCGGGCGGCTTCACGCATGGCCTGCTGCAGATCGTTCCAGGCCGCGCTCTCCTCCTCGGGCTTGACCTTGCGCGTCGTGCCGACCCACTCGTCGAGGATCATGTCGACCCCCAGCGCGGTGCGGTCGTTTCCATACTTGAGCATGGTGTCGCGGTAGTAGCGCAGGGTCGCGGCGCGCTCGCCGACCTGCCACATGGCGCGGCCCACCCAGTAGACCGCCTGCGGGATGTTCGCCTCCGGCCGGTTGGCTTCGATGTAGCGCTGGAAGTGGGCGCGCACATCGGCGTAGCGCTCGGCGTCGAAGAGGATCTGTCCGGCCTGGAAGGTGCAGTGGTTGTACAACTCGATATTCAACTGGTCGGGCGGGAACGTCATGGCCTGCTGGTAGAAGCGCACGGCCTCGTCGAGCTGGCCGAGACCGCCGGCCACGTCGCCACGCATCACGGTGGCTTCGGCGGCCAGTTTGTGGGTCGGGTTGGCCGCGAGGAAGGCGGCCAGGCGTTCGTCCGCCAACTCGAATTGCCCGAGCGCGTAGTTGCAGACCGCGCGACGGAACGCGGAGTCGACGGCGTAGATGCTGGAGGGGTGATCCATCAGGATCAGGTCGAAGTCCTGTGCGGCCGGCTCATACTGGCTGTGGAACATGCTGGCCATGGCGGTCCAGTAGACCGCCGCCGGGATCAACTCGCTGCCGGGGAAGCGCTTGCGCAGGTCCTGCAGCCGGACGATGGCCTGTTCGAACTGCTCTTCCATGAAGTGCGCATAGCCCAGCAGGAAGAGGCACTCGGCGGCCGACTGGTGCTCTGGCCGGGTCTGCAGGACCTCGCTCAGATGGCGGATCACCTCGGGCCAGTTCTGCTCCTTGGCGTACATCTGGCCCATCATCAGGGTCAGGTCATCGTACCACTCGCCGGCCGGGTAGGCCTCCATGTACTTGCGCCCGATCTCGTAGGCGCGCGTCCAGGGCTGGAGCCTGGTCGAACAGAAGAAGGCGAAGAAGAGCGACTCCTCAGCGCGTTCCGCGCCGCCGAACGCGTGGAGGTGAAGGAACAGCTCGCGCGCTTCGCGGTAGCGCAGTGCCTCCATGTAGCCGCGCGCGATGCGGTAGTGCAGGTCCACGTCGTAGTTGTCGATCTCCGCCAGGGCCTTGATCTCGGATTCGGTCTCACCGATCCACTCCTGCAGGCGCATCAGGCGCCGCGGGTCAGTCAGGTAGCGCTGCTCGTAGGCGAGGCTCTTCTGGAGGTAGTCGAGAAAGGCCTCGGTGCGCACCTGCACCTCATCGTGCGGGTAGACCAGGCGGTGGATCCAGAACGCCTCCCGGTAGCGCTCATCCTGGAAGAGCGCGTCGCCCGCCTCAAGGGCTGACATGTTGAAGGCGATCGACCGCGAGGCCAGCGAGTCTCGCTGGAGCAGGAAGGGCACCATGCGGTAGATGTGCTCCATGTCCAGGGTCTTGAGGTAGGCCGTGGCCAGGAGCGTGGCCGCGCGGTTGCGGCGCAGTCCGTCGGGCGCACTGCTGAAGGCCCGCCGCAGGGGCTCACGGGCGGCGGCCCAGTCGTCCAGGGCCAGGTAGCAGCGCGCGATCGAGGCGTAGATGTCGGTCAGCAGGTCGGGGGCGTAGGTGTAGCGCTTGAGCGCATCCTGATAGGCCTTGATCGCCTCCTGATGCTTGCCGTTGAAGCGCCGCGAGTCGGCAATGTAGACATAGGCGTCGTGGGTGCGCGAACCGTGCGGGTACTTCTTGATATAGCCTTGGAAGGACTTGTCAGCCTCGGGGAAGTTGCCGGTCAGGAAGTGACACAAGGCGAGATCGTAGTAGACGATCTCCATGGCCATGAGGGTCTGGGATTGCTTGCTCTCGCCCAGGGCTGTGATCAGCGCGGCGAAGTCCGGAATGGCGTCGTCGAACTCGCCCTCCGAGAACTTGCGGAAGGCGCTTTCGCGGATCTCGGCGACCGTGGCCTGCTGGGAATAACCCGACAGCGCGCCCAGGATGAGCACCAGCACGCCCAGCCATCGCAGCCTTTGTCGCGTCATCCTGACCTCGTCTCACGCATCCGCCATGCGTCCGCCACGGTCACTTCCCGAAAAGGACTTCCGTGCCTTGCTGGCCGATAGGATCACCAAAAGGCCCGTTGTTCGTTTCTCACGGAGGCACGGAGTTCACAGAGATTTCAAACAGCCTCTGCACGCTCCGTGGCTCGGCGAGATCCATGATTGGGTTGCGGGCGGATTCCGCGGTAGTTTTATAGTATAGCGCGTAGGCTTCGGGCTTGCTACCCGAAAAAAAGATCCCGAGTGTCGGGCGCGTGCTCGTCCGTAACTTCACCCCGCCGCGGGCGACACAGGGTCGCCCCTCCAAGGGCGGCGGCCGGCCGATGGAGGGCCGGGCCTGTCCCGGCCGCGGTGGGGGGAAGTCGCTATCGAAATCGAGGCCATCGCATGATCGTCGATCCCGATAGCGATAGCGATGCGGTAGCCGTGTTCTCTCTTGTCCGCTCAACCTCCCGTCGTTACCATGGCGCACGTATGACCATCGCCGAGTTCATCGCCAAGTGGCGCAGAGTCGAACTGAAGGAGCGCTCCGCCGCACAAGAGCACTTCCTCGACCTCTGCAACGTCTTCGAGCACGCCACCCCCGCGTTCGCCGACCCTACGGGCGAAACCTTCTGCTTCGAGAAAGGCGCGGCCAAGCACGGCGGGGGCGACGGCTTCGCCGACGTGTGGAAACGGGGATTCTTCGGCTGGGAGTACAAGGGCAGACACAAAGACCTTTCCGCCGCCTATGACCAGCTCCTGCGCTATCGCGACGCCCTGGAGAGCCCACCCCTGCTCGTCCTGTGCGACCTCGACCGCATCGTTGTGCGCACCAACTTCACCGGAACCGTGTCGGCCGTCCATGAGATCCCGCTTGAGGCGCTGTCCGAGCCTCGCAACATCGAGATCGTGCGGGCCGTCTTCCACAACCCCGAGGCCCTGCGTCCCGGACGCACCAGCGCGGCCGTCACGCAAGACGCCGCCGGCCGGATCGGCGAAATAGCCGCATCCATGCGCGACCGGGGCATGGACCCCGCCGCCGTGGCCCACTTCCTCGACCGCGTCGTCTTCTGCCTCTTCGCAGAGGATGCACGCCTGCTGCCCGATATGGTCTTCTCCCGGATCGTGGAGAAGTCGAACGGGAGTCCCGCCCGCTTCGGCGAACTGCTGGGCAAGCTCTTCGATGCCATGGCGGTCGGCGGAGACTTCGGCCTTGAGACCATTCGCCATTTCAACGGCAGCCTGTTCGACGACCGCACCGTCCCGGAGCTCACCGCCGACGACGTGAGACGGTTCGCCGCCGCCGCGAAACTCGACTGGAGCGCGGTGGACCCCTCCATCTTTGGCACCCTCTTCGAGCGCGGCCTTGACCCGGCCAAGCGTTCGCAACTCGGGGCGCACTTCACCGGCCGCGAAGACATTGAACTCGTGGTTGACGCCGTTGTCATGGCCCCGCTGCGGCGCGAGTGGGAAGAG
>CAZZCT010000041.1:0-26466 GCA_964652365.1 uncultured Lentisphaerales bacterium
CCACCATGCTGGTCGCCTGGTTGTTCCAATAGCTGCGCAGCACCGTATCCTTGCCTTCCGGGTCGCCGAAGGTGACGCCGAAATCACCGCTCAGAGTCAGGCCAACGGCCGGCTGCAGCCCGAGCGCAGTCAGGGGGATGGCGGCCTCAACCACATAGGTCCGGCTCTTGGCATCGACCTTGACCTCAATCCGGGCTTCGTCGAGCAGTCTGATGTTCTGGACCTCGTAGCCGTCGCGGTAGACGCCGGAAACGAACTTGCGCGACGCCTTCTGAGTCGCGACCGGCTGGTAGAGCACGGCGACGGGCTTACCGTGGAAGTTGCCGATTGAGAGTCGTAAGTCGCCGAGCACCGGCTTGGCGCGTTTGCGGTCGGCCTTCGGATCAACGCCAAGTTGGAAATCGACCGTGTCGCCGCCGGCGTACAACTCGGCAGGATCAGTGGCGCCATTCACCCAGAGGGTCGGATCGCTGACGGTCCAGCCCAGGTACAGGTGCGTGTCGTCGTAGGCGATCGCGGCCTCGACGCGGTCAGCCGCGGTCTTCTGGAAGGCCAACGGCTCCTGGGCATCGAAGTCCTTGCGCAGATCGCCGGTGAAGATCACCGTGCGCTTCTTCACCGAGGCCAGGCGGGTGCCGACGCTCTGCTGCAGCAGCTTCTCGCGGAACCCGCGCGCCAGGACCAGGTCGTCCGGACGTACCTGCAGGGCGCCACCGGCGAGTTTCCGAACGCTGTCGAGTCCGACGACCCGCAGGTTCATGTAGGCCGTTTTGCCGGCCTGCAGGTGGAACTCGCCCGAGTCGATCACCGTCATCGATCCGCCGAAATCCTCGGCGCCCATGCCGGGTGGGACGCTGTCCATGATCGCGCCGGGCACAGCCGGGTCGGGCCAGCGGATCTTGAGCGGATCGGCCTCGAAGAGCTTGCTGAGGTAGTAGCCCCCGCCAGTCAGCATATGCCATTCGCCCTTGTCGGTGCCGATGACAAAGACATCGCCGAGCGGCTCGGGCAACCGGCCGGTGCCGACGATGTCGTAGGACCCGCGGATCATCCCGACCTGCACCGGCGGCGCCTTGTGCCCGCCGTGCACGCCCACGTAGTTGTTGGGATAGGTCCAGAGCAGCTTGCCGCTGTCGATCTCGTAACAGGCGAAGTCGCTGTGCGACTGCCCGTAGATACCATTGTAGACCACGATACGGCCATCGCCCGACCCGCAGGTGCGCGAGACGCCCATCCCCACCCCGCGTCGACTGGCGTCGGCCGGCGCCGGCAGACGCTTCGCCTGTGACAGGTCATAGAGCGGCGCGCCGCAGGCGCTCCAGCCCGTGGGTGCGATGCGGTAGTCGCCGCCATAGAAGATCATGGTGGGGGTCATGGGCATATACCAGCCCGAGACCCACATGCCCAGCTCGATCGCGTGCTGGCGCACCTCCGCGGGCTGTTCCTGCTGGTCGTCGTTGGTGTCGGACCAGACCCGCGCGCCGGTGATCTCACCGACGGGTATGCCCGCGTCGTTCTGTTTCTCGCTGATCGCGTCGAGCCGGGTGCGAAGCTTGTACTGGCCGGGCGCCAGCCGCTCATAGATCAACACGGGGGTGTAGCCGTGCCAGCCGGCGCTGACGGCCACGTAGAGGCGCCCGTCCGGACCGCGCCCGAAGCGGCTGGTATTCACACCGCCGCGGTGGAACACGCCCACGCAGGAAGCCTTGCCCGTCACGGCATCCAGCCGCCACTCGCAGCCGCTGCCCACCATGGTCAGCGGATCAGCCGGCGAGATCGCGCCACCCGGAGCGCCGTAGGGCGTGGGCCCGAAGAACTCGCGCACAAAGCTGCCGTCAGCGGCGTTCCAGCACGAGAAGCGCTTGGGCGTTCCGTCGCTCTCCGCCACCCACAGGACCCCGCGCGCATCCAGCCGCAGCGCGCGGATGAACCGCATCCCGCCCGGCTCCCACAGTCCGAGCAGCGGACGGCCGCCCGGCGTGCCGATCGTGCGCAAGGACCGGCCCGAGGCATCAAACACCTTCACCTGGTTGTCCGGGTCGCCCACGCCGACGTAGATGGCCCCGTCCGGACCGACTGCCAGGCCGCGTGCATTCTGGAGACCGTCGATAACCGGCTTGGCGCTGCCATCCGCGGCCAGCCGCAGCACCTGCCGGCCGCCGCTCACAACGAGGACGCTGCCGTCTGCTGCGGCCGCCAGGCTGGTCGGTTGGGCCACGTCGATCCGGGCGAGCGTCGCACCGGTCGCCGCGTCCAGCACGCGCACACCATTGGTCTGGCTGAGGTAGAGCTTGCCGCCAACGGGTTCCAGGCCCGCCAGGCCCGGGTCGATGGGCAGCACGGCGGTGTCCTTGCCCTGCCAGTAGCTATACTCGCCGGTCTTGGCGTCGAGGCGGTAGAGCACCGACTCATTCATCTGGTTGTCGTTGACGTAGACCACGCCATTGGCGACGGCGAGCTGGCCGGCCCCGCCGAAGCCGCCCCGCTTATGCCGCCACGTGACCTTGCCCTCGAGGTCGCTGCAGACCACGGCCTTGCCGGCCTCCGATCCGCTCCAGCCCAGGTACATGGCCTTGGCGTCGCCGGTCACGGCGGCGGGGTAGCCGTGGTCGCCGCCCCAGTTGCCGCCGGGCGAGTCGAACGGCGTGCGGCCGGCGTTGTCGGCCCAACCCACGAGCCGCAGGCCGATGCCCGTGTGGTAGATCGCATCCCAGGTGTAGTCGCCGGGCGCCACGATCTCCCCCGGCTGGAGGTGGCTCAGGTTGGTCATCCCGTCCCAGAGCAGTTCGTGCGGACCGCGCGTGAGGAAGTTCGCCGTCAGCAACTGGCGCACGACGCGTCCCTCGGCGTTGCGGATGTTGAGCGACACGTAGCCATCCTCGGGCATCTGCAGCGCGATCTTCGCAAAGCCGTCCAGCTTGCGCGATTCGAATAGCCCGTTCCAGTCGATGACCGGAACACCGTCGCGCAGCGCCACATCGAACTCGCGCCGGTCGGCCAGTCGCAGTTTCTGCGGCGCGACCTTGCCGGCGGGGGCAAACGTGCCGTAACCCCAGCAGGCGTAAGCCGTGAACGTGAACACGCGGTCCGGGACCACCCCGGGCCGGAAGATATCCTTCAGGCTGATGCGGAAGCCGGAGGTGGTGTTGAAGTTCGGCTCCACCGAGAAGACGATCCGGCCGCCGGCCTTGGGCGTGATGCCGCCCTCAATCAGCGTTTTCCAGGGCAGTGCCAGCTCCTGGGCATAGCCCTTGCCGTCGGTGTTCTTCAGGAAGGCCTGTCGGGCGCCCTTGGTCTTGGCGTCCTTCAGGTTCTCGCCGTTCTTACGGGGGAAGGCCAGGTCGACCAGGTCGAGGCCGTCCCGGTCGCGCCAGGCGGTCACCCAGCAGATGGGCATCTGCTTCGAGTCAGTGGTCCTCTCCGGATCGGCGATGATGCGAAGCTGCAGGCTGTCGCCCCGGAAGCCGTAGTCGCCGGCGATCGAACCGGGGTTGCTCATGGGCGTCTCATCGAGCCAGCGTGCCAGCACGTAGAGGTTCTCGGCGTCGTACTGGGCGTGGATCCAGACGCCGATCTTGTCGCGCAGGTTCTCGGCGTCACCGCAAACGAACACCCCGCCGGAGAGGTCCCAGTCGGCAACCTGGCCGTCGATTTCCATCTTCGCCGGAACGGGAAGAATGCGGATGTTCAGGTTCTCGGTCTCGGTCGCGACGCCCCATTGACAGAAACCAACCAGGGTAATCGCCAACGCAACCCACCGACTCGTCTGCGTAGTCATCTCGTCTGTCCCTTCTTCTGGCGCATGCCTAGGATTCGTATTGACGGTAGCAAACCCGTGCTGTACGGTACAACTGTTATTATCAATCAAGCCGGGAGCGCACCGCCTTTGCGGGGGTTGTGCTCCGGATTGATCGGGTGCCCTCCAAACTGCATGAAGACGCCAGCACCATCAACAGCCCGGCGCGTGACCGACGCGATGCGCGCGCGCATTCTTGACGGCCGGTGGGCCATGAGCCAGATGCTTCCAGGCCGTCGGACGCTGGCCACGGAGTATGGCGTGGCGCTGACCACGATCGAACGCGCCGTGGCGACCCTGGTCTCGGAGGGTTGGCTGCGGGCTGACGACCGGCGGGGAACGTTTGTCGCGCGCATGGCGGAGGGCATCGGACGCGACTCCGGGCCGGCGCCACAGACCCCGCGCCCAGACCCGCTGCATGCCACCATCGGCATCATCGCCACCGTCGTGCGCTGGCGGTCCGAGGAGGAAGAGCGCGCGCAATGGCCGATGCGGTTGTTGAACGCCTGCGAACACCGGCTCTCCGCGAACCCGGGGCTGACCGTCCGCTATGTCAACACCGTTGACTCTGGGAGCGACCAAGCCGCGGCCCTGGCGTCCGTCAACCGCCTGTTGGAACAACCCGTGGACGTGGCAGTGCTCCTGGCGCAGCAGTTCGCCCCCCCCATGCTCGCGCGGCTCGATCGCCGGGAGATTCCCGCCATCGTGGCGTCCTATGATGTTCTGGATGTCCCCGCTCCGCAGGTCAACATCGACGGCGTCAGTGGCGGGGCCCAAGCCATGCAGCACCTGCTGTTGCGCCACTACCAGCCGGTTGTCTTCTTCGCGCCCCACGCCGGGGTCTGGGTACAGGCCCGCCACAGCGGCGCCAGCGCGGCCGCGGTGCGTGCCGGCCTGGATGCGCGCCAATTCCGCGCCGAGATCGCCGGCGGCGAGACGGCCGAAGCGCTGTCCCGAGAGCAGGTTTCCGCGCTCACGGTTGAGCGGGCCACGCGTTTCGTCGAGGGCTTGGAGCGCGGCGCGGGCGTGATCGCAGCCAACGACGGCGCGGCCGTCGCGGTCATGGACGCCGCGGCGCGACGCGGGCTCGAGGCCGGACGGGACTACGGCATTGTCGGATTCGACGACCGCCGGCGGGATCGCGGCCTGACGAGCCTGCGGCCGCCGCTGGAAGCCATGGGCGAGGAGGCCGCCCGCCTGGCCGAAGCCATCGTCCAAGGCGGCACGCCGCCCACGCGCGTTCTCCTGCGGCACCAGTTGATTGCCCGGGAGTCAACGCGGCGTGGCGACGCGCGGGAGGTCGCGGCGAGTTGACGCGCTGCCGGGTTGAGTGACTTTGACTGCCTTCGCGAATGTGGCGCACCTGGCAGGATTTGAACCTGCAACCCTCTGATCCGAAGTCAGATGCGCTGTCCAATTGCGCCACAGGTGCGTTGGGGTTATCAAATAGCCGTTTCGGCGCGCGGAAGCAAGTCCGGACTGCGAGAGTTAGGCGGTGCTCGTTGTCCGCGCGACGTCCTGGCACCCCATCAGAGCGCGAACTGCGCTGCTGGTGCGCGCAGGGGACGCACGTCGGGCCGACGTGCGCCACCTGGGCTCCGCGCCACTGTTTCTACACGCCCACCAAGTGCTGGCCGCCATCAACAAAGATTGTCTGGCCGGTCACGCTGGGTGCCGCCGCCAGCCAGACCACAGCGCGAGCCACCTCTTCCGGCGTCGGCCGGCGTCCCAGCGGCAGCGTACCGCCGGGTTCATGCACACCAAGGGAAGATGGCGGCAACACCGGACCGGGCGCCACCGCGTTGACCGTGATGTACGGCGCGAGTTCCAGGGCGGCCGATTGCGTGAAGGCGGCCAGCGCCGCCTTACTCAGGTAGTACGGCAGGCACCCAGACGCCGGGTGGGCCAGGCGCTGATCCAGCAGGTTGACCACGGCCGCCAACGGCCCCGTCGCAGTCGCCGCGCCGCTTCTGGAGATCCGCGACTGCACATGGGCTGCCAGCCTCCGCGTCAGCAAGGCCGGCGCCAGCGTGTTGACCCGCCACTGGACCTCGAAGGCCGCCGCGTCCGCGTCCGCCAGCGGCGTGCGCGCGAAGACCGAGGCGTTGTTCACCAGGATGTCGATCCGGCCAGCCGCAGCCAGCGCCCCGTCGAAGATCGCCTCGCACGCGTCGGAGCGAGTCAGGTCGCCCGTGACAACCCAGGCTTCGCCGCCAGCCGCACAAACCGCCGCGCGCAACGCGTGTGCGGCCTCGACGGACCGCTGGCAGTGGATCACGACCCGCGCACCCTCACCAGCCAGGGCATGCACAATGGCGGCGCCGACGCGCACGGCACCGCCGGTCACCAACGCAACGCGGTTTTGAAGCTGTAGGCTCAAACGATCCTCGCCGGACGACCGGCCGCCTGCGGGAGCGGCGCAACCGGGCCGTCAATTGCCGTGTCATCATCGCCCGCGCGTGGCCGCAGCGCAATCAGAAAGAAGGCAATGGGACCGTCTATGGGTGTACAGCCACGACAGGCGCGCGGTTCCCGAACCGCGGCCGGGACAAGCCCGGCCCTCCAACCCTGCGCCACAACGGTGGAGGGACGACCTTGTGTCGTCCGCTCATCCCCTGGGCGCCTCCGTGCCGTTCATCAGTCTTTGCGCTATGCTCTCACGCTCGAAAGCGGTGTCGCGCTTCGCTTGCCACCGCACTCCAGAAAACCTGCGTTCCGGCGGCAGCGTCTCGGATTGCGGCGGCAAGCGGTCTCCTGCGCGACGCCGCTTTTTCCCGTTTGCGGTCGCTCCAGTGTGTCACTTCACCTGCAGTTCGAAGCTCTCGGAGTGGCTGTTGAATTCGGGCGCGTACAGGCACTGGATCTCGGCCACACCGGTCTGGTAGACGCCGCGGTGCACCACACGGGTGGCATACTCAAAGACATAGGTGCCCTTGGGCAGGAAGTCGATGTAGAAGTGGCTGGCCGTATCACGCGTGCTTTCGTAGTACCCCAGCCCGTCCTGGTGCCGATAGCCCGAAAGCACGTTCACCGGCTCGGTACCGCTGCCACGGGCGTCCTTCAGGTGCAGATACTCCATGTCGCGATCGCTGCGCAGTTCGACCCTTACGACGAGCTCATCGCCCACGGCCAGCACACCGCGAACCGGTCGCAGTTGCGGACCCTGCTTCGTGTTTTCGCGCACGAAGATCTGTTTTCGCAAGGTCAACGGCGTACCGGCATAGGGCGTCACCTTGGCAAGATCCTCAAAATACTGCCAGTGCAGGCTGCCCCAGGCCACGCCGGCATCGCGCTTGGTGAGGGTCGCGTTCCCCATCCGCGGCGCGATCTCGGCCGGGCCGAAGCGCTGCTCATAGAAGCCGGTGCCAGCCTCGACCGACTGCGGCACGATCTTCGCGCCGCCCAGGTCGACCTCGACCAGCGCGTCGGACGCCAGCAGGTCGGCCCCGCCCATCAGCAGCGCGTAGACCGCGTCGGCCGTCGCCTTGGTGGTCTTCCAGTCTTGCGTCTGCTTCTGCTTGAGCAGCCACACCTGGCAGGCCTCGACGGCCGCGGCATCGTTGGCAACCTCCGAGAAGACCTCCACCATCATGACCTGCGTCTCGATCGGCGCGCGGTACCACCACCACGACAGCTCGGTATCGCGCCAGAACATGCCCATCTCTTCGTTCATCACGGCGTGTTCGCGCAGCGAGGCCAGGATCGCCGCTGGGGTCGCGGCGTCGCCGAGACGCTTCAAGGCGATCGCCAGATGGGCCTGCGACTGACGGTCGCCGACCTCAGACCAGTAGCGCCGGGCCTGCCCCAGGAAGTAGTCCCACGCCTCCTGGTGGGCCTTGTCCACGGGCTGGTCCTTGAGGAAGAAGCTGCGCCCATAGAAGTAGTAGGCAATGGTCGGCGTCAGATGGTTCGCGTCGGGGTGCCCGTCACGCAGGATCTCGCGGTAACTCTTTTCGACCCAGGCATCGAGTCCGGAGAGAGCCTTGACGGCCGGCGCGACGTCGATTGCGGCGCCCAGGTGACGCAAGCGGCCATAGCCGGCCACGATGTAAAGCGAGGTGACCTCGCTCGGCTGCCCGCCGGGGAACCAGGGCCACAGGCCGTTGCCGTACTGCATTTCGACCAGCTTGGCTTGGACGCGCTGCAGTTCGTCGGCCAGCCGGTTGGCTTCGAACAGCACGCCGACGTTCTGCCGCGCCTGTTTCTCGTCCATGGCCTGACGGTACCAAGGCGTCTCTTCCAGCATGACGGACTTGAGATCCTCGTTCTTCTCCAGCGGGCTGTCGAGCGCGGCCGTGCCGCGCCACAGGTCGAAGATGCGGCGGATCTTGGGGTTGGCGTTTGCGATGTGCTGGGCCAGGGCGTTGGCATAGAGGCGGTTGAAGCTCTGCTCGGAGCCCTCGTGGGGCGTTTCGATCAGGTAGGGCAAGGCCATCACGGCATACCAGGCCGGTTGCGAGACCATCTGCAGGCAGAGGCTCTGGTGGCGAAGGGTGTCGGACTTACCGGACTGCAGCAGGCGGTCAAAGGCGAACGTCCGGCTCTGTGCTCCGCGGATCGGCAGCGGCAATGACTCGGTCAGCAGCACGCGACGGCTCAGCACCGGCAGCCAGCCGGACTCACCGTCGCTGAGCGCTCCCGCCGCCGCCACGGCCTTGTAGGTCAGGAAGCCGGCGCCATCCGGCACGCGCAGCCGCCACGCCAGACTGCGCGACTCGCCGGCCGCGAGTGCGAAAGCCTGGTCAGGGCTCGTGTTGCCCAGGGCGCGGTTGACTGCCACGAGGGTGCGGGCGTCGGCCAGCGCCAGGCGCACGGTGCCCTTGAGCGCCACAGAGCCCTTGTTCGAGACCTTGACCGTGAACTCGATGGTGTCGCCTTCGCGCACGAAGCGCGGCGGGTTGGGCTCGACCATCAGGTCCTTGGAGGTGACCACGCGGTCCTGCAGCAGACCGGCCCGGAGCTGACGGTCATGGGCAAAGGCCAGCAAGCGCCACTCCGTGAGGGCTTCGGGCATCGTAAACTCCATCCGCACCACGCCGTTGCTGTCGGCCAGCAGGTGCGGGAAGAAGAAAGCGCTCTCCTGGAGGTTGGCGCGGGCCTGCACCTGCCCCAGATCGAGCTCCGGGCCGGTCGTCTGGTCCTCGCCGCCCGCGCCGCCCTTGTCGGTGGCGCGCTTGCGCTGCAGGCCGGACTCGCGGTTGGCCATGCCGTCTGCTGTCATCGCATTGCCGTCGGCCCTCGCGTCCCCTGCAAACGCAGCGGCCGGCGCTACGCTGTCCAGACTCATCGCCATGGCCATGCCTCGACCGGCGCTGCGCCGCATCCCGCCGATCGTGTCAAGGCGTGTAACCTCCCCCCACGGGATGCCATGCCCAAATCCAGCCAGCACCGGCGGCAGGCGCCGGTAGCTCAGATCGACGCCCCGCAGCGTGGGCTGGGTGTCGTCCTTGTACACAGCGAGTGCGGCCAGGGCATTCATGAACTGCGCGAGACCGGCGCTGTCGTGGTCGCTTCGGAACACGCCGAAGGTGGCCGGCCAGTTGTTCGGCAGATAGGCGTCGAGTGACGCATCGTAGAGCGTGGCCACCATCTCGGCGCTGGCGCGTTTGGCATCGGCGCCCGTGATCACGGCGGTCCAGGTCTCGCGCTGCGCCGGGCCGAGCTTGGAGACGAAACGCTCCCAGGTGACCGTGAGCTGCTGGTTGGTCCACGGCACATCGACCACGCGGCTGGTCAGGTAGGCGCGGTTCTCGCGCACCGCGGTCACGCGGTACACGAAGCCGCCGCGCAAGGCCTCGGTAACCTCCTGGCTGGCAATCGCCTGCGTGCGACCGACGGGCGTCCAGAAGCGCTGCAGTGTGCGGCCCTGGTGCTCGATCTCGATGAAGGCGCGTGCGGCTCCGTAGCCGCTGCCCCAAGCCGCGCGGAAGGTCGTCCCGGTGGCGAGCGACCAGGACGGCGCGCCCACCCAGTTGGGGATGCGCACACCGAAGGTGTTTGATTGCTCATCGATCACCACCACGGCCAGTCGCGCCGTAACCGCCTTGCCGAAGGCATCGCGCGATTCGAGCATCACGCGATAGGCGCCGGCCGGCAGCTCGATACTCAGGGTTTCCCGACCGTCCTTGGCGGTCTTGAACGCACGGGAGATCGCGACCTCGCCGAGTTCCCAGTTGTTGAGGTCCGAAAGATCGGGCGGTTCGTCCGAACCGGCGCCCGCCAGTCCGGCGTCACGCGCGGACGCGCGGCTGTGCCGGGCGGCAACCGGGAAATACGGATATCCGGACGAGAGCGGCGCGCGCACGACCTTCTCGGGCGCCCGCAAGGCGTGCACCTTGATCGTCCCCTCAGCGGCGCAGCCGTCGCCCGCGTGGGTCTGCGTCCGGACCGTCAGCCGCACCGGCCGGGCCGATGTCTGCCACTCGTCAGCCTCGATCACGGCCTGCAGCGCCGTGAAGCCCAGCGGTACCGACCGGCTGGCGGTCCGCGTCTCGCCCGTGCTGTCGGTCACGTCGGCGTGCACCGTGAAGTGGAAGACCGGCTCGTCTTTGGGATCCGCGGCCGGATCCGGGCGGGCCACGAAACGGAGTTCGAAAGCGCCATCAGCCGTGGTGCGCGCGACCCCGTGGGCAATCTCCTGGCTCTCGCGGCCCGGCAGCATACCCGGACCATACCCGCCACGGAACCACCAGCACCAGGGCGGAAAGCGCACCTCGCGCACCACGCGGTACTTGACCGGAGCCCCGCCGACCGCCATGCCCGTGTAGGTCTTGGCCTGGCCCTGCACCGTCACCTCGCCACCCAGACGGGCCTGATCGGCGGGCGCATTGAGCGTGACCTGGAACTTGGGACGTTTGTACTCCTCGACCGTCACACCGGCGGAACCGGACGGACCGTCCGTGGCGCGCAACGTATAGCGGCCGGCCAGGCGATCGCGCGGCGCGGTGAAGCTGCCGCTGAACGAACCGTAGTCGTTGGCGCGCAGCGTCAGGCGGCTGACCTCCTTGCCGTTCGGGTCGCTGAACAGGACCGTCACATCGGCGCCAGCCAGCGTGGCGTAGCGGCTGTTGGGCTGGTCATAGGTGAAGCAGATGCCCTTGAAGCCCACGGTCTGGCCCGGCCGGTAGAGGGCACGGTCGGTGAAGAAGATGGTACGTTGCTGCGGCCACTTGGGCGCGCCGGCCTGGTGGATCCAGTTGTCGCTCAGGCTGGCGGCCTGCTGGCCGGCGTGGTTGGCCAGCAGCAGGTAAGCCGCACCGGAGAGGCCTTCCAGCCGGAAGAAGCCCTCCGCGTCGCTCTTCACAGCCGCGAAACGCTCGCGCTTGTCGCGGCTGCGCTTCCATCCGCCGACCTCGGCACCTGCCAGCGGCTCGCCGCTTTCAGCCTGCAGCACAAAGCCCTCGACTGCGCCCGCATCGGTGCGCGAGCGCACGATGAGGGCCAGGTCGCTAACCCAGAAAGCGGTGCCGACGAGTTGGTTGTTCTTTTCCGCGAAGTCCGGCCGCTGGCTGGCCAGCAGGCAGTAGAAGCCCGGCTTCAGCCCCTTGGGCGCGGCCAGCCGCTCGGTGCGTTCGCGGAAGTCGGGGGTGGGCGGCAGATCGGCCGACCAGGCCAACACGGGCGTGGCCTTGAGCAGGCCGGGAAACTGGTCGTGATCCACGTCGAAGGGGTTGCGCCAGGCATCCTTGGATGTGACCCGCGCCCCAAAATCGGCGGCAACGGCCCGGAAGTAGATGCGGTTAACGTTGCGGTAGGAGACCACGATCTCGGACGGCGGACTGCTCCAGACACGCTCGGTCGTCACATACATGGCTGGAGCTTCCAGGCGTAGCACCAGGTTTGAGCACAGGGTTGCGCCCGCACCCGGGGTTGCGGCTGCGCGTCCGCGCAGGGCCAGGGCGTGCGCCTGGGCCGGGTCGTCGCCGGACACGGACTCGGCCTGCATGGCCAGCGCGCGCGCCGCGGCCGGGGTACCGGCGTGGGTCGCGGCGAAGCGTTCGAGGGCTGCTGTGTAGCGCGCCAGCTTGGTTTCGCCGAAGGCTGTGTTCTGCCCGAAGGCGAGGCGCTGGAGGTCAGCATCGAGGCGGGCAGCGGGATCGGCATCGGCGCGATGGAACGTCAGCAGCGCCTGGTAGAGGCGGATGGCCTTGACGGTCGGCGAGGGGGTCTCGGTCGCGGCCGGGTCCCACTTGAGGAAGGCATCGACCGCGTCGAAAATCGGACCGTCGGCCTCCAGCACAAAGGCATCCTCAGCCTTGGCGCCGGCCTGTTCGCCAGCGCTGTAGTAATCCAGGGCGTCGTAGGCCACCAGGTCGAAGACCGTCGGCCGGCAGGCATCGGGCATGCCGCCCTTCTCGAAAAGAGCGTCATAGGCGGCAACCGGCGTGGCCTTGAGAGCCTCCGCACCCGCCAACGCCTGCGTGAACTGCGCGTCGATCGCAGCCAACACGCGCGGCAAGTCCCAAGTCGCCAGGTCGTCGCCGGGAGGCTCGGCGGTGCGGGTGCGCTGCAGCAGGCGCCAGCGGTTCTGCTGGAAATAGCCCCAGTACCAATTGGCCAGAATCGCCTGCATCACCGGGCGCATGGGTTCGGGCGCCGTCGCGATGGCCTGCTGCAAGCGCAGCACGCGCTCTTCGGCCCGCTGACCCTGGATCTGCCCCTCCATGGCCACTTGCGTGGCGATGGCGCGGATCGCCTCGGGATAGGCTTGTTCCTTCAGCGCGGCCTCGGCGATCGGCTGGAGGCGTTCGATGGCACTTTTCGGCAGACCCTTGGCGATCGCCTCGTCGACAGCCTTCCAGTCGGCCTCACGCGGGCCCTGGGCGCCGGCCGAAGCCGCCAGCCCCAGCACCGATAGTGCCGTCGCGGTCCAAGACAGTCGTTTCATGTGCGTGCTCCCTGATTGTCCTGAATACGTCCGTCGGAGAGGTTTTCTTTGCAGACCGGACAACCCAGCGTAGCGCACCGAGACGCGCGTCGTCACTCCATAAGGCGGACTGACGTCCGTGGCCCAGTCCTCCGATGAGGTTCAAGCGGCCTCGCTTGCGTCCGTCCTCGGTTCACGGCTGACCGGGGGGCAGGATCGCCCGGAGACCATAGACGTTGTCCCGGTAGGCCGGGGCATTGTTGATGCGGTAGGCCACCCGGCAGTAGTTGGCGTAGCTGACCCAACTGCCACCCCGCCCCATGCGGTTCGTGCCATCCTGCGCGCCCTGCGGATTGGTCACCCCGCCGGTCGGATACTCTCCGCACCTGTCCGAGCACCACTCCCAGACATTGCCGTGCATATCATGGAGACCCCAGCCGTTGGGCTGCTTCAGTCCGACCGGGTGCGTTGTGCCGCGACTGTTCTGATCGTACCACGCCACCGCGTCCAGGTTCGGGCATGGCCCTTTCACCGAGGTCAGGGCCGTGCCGTTGTTCAGCGCCGTGGTGGTCCCTGCGCGGCAGGCATACTCCCACTCCGCCTCGGTCGGCAACCGCGCGCCCGATCCGAACTTCCTCAGGAACGTCTGGCAATCATCCCACGACACGGTCTCCACCGGCAGGTCGGCGCCTTTGAAATGCGAAGGATTTGCACCCATCACCCGTTCCCACTGCGCCTGGGTCACCGGGCACTTGCCCAGGTAGAACCCGTGCGTCAGCGTCACCCGATGTTGGACTTCGTCGGCAAACCGTCCAACCTCCCCCGCCGGGGAGCCCATGTTGAAGACGCCGGGAGGGATGAAGCAAAACGCCATGCCGGTGGTCACATGCACGATCTCCTGTGCCCAACCCGACAGTGGGCCTGTCAGCGCCGCCGTCCCCGCGGCCGCGCGGCAACCGGCCGGCACGCGCAGGCTCGATGGCTCCGGCTTGACCGTCCAGGCCTGCGGGGCCCCCGAAGTAACCCGGCCATCAACCACCGAGCGCACCGCCGGCGTCGGCACTCGCGGTTCGGTGAGGGCCACCGGCGTGGAAGCCTCAGGGCGGGAAGCCGGTGCGGTGACAGTCGTAGTCTTCAGCGCCGGGGAGAGCGAACCCGCCAGTTTGCGGGAGAAGTGCTCGTCGCTCATGCGCCACTTGAAGATGGCCTGAATGCTCCCCATGCTCAGCTTGAGACCACTTGGGAGCTGCGTCTCGACCAGGTGGATCGCGATGAACTTCTTGTCGCTGCCCAACGCCAGGTTGATCTCGTTCCGCACGTTCCGCGACGCCACGGCGTGGGGCGAGACGAAGACCAGGAACTGGGATGCGCTCTCCAGTGCGTGAGCAATCTCGTCAGGCCATTCGTTCCCGGGATCGATGCCCTCGTCGTACCAGATGCGATACCCTTGCTCGTACAGATCCTGGATGAGGGGGAAGACGTGATCCCTGTCCTTGTGGGCGTAGCTCACAAAGATGAAGGGATCTGTGCCCTTGTAGGCGTCAAAGGGGATGGTTGAGCTCATGTCGATGGCAGATCCCGCTTAGTCGTTCCAGGCCCCTGCACCCCACCCATCCGCTGCGGGGAGGCGACCGGTGTCACCTACTGTCCGCGCATCCGGCGCGTGGTTCGGATGGCGCAGAACTCACGGCCGCACATGGAGCAGTGGTCATCGTCGGCCGCATGGCCGCCGGCCGTGGCGCCGCGCTCGGCGCGCGTGCGCTCCCAGCGGCGGCGCGCGCCGGCCGGATCCAGCGACAGGTTGAACTGGCTCTGCCAGTCGAAGCCTACGCGGGCCCGCGCCATGGCATCGTCGGCCGCGCGCGCGCCCGGCAGTCCGCGGGCCACGTCGCCGGCATGTGCGGCGATGCGATGGGCGATGACGCCCTGGTGCACTTCCTCGAGGTCCGGCAGGCCCAGGTGTTCGGCCGGCGTCACGTAGCAAAGCAGCGAAGCACCATAGCAGGCGGCGGCCGTGGCGCCGATGGCCGACGTGATATGGTCGTGGCCAGGGGCGATGTCGGTGACCACCGGCCCCAGCACGTAGAACGGCGAGCCGTCGCACACCTGCTGCTGGCGCTCCATGTTCATGCGGATCTGGTCGAAGGGCACATGGCCTGGCCCCTCCACCATCACCTGCACGCCGCGGACACGGCAGCGCGCAACCAGTTCGCCCAGCACATCGAGTTCGCCGAACTGGGCTGCATCGCTGGCGTCGGCCAGGCAACCCGGCCGCAACCCATCGCCGAGCGAGACGGTCACGTCATGGGCCACCAGGATCTCCATCACCTCGTCCCAGCGCTCGTAGAGCGGATTCTCGCGATCGTGGGCGCGCATCCACTCGGCCATGATCGCGCCGCCGCGGCTGACGATGCCCATGATGCGCCGCAGGGCGCTGTCGATGTCGCGCTGCAGCAGTCCGGCGTGCAGGGTCATGAAGTCGACCCCTTGGGCAGCCTGCTCGGCAATCACCGTCAGCAGCAGGTCGGGGTTCATCTCAGGCACAGCGCCGGCGAGGCGCGAGATCGTTTCGTACACCGGTACGGTTCCGAGTGGTGCCGGGCACTCAGCTAACAGAGACCGGCGGATGTCGCCGAGGTCGGGCCCGACGCTCAGGTCCATCATGAAATCGGCCCCGGCCGCCAGCGCGGCGTCGAGCTTGCAGCGCTCGTCGCCCTTGGCGGAGCGCTCGGTCGAACGCCCGATGTTGGCATTCACCTTAGTGCGGAACAGACGGCCCACGCCCGTTGGTCGCACCCCGACATGCGCCGGGTTGAGCGGGATCACCGCCTGGCCGCTGGCAATGGCCAGGCGCACCTGCTCGGCGGTCACCTGTTCGGCCTGCGCCACGACCAGCATAGCCGGGGTTGTCTGTCCTTCACGGGCTGCCTGCAATTGTGTCACGCGAACCTGCTCCTTGCTTTCCTGATTCGATCCGGTTGCGGCTACGCCGCCCGCTCTGTCCAACTCTGAGATCTGAGACTAGGTGCGGGCGAGGGCCCGCCTTGGCGAGAGGTAGAAGCATAGCATTTCCCCCGGCGCGATTCGAGCCGGCCATCACCCTGGATTGCGGAAGGGCGGAAGGCTGGAATGCTGGAGTGTTGGAACCCGGCCCGTCAAACAACCTCCGGCGCACGGGCTTCCATCATTCCATTGTTCCAGCATTCCAACGCCCGCAGTTTGGGGCATCAAGCCATTTCTGAATGCACTGCCCCACGCCCGCCAGGTCCGACTGCACGCTTTCGGTCCAAGCCCGCAAGGCCTGCGCCGCGGCCGCCTGACTGGTCAGGCCAATAACCCGCAGGCCGGCGGCGTGGGCCGCACGCGCACCGTTCACGCTGTCTTCGACGGCCAGGGCGGACGCGACGTCACGCCCCAGGCGGCGCAGGGCCTCGAGGTACACGGCCGGATCGGGCTTACCCGGGCCAACCTCCTCCGAACTCAGCACGACGCGAAAGAACGGCGTCCACCCCAGTCCCTGCAGGGCTGCAGCGATCAGTGCCCTCGGTGCGGTTGAAACCAGGGCCAGTTCGACACCGCGACCGGCCAGGTGGCGCAGCAGCGCATCGGCCCCGGGCATGGCCGGTGCGCCGGCAGCAAAGCACGACGCCACGGCCTGGTCGATCAACTGCTTGATCTCGTTGGCGTCGGCCGTGACATCGGGATGGGCGGCCAGCACCCGCCGGACGCCCTCGTGACCGTCCAGGCCGGCGGTCTCGGCGGCCAGCGCGGCGTCGAGGCGCATGCCGAACCGGTGCATGACCGTTCCTGTCTCCGCCTGCCAGACCGGTTCGGAGTCGAGCAGCACGCCATCCATGTCGAAGAGGACGGCCGGCGCCATCAGGCCGCGCCCTGCACGACCGCGGGCAGCAGTCCGCCGGCCAGGATCAGGCGGGCCTGGCGCGGGGTCAGTGCCGTGACCACCTGGAAGCCATACCCCTGCGTGGTATTCTCGACGTATGCCTGCCCGCCGCGGGTCACGACCGCCTGCAGATCCTCGATCACCAACCGGTCGCCGGCGGCGATGCGGTCGTAGTCGGCCGGGTCGGCGAACACGAAGGGCACGATTCCGAAGTTGATCAGGTTGGCCAGGTGGATCCGCTCGATGCTCTTGGCGATCACGGCCCGCACGCCCAGGTACATGGGACACATGGCGGCGTGCTCGCGGCTAGAGCCCTGGCCATAGCTCAGACCGGCCACGATCACGTTCTGGCGGCCGGCATCGCGTTCGGCCGCGGCCCGTGCCGCGAAGCCGGCATCCACCGGTTCGAACACGTAACGCGCGTACTGCGGCACGTTGGAGCGGTACTTGAGCCGCGCACCGGCCGGCATGATATGGTCGGTGGTGATCTTGTCGCCCACCTTGATCGTGGCGACACCGTCCAGCCGTTCCGGCAGCGGCGTGTTCGCCGGCGGCGCGCCGATGTTGGGGCCGCGCACAATGGCAGCCTCCGGGACGCCCTGCCCGGCGGTCTCACGGAACAGGAACAGGCTGTCGTCGATCGGGAAGTGCGCCGGCCGCCGCACCGCCAGCTGCGGCTCGAGCGTTCGGGGGTCGGTGATCACGCCGGTCAGCGCGGCCGCCGCGGCGGTCTCGGGGCTGACCAGGTAGACCTGGGCCGAGGCCG
This sequence comes from uncultured Lentisphaerales bacterium, assembly GCA_964652365.1. GTDB lineage: Bacteria > Verrucomicrobiota > Kiritimatiellia > RFP12 > CAZZCT01 > CAZZCT01. Next base: position 17,330 of record CAZZCT010000041.1, read on the forward strand.
TGCCGCTGCGCCCCTCAAAGTTGCGGTTAGCGGTGCGCAGACTGACGGCGTTGCTGTCCGGCGACATGCTGTTGCCGATGCAGAAACCGCAGGCATTCTCGAGAATCCGGCAGCCAGCCGCCACCAGGTCGGCAAGCAACCCTTCGCGTGCCAGCATCAGCACCACCTGACGCGAACCGGGCGCCACGCCGACCGAGACGTCGGGATGGCAGGTGCGGCCCCGCAGCATCAGCGCGACGGTCTTGAGATCGCGGTACGACGAGTTCGTACACGAGCCGATCATGACCTGGTTGACGCGGCGACCGGCCAGCGCGGTGATCGTGGCCACGTTGCCGGGCGAATGGGGGCAAGCCGCCATCGGCTCGAGGGCCGACAGGTCGATCGTGATGCGCTGGTCGTAGGTCGCGTCGGGGTCCGCGCGCAGCGCCGTCCAGTCGTCGGCACGCGCCTGGGCCTTGAGAAAGGCGCGGGTCACGGCGTCGCTGGGAAAGACGGAAGTGGTGACGCCCAGTTCGGCGCCCATGTTGGCAATCGTGGCACGGGCCGGCACGTCCAGCGTGGCCACGCCCGGGCCGCCATACTCGAACACGCGACCGACGTTACCGTTGGTACCGAAGCGCTCCAGGACCTTGAGAATCACATCCTTGGCCGAGACGCCCGGGGACAGGGCGCCCTCCAGTCGCACATGGGTGACCTTCGGGCAGGCCAGGTAGAACGGCCCGCCGCCCATGGCCACCGCCACGTCGATGCCGCCGGCACCGACTGCCAGCATGCCGATGCCGCCGCCGGTGGGCGTATGCGAGTCGCTTCCCAGCAGGGTCTTGCCCGGCTTGCCGAAACGCTCGAGGTGGAGTTGGTGGCAAATGCCGTTGCCGGGCTTGGAAAAGATCGCGCCATAGCGGCGCGCCGCGCTCATCAAGTAGGCGTGGTCGTCGGCGTTCTCGAACCCGATCTGGATCGTATTGTGGTCGACGTAGCTGACCGCAAGCTCGGCTCGCACGCGGTCCAGCCCCATGCTCTCGAACTGCAGGTACGCCATGGTGCCGGTGGCGTCCTGGGTCAGGACCTGGTCAATCCGGATGGCGAGTTCCTGCCCGGGCACCAGCTCGCCGCTCACGCGGTGTGCCGCCAGGATCTTTTCGACGATGTTCCGCCCCATACTCGTGTCGTCCGTTGGTTGGCACGCGGGGTTTGGCGGAGTGACACTCCGGCGCCGCCCGTGCATTGGCGATAGTGTAGCAAATGGCGCTGGCCCGCGGTCAAGGAGCGAGTGCCGAAGCCACCGCGCCCCGTCTACGATCAACGCACTTCTCGTGACCAGACTGAGCTATGGCTGGCCAGAACCCTCCACACGCCTCGCCCCCATCACACTTTATAAAGTGTGATGGGGGGCCGCGCGTCATAATTCCGCTGGCCACCCGACCGGCGCCTGCCCTACGATTCGGCCATGCAACTTCCGCCCTCAACTGGTCACGAACAGGCTCACGCCACCCTGCCACCGGCCACCCCGGCCGACATCGAAGTTGCGCGGGCATTCCGCGCACGCCTGTTGGCTGATCCGTACCGACCCGCCTTCCACTTTGTCTTCCCCGAGGATGACGGCCGGCCGGGCGACCCCAACGGCGCGTTTTACGCCAACGGCCGCTACCACCTGATGTACTTGTACAATCGCACCGGCGTGGGCTTCGTCTGGGGACACGCCTCGAGCAAGGACCTGCTGCACTGGCGCCACCACCCCGACGCCATCGGCCCCGGCGAGGGCGACGAGGGCTGCTTCAGCGGCGGCGCCTTCGTGGACCGCGACGGTCGCGCCATCCTTTCCTACTGGGGACTCTGGGCCACGCGCGGCATCTGCCTGGCCTTCAGCGACGACAACCAGTACGAACGCTGGACCAAGAGCCCGGCGAATCCCGTCATTCGATCGACCGAGTCCGGGCTGACCGAGACGCGAGACGCAGCCGGCCAACCGTTGATCTACGGCGCCGCCGATCCCTCGCAGGTCTGGGCCAAGGATGGCCGCTACTATCTCCTGACCGGCAACCTGCTGGTCCTCAACAAACTCGGCCGCGCTCCTGACGCGCCGCCCGAACAGCAAGGAGATCGCCTGTACCTGTTCGCCTCGGACGACCTGGCGACGTGGACCTACCTCCATCCGTTCTACGACTCGCGCCGCGAGTGGACCGACCGCAGCGAAGATGACATGTGCCCCAGTTTCCTGCCGTTGCCGCGCCGGCCGGCTGGCGGTCCAGCCAGCGACAAGCACCTGCTGCTTTTCATCTCCCACAACAAGGGCTGTCAGTATTACATCGGCACCTACGACACGGCCAACAACCGTTTCCTGCCCGAACACCACGGCCGGATGACCTGGGCCGACAACGCCTACTTCGCGCCCGAGGCCCTGGTGGACGGCAAGGGACGCCAGATCATGTGGTCGTGGATCTTCGACGACCGACCCGAACCCGTCTGGCGCGCCAGCGGCTGGAACGGCATGTACAGCCTGCCACGCACGCTCTGGCTCGGGGAGGACGGCACGCTGCGCCTGGCGCCGGTGGCCGAACTGAAGGCCCTCCGTTTGCAGCGCCAGACGCGCCGCCGCGTGGCCGTGCCCGCGGACTGCGACGTGGTACTGCCCGGCTTCGGCACCGACCTGATGGAGCTCGAGGTCACCTTTGCACCCGGCGCGGCCACACAGTACGGCGTGAAGGTCTGCTGCGCCGACGACGGCTGCGAGGAGACGGCGATCTACTACGATGCGGCAGAACACCAACTGGTGTGCGACACGACCCGCTCGGGGCTCGACTTCGGCCGCAAGGTCGTGGAGGGCGGCCCCCTCACACTGGTAGCTGGGGAGCCGCTGACCCTGCGCATCTTCGTCGACCGCGCGATCGTTGAGGTCTTTGCCAACGACCGGCAGGCCGTGGCCCGCACCATCTACCCCACCCGGCGCGGCCGCAGCGTCAAGCTCTTCGCCCGCGGCGCAGCCGCGTCCGCCACGGCCGTGAACGCCTGGGAGCTGATGCCATCGAATCCGGCGTGACGGGCCACACGCCCAAAACCGGCCTACGCGCGCAGAGCCGCCACGAGCCGCCGTGCCAGCCGCGGCAGGTCCGGGTCGCGCGCGCCGAGCGTGGCCAGCACCGTTCCCGGGCGGGCGCCGTCCAGGAGTCGTTCCGCCGCGACATCGGCATCCGGCACGGCGTGCGCCGCGACGCCGCGCGCGGCCAGGCGCGCTACCAGGTCGGTGCTGCCCACGGAGCGGTCGGCCGTGCCGCCGGCGTCGTACACCGGCAGGATGTAGAGCGCGTCGTCGGGCCGGATCACCTTCGCCAGTGCGTCGGCCAGATTCTCGAGCATATTGCGCAGCGGTCCATAGCCATGCGGCCGCCAGACCGCCGCGACACGCGGGAAGGCTGCGGCCAGCGCGGTCCAGGCCGCCGCCAGCTTGGCCGGATTATGCGCGTAATCGTCCACCACGGTGACGCCCCCCCCCTCGCCCACGCGTTCCAGGCGACGGTCGACACCGCGGAAACCGGCCAAGGCATCGACCAGATGTTCCGGCGCGGCACCCGCGGCCTGTGCCGCGCGCACCGCCATCCAGGCATTCAGTACGTTATGGCGGCCCGGCAACGGCACGGTAAACTCCACACCGGCCCACGCAAACGTGCCCCTCCATCCCTGCAACCGGATGCGCTCGGGGCCTCCCGCGGCGTCATCGACCACGGCCCCACGCACACGCTGCCGGAACCGCGCGAAAAGCTGCTCGGTGTCCGCCAGCGGAAAATGGTCCGCCGAAGCGTTCGTGATCACGGCCACCTCGGGCTCAAAGACCATTAGCGACCGGTCGCTTTCGTCGGCCTCAAAGACGGCCCACACGCCGGACCCGCGCCGCACCGCACCGATCCGTTCGTCGTGGTCCCAGCCCACGACACCGGCGCCGTTCACCACCAGCGGATCGAAGCCGGCGGCACTCAGCAGCCAGCCGGTCATGGCCGTGACCGTACTCTTGCCGCAGGTGCCGGTCACCGCCAACTGGCGGCGTCCAGCCAGGATCCCGGCCAGGGCCGCCGCCCGATGCACCACCGGAATGTCGCGGGCGTTGGCCGCGATCAGGTCCGAGTTGTCGGATTCGATCGCCGTGCTGACAATCAGACGTGTCACATCAGCCTGAACGCCGCTGCCGTCCTGCGCATGCACGACCACGCCTTGGGCACGCAGACGCCGCAGCACCTCGGTGGCATCGCCGCGGTCCAGCAGGCGGTCCGAGCCGGACACCGCTTCGCCCCTGTCAATGAGCGCCTGGGCCAGCGCGCTCATGCCGACACCGCCAATGCCTACGAGATGATGCCGCATCAGGGTGCACAACTCCGGGTGCGGGTGATCGTGACACCAGCGGCCCGCGCACCGGACAACGCGCCGGGCTTATCGACCGCGACGGTAACCTGCCGCACGCGCGGATCGGCCTCCAGACAGCAGTCGGCCATGGCCTGGGCCAGGCGCTCGACCAGCAGGAACTTACCTGCGCAGGCGCAGGCAATCACTCGGTCGCGCACAGCGCGGTAGTCGATCGTGTCGGCCAGATCATCGCTACGGCCAGCGGCGGCCAGGTCGCAGCCGAGCGCCAGCGACACCTGTACCGTCTGCAACCGGACACGCTCCTCCGGCCGTACACCGATGATGCATTCGATGGCCAGGTCCTCGATGCGAATCAGATCCATAGCGTCACTCTCCGCGGCCATCTGCGCAGGCAATCGAAGACCGCTTCCGGGTCGATACCTTATCGGCTCCTAACGATCCCAGACGCCCCGAACGCTCACCGGAAGGCCGCACGTCGGGCCGACGTGCGCCACAGGCTCCTAGCGCCACTGGCCGATGCGCTTGATCACGGCCTCGGCGGTGGCGGCGTCGGGCACGCCCCCGACGGTGAGCCAAACGCCCTCCGGTCGTAACTCGCTGCAGAGGGTCTCGAGCTCGCCCAGCTCGGAATGCAGTTGGATGCCCTTGCCCGCCGCCTGGCACCGCTTGTAGACATGCAGCCAATCGGTCGCGCGGCCATGCCCGCTGCCGTAGACCCACTGGATGGCATTCAGCTCCGGAATCTCCAGCAGGCTCGGCAGGTGCTGCAACGCGCCGGGTCCGTCCAAGTGATAGATCGACCGCCCGTAGAACCGACACTCCTCGGCAATGCCCGGCAGGAAGAACTCGTCGAACATGGCCTTCGAGATCATGCACGAGAAGTCGTTCGAAGGCACATACCATTTGTGGGTCGAGCAGATGCCGGCCCAGCAGGTTGTGGCCTGGTGGGCCGCCTGCAGCCGCGCCCACATCCGGTCGAACAGGTCGAAGTAGATCGAAGTCACCCGGCGCAGGAGCCGCTTCACCTGCTCGGGCGATTCCAGCAGATCGATGTTGAACTGCATCGGATCGCGGAAGGCCGCCACGGCATCGCCGCCGGGATGGTAGTCGGTCAGGCCCACATAGAAGCGCCCCTGGCCGGCGGCCAGCAGTGCCGCGGTCAGCCGCGCCATGGCCTGCCAATACGCGTTGTCCTCGCGAAAGGCGATCGCACGGTCGGCCTCGGCCCAGTCGTGCAGGTGTGGTACGGACCACGAGGTGTGCTCGCCAAATCCCAGCGGCGAACCCATAAAGGCGCTGAGCACCTCGGGGCCAAGGTTGGGGCAAGCAGTCGGCAGGGCGTCGCCCAGATAGAGCGTGTTGTGCGTATTGACCCGGGCGCAGGCAGCCACATGCTCGGCATCCATCCAACGCGCGCGCAGGTCGGGCCACGTCTTGGCGGCGGGCCAGTCCATGCGCCCCTCGCGGCGCGGCAGGGTCATCAGTACCACGGGGCGGTCCAGGATCGCGCGCGACCAGAAGGCATCCTGTCGCGCCAGCCGGCGGTCCCAATCGGGCAGGTGGTCAATCGGCATGATCGGTTGCATGGGCATCTATTCTCCTTGCGGTCAGACTCCGTGTCAATGCTGGGCAAGCCATCGCCGCCCCCGCAGCACGGTGCGCCGGCGCCGTGCCGTAAAGGCCCGGAGGCCCGTTCTACTCACTTCAGCGACGGTCGCACGGCATCGAACCCCGGCGGGGTGGTTGCCCGCAGCAGATCGCCGTCCGGAACCATGGCTGGCAATTGCGCGTCTAGCTCTTCGGCAGCGGCGACAAAGTCGCGCAGGATTGAGCAATCCGGGTCCGTGAACGAATAGCTGTGTCCGCCCAACACCAAGTCTGGCTGCTGGGCGGCCATCCGCCGGAAGGCCACGGCAGGCGAACGGTCCGGGTGGCCGTTGTCGTTATAGCAGAACGGCAACCCGGCGCGGATCGGTCCCTGGCCGTACTGCAGCACGTCGCCCGCGCACAGAGTCTTCTGTCCGCGCCAACCGATGGCGAACGCGGCGTGGGCAAAGCAATGCCCCGGGGTGTGCAGCGGCAGAATCGGCGTGTCGTGCCAGAGCAGTGGCCGGTCATAGGGCACGGTCGCGTCCACCTGCAGGCTGCGAAAGGGCGGGAAGCCATACCAGTCCAGCATGCAGGGATAGGGAAAACGCTCCGGGAAGGCCAGTTCGGCCGCCACATCGGGGGTTGCCAGCACGCGGCTGCCGTAGCGCTGCCGCAGCAGGTTGCCGTACTGCATGTGGTCGCCGTGGGGATGCGTCACCAGCACCACTTCGATACGCTTGAGCCCGAGTTCGCGCTCGAACGCATCAAGATCCTCCTGCATGGAGGCCACGCTCTCCTCCCACGAGAGCCAGACGCAATTGCAGGGATCGACCATCAACCCGCGGCCGGCATCGTCCACATACAAGACAATGTTGCCGAAGTTGGTACTCTGGCAGATGCCTTCGCGAACGACGCGGTAGCGGCCAAAGGTGCGCAGCGGCTGGTAGTTGATTTGTGCCGAAGCGGTTCCGGCACGCCGAACGGTCGCGCCCAGGGGCCGCTGCAGCCAGCGCGCGAGGAGTTCCAGGTCACGGCTCGGATCGGCAATGACCGGCCCGGTCGACGGCAGCAGCAGGCGGAGGCTCAGGGACTGGACCTTCTCGACGGAGGCGCGCATCTCCAGCAGCCCGCCGCCGCCGCCATAGCAGCGCTCCAGATCGTAGAAATTGACGAGTTTGCCGCCGGCGTGCACCAGGTCGCCGGAGAAGAGCGCGCCGCAGGATGCCCAATGAAAGCCAATCGCACGCTTCCCGCTGCCAGGCAAGGCCAGCACCGCCAGTTCGAGACCGCGCCAGGCGACCGTCTGCCCCGGCTGCAGGTGGCCGGTGACCCGCAGCGGCTGACCGGGCGACCGCTCGGTCACGCAGCCGGCAATGCCATAGGGATCGGCGCCGAGCGTGCTCCACTCACGCGACGGCGGCCAGACCGTGGCGCAGGCCGCCCGGAAGGCGGGCGACACGGTCGCCACCTCAACGGCGTCGGCGGCAACCTGCACATCCGCGTCCGGAAAGGCGGCCCACTCGCGGCAGTGCTCTTCCTGCACCTGGGTATGCAGGATCAGTTCGGGCGCGGGCAGCCCTGCCGCGCGCAGCGCGCCGGCGGCGTCGTGGCACGGGCAATCGATCATCAGGCTGGCGCCGTCGCGCACGATCAGGTAGCCGTTAGTGGCCGCACGCACCACCCACAGGCCGTGGGCGGGATCGAGGCACTCGACGACCGTCGGGGTTCCGATGGCACGGGTCATAGCCGGAACTCCGCGGCCGCTTCCTTCATCGCGACGAGGTTCGCCCACGGCACTTCGGGCTCGACCAGGTGGGTCGGCGAAATCACCAGACCGCCCTGTGGCCCGCAGATGCGCAGGTTGCGCCAGACGACCTCGCGAACTTCGGCCGGCGTGCCGAACGGCAGGGTGGTCTGCGTGCCAACCGTACCCCAGTAGGAGAGCGCGCCGCCGCTCAGGCGGTGGACCTCCGCGAAGTCCATGCACTCGGGCTGCACCGGGTTCAGGATATCCACACCCACCTCGACCAGTTCGGGCACAAACGGCAGCACGTAGCCGCAGGAGTGGTAGAACACCAGCAGGTCGGGCTTGATCTCACGGCCGGCAGCGATCACGCGCGCCAGGCGCGGCTTCAGCCACGTGCGCCACAGGTCGAGGCTCATCATGATGGTCTGCTGCATGCCGATATCATCGCCGAGTTGAACGATGTCGGTCCCGGCGCGCGCGCAGACCCGCATGCGCTCAACGGCGTTGTCGGTCACCCGGTCGAGGTGCTCCTCGGCGCGCGGGTCGCCGGTCATCATGTCGGCCATCAGGTCCTCCATCGACCGCAGGTACCAGGCGATCTCCCAGACGGTGCAGGCCATGCCGGCCATGGCCGCCAGCCCCAGGGCGTGGATCGCGTCGACCTGCTGGCGGGCCTGGGCCTCGGAATCGGGCTGCAGCCGCGGCAGGGGATAGTTGCGGATCTCGGCCAGCGTGACATCTTCGCCCTTGAGCGGGTGGTGCATGTGGGTCATATGCCAGCAACCCGGGCGCCGCGAGTGGCCCACGCCCCAGTCGTCGACGTGCGTGTCGTCGGGCAACGTCTCGCGGGGGTAGAGCGCAGCGGGTGCGTCGAACGTGCGCTGCATGCCCACGCCGTACCCACGTAACGGGTTGCCAAACCAGCCGGCAATGTCGTCATGGCCAAAGCGGCGCTTGAATGCATCCACCTGATCCGGGCAGAAACCGCCCGAGTCGACCGGAACCCAGTCGAAGCCCTGGCGGCGGAGCGAACGTAGCAGGTTTTCTCTTGGCGTCGTCTTCATTGTGACATGCTCCCTTCAGTCGAACTCCATCGCGCGGCTGGCGCAACCCGAAACGTGTGCTATGATGTCCGAACTTGCGCAGGTGCGCAAACACCAAAGGAGCCTCCCGGATGAAGCTGCAGTTGTTGCCCCAGCCGCGTCAAGTCGTCGTGTCGGCCGGATCGTTCGCCTTCCCGCCTTCGGCCACCATCGGGATCGGGGATGCCACGCTTTATCCGGAGGCCCAGCGTCTGGCCGCACTCTTCGGCCAGGCGACGATTGCAGCCACCGCGCCGGGCGTAGCCGACACCATCAGTCTCACGCTCGACCCCCCCCCCCCCCCCCACCGGGAAACCGCCGCGCGTGCACCCCCCAGCCCACCCCTCCAATGCGCCCCCCGCGGC